>NZ_JAOQKC010000010.1:0-121544 GCF_025567165.1 Laedolimicola ammoniilytica
ATATATTCCAAAACTTTACTGTCTTTCTTCGAAAGGTTCTTCCTTCTCCAGGCATCATTGCTTGAAATTCTTTTCCAAACAACCAATTTAAAAAGAACTGCAATTCCTTAGATTCATTATTTATTTTATGTGTCGACGATGTTTTGCAGCTCTTACAAAGCCAACGTTGCGAACCTGCTTTTGTCTTTCCTGATTTAACACATTTTTTACCACAAATAGGACAATTTACTTGATTCATTTAACCTTCCCTCCATGATTCTAATTTTAAGGAAGATTAAATGCCTGCAAACCCTTTATTTTCAAGAGCTCACAGTACTTTCTATCAACACGTTTTGTCCACCCTCAAAGTTGTTCAGAAAAAGATTAAACCGCCTTCAGCCCTTTATTTATTGGGGCTAAAGACGGTTTTTATCAACACGTTTTGTCCTATAAGTCGCCATTTTAGAGCCACTAAGCCATTTACCATCAAATTTGGGTAGATGGCTTTTTCATTTGTTCGTTATTCCTTTTTGATGTATAAAAAAACACAACCCTTGATTTCTCAAGGGTTGTGGAAAGATTCACTCTTTATTTGGCTCTACAATTAGAGATTACTCGACGATTGTAGCAACACGTCCAGATCCTACTGTACGGCCACCCTCGCGGTGCTTTTGAGAAGGAATCTATTTGCTTTGGATTGATTTTGCTTGCTTTATTGATTCGTATTATCTAGGTTTTCATGTAATATCTGTGGTTTTTGAAATTTTTAGAACCATATTAGAACCAACCTATATATTATATCTCCCCTCACCAAAAAATTTTCTTATTATTTCACAATATATTCAACTTTCTAACATTGCGATAGTATCGCCATCAAGAGATAGGGAACCTAATATTAAAATATATAGTAAAAATGTCTCCTCTCTTACTATATTAATCTTTTCTCTATCCTTTAAAACATCTTTATGAAAATATCCATTTCGATTTTTTATTCTCCACATCGATAACTGTTTTTTCAAATATCGCATTACAAAATGTGTGCTCGTCCCTAATATCTCATCAAACAAATCATCATTTTCATAATTCGCAATAAAAAACTCTAAAGATCCCAATGTCGTGTCAATTTCTTGTGTATTATTACTTTCAATTGTCATACCACGAATTTGACGTCCTTGGCCAACATAAAAAACTATTTTCCACAACAATTGTTCAATAGATTTCAAATATCCTGTAATTATAAAAGTATTATCCAATTCCGGTAACGAAAAATACTTTTTTACCAACCATTCCGAAGTAAGAAATGCAGTAGCAAAGTTACTATTTCCTAGCAATACTCTATATCGTTTCTGTTCCAAAAAGAGATTTTTAATTTTTTCCCAATTAACCCTATTCAAATCTTGAAATTTATTGCTAATTACACGATCATATTCAAAATTAAGAAATTCTTGCTCTAGCTCATTCTTCAATATCTTCAAGTTATGCGAATTAAGAATTTCTGTCACTTGATATCCCACAGCCTGATGCATTTCATCTTTATATGATATCATGGCTTTCTTAAATAATTCAAACTCAATATTTCCAAATTGCTCTAAGAGAAATTCTTCGAATATTTTAACATTAAGTCTATCTGTATTGTATTTTTCATGTGCTGTACGTTCATACCTTGCAATTATATTTCTACTCTGATAATTATCTTTTATTAAATATATAAGATACACTGGGCAAGAACACCTTTGAACATTATATATAAACTTATGATAAGAATCTGCATTCATCACACTTGGAGATGTTTTTAATTCAACATAACTCATTTCTCCTTTAACAGACATTTTTAAATCAAATGGCTCGTCTGCGCTTGTTCTTTTTACATCTATCTCATACTTTTTACACAGATCATATATTAACTTTTCAACATGCTGAATTGCAATTAAATTAAATTCATCCAGTATCTTTTGATACAATTTATCATTCAAATCCTTCACTTCAAAAATAGACTCTATTGATGGTTTTGAATTTCGTATAACCAAAATGTCTCTTCTTTTTTCCATTTCAGCCAATAATTCTTTTTTAAATCTTTGATACATATTTTCCCCTATTTTGCCGTTATGGCATTCCTCGTTCAGCTCTTAATTCAATTACTCTGTCGCGTAACTCCTCCAAACTTGTCTCCAGACAACAATATTCATCCCCATATTCTATTAAAGAAACATTATATGTATCTTTCCAATGTTTAATAAGCTGCGGCTTATTTCCCGATTTATCTATCATATAATGTGGGCATGCTGAATTAGCCGTGTTATGTAAAAATTGCAAAAGCAAATTTATATCTGGATCATTTAAACTATATCCAATAAAAACAACTGTATGTGTTAAAAATAATGCCGTCATTAAATGATAAAATTCCGGATATTTTTCTTGAGCCTGGTAATATTGTTTTGCTGTAAATATTAATTTTTCAGTGTCATCAATATTCCCATGCGCTTTTATGATAAGATTTTCGGGAGCTTTTATACTTCCTATTATCGAACGTGTATTTGTATAATCAAATGTTACGTATTCGGGTTCATGACACAATCCCTCATATAGCCTATCAAAATTCGTTGTTATAACAATTTTACTGTCTAATTCTTTAATCAAACTATGCACCTTCGAAGGTTTGTAATTTCCCCTCAAATACTGCTTTTTCAGATAATTACTATATTCCCCAGAATCACATCTATCAGCAATGGCTTGTAGCGCCAATAAATAATTCTGCTTTTTTAACATTTCATCAACAAAATCGATATCATCTTCTGTAGGATTTTTCATTTTTGTTTTAATATTATTTAAAAAATTTTCCCATGTATCTGGTGATTCACCTTTATCATTTTTAGCCGTTGCCGATACACCTGCGCCCAAAAAAATCAAACATCTTCTGTATGCAAGTTCCTCTATCAAGTTATCTGGCCATATATTACTCATTTTTTATTCCTCTGTATTTTTTATAAAATTTTCTGCAATTGTATCTAAATACTTTTTATAATTTTCAACACTACTTGTTTGATTCCCTCGTACACCGTCTGCATATAACAATTTAAAAATAGGAGTATTCGATGTCTGTGACAAAGGAATTATGCTATAAACATACGGAACATCTCCTAGTTTTAAATCATCACTTAAAATTCCTTTTTTCACAAATTTTCCAAGTGCCTTTTCTATCTCTGCATGAAAAGCTTTGATAACATTTTCATATGCCTGTGTTGGGCGTTCTCCAGACTTAAATTTTCTCTTTGAATACTGTTGAATTGAATATCCAATATAACGTGTACTTTTATTTACATCTGTATTTATTAAATATCTTTCAAAAAACTTTTTACTCTCCTCCTCTCCAAATTTTCCAATAAATGTTTTAATTGCACCTTCATATAATTTCATCCATCTATCAATCCAATCCCCAATATTTGATATTCCTAATAAACTAAAAATATCCGAAGCCATCGGGGTTAAAAAATAATCTGAATTAAGTAATGCACTTCTATTTAACGCTCCCAAAGATGGACCTACATCTATTAATATGTAGTCAAACCCCATATTTTCTTTTTTTAATTGATTAAGCCAGTTTAATTTTCTAATTGCTCCTTTATCCCCTGATAAGGTTTCTGACCAACTTTTGCTCATGGTATCATCAATGATTGACAATTTAGGATGACCTGGTATTAATGAAATACCAAATTTATTTTGTTCTTCTTTAACTGGAATCGGAATATTATTAAAATTAGCATCTCCCTCTTCCATGTCTCTAAAATAATCATATATTGTTTTCCTAGTATTTTCATTTGTTGGATCATAAAATTCTAACCATATCTCTTCTGGCAGAATTGCCTGAGTAGAGTTAGATTGAGGATCCAAATCTACAACTAATACTTTTTTGTCTTTATAAAAAGATAAATAACTTGCCAAATTAATAATCGTCGTTGTTTTACCAACGCCGCCTTTATTATTAAAAAATGTTATTACTTTCATTCCTTCACCTCCGGAAGCCAAAATCCATTTTTTTTTCGCAATTTTATACTTTTTTTTGTAAATAAAACATTTTTATCCCTTCTTATTCTCTCTAAAATTTCTTCATCTTTATCAGGAGCTGTTAATCTATTCTTTATTACTCCACAATCTCCTAATTCTATACCAATCCAATTTCTATTCATTAATTCTGCAACTGCAAACGTTGTTCCACTCCCACCAAATGGATCTAAGATCAAGTCTCCTTCATTGCTACTAAAAGAAATTACTCTATCTAACAATTTTACAGAAAGCTCGTTATATATTCTATTTTTTCCTTTCCTGACAGGGAAAATATCATACCATACATCCGAAATATTAACTCCCAGTGGATTCATCTTATCTTTGTATCCACCATAATCTTTGTATTCACCGCCACAATGTCTGCATGTTTGAATTGGTAATCTTTGTTTATTAAAAATCCTAGGTTTTTTCCCTTTTGTAAAATACAGCAATCCATAATGTGATGGTGTATATTTATCCTTTATTGGAAAACTATTTTTCATATCAATAGCTATCCAATTCTGAAAGCAAAGTTTTGAGCTTAAATATTCCGCATAATAAATACACCACTTTGGAATATTATATATATATATCGCACCGCCTGGTTTCAATACTCTTACACATTCATCTAACCATTTCTTGCTCCACTCCATATATTGACTAACAGACAAATTATCACTTCTTCCATTTGCATACTCCTTTTTCAAATTAAATGGGGGGTCTGCAAAAATCAAATCGACTGTCTCACTCTTAATTCCCGGTAATATTTCTAAACAATCTGCATGATATAATTTTCCTTTTTGTGTTTTAAACTCCTCTTTTAATTTTTTTACTTTTTCTTCTTTCTTTTCTTTTTCTAATAAACTCGCTATTACAGATACTTTTTCATAATAACTTTCTTCATACTCTGAGGGTGCGGACAAAATTCTGGACTACTATAGGGCTTTGAAAGGAGCCTTTTTATGTATTCAAAAGAACAAAAGGATATTGCACTACGGATATATCATCAAACAGAGTCTGTAACTGAAACTATTAGGATTCTAGGGTATCCAACACGTAGAAATCTGTACACATGGATTGCTGAGGAAAATACCCCACCCAAAACAAGGAAAGAATACCCTGTAATTGATAATCCTCCTGATCATCCTCGCAATCCTCCATTAGAAGTAAAATTAGATGCAATTCACCGTTGCTATGAGCTCGGAGAAAATATAAAATATGTTTCAGAAGACATTGGGTATAGTAGAGCCAGTATTTATCAATGGCGAAAACGTTATTTAAAAGAAGGTACATTAGGTCTTATGAATCACAAAAACATTACTCCGGGAACATTAGTAGAAGGTTCTGTTTCAAGTACAGATATTTCTTCTGATGAAATAAATCAGTTGAAGGCTCAAATGCAAGATATGCAATTAGAAATAGACATTCTTAAAGAAACGATAAATGTATTAAAAAAAGACCCAGACATCGATCAGAGTGCTCTCAGCAACAGAGAGAAGGCGGTGATAATCGATGTCTTGAAAAATAGATACTCACTGCCATTATTATTACAGAAATTACAATTATCAAAAAGCAGTTATTATTATCAGGAACAATCCCTACAAAAAGAAGATAAATATACACTTTTACGTGTTAGAGTCATTGAATTATTTACAGAGAATAAAGGTCGATATGGTTACAGACGAATTCACGCCCTACTTAAGCGTGAAAATATAATTGTCTCAGAAAAAGTTATTCGTAGGATTATGAAAGAAGAACAACTTGTAGTAAAAATCAAACGAACTCGTAAATATAATTCCTATCAAGGTGAAATATCTCCAGCAGTAGATAATCTAATTAACAGAAATTTTTCTGCATCTAAACCTAACGAAAAGTGGTTAACAGATATAACCGAGTTTGCAATTCCGGCAGGAAAGGTTTATTTATCGCCTATAGTAGATTGTTTTGATGGCTTACTTGTCAATTGGAATATAAGCACTTCTCCAGATGCATTACTTGTCAATTCTATGCTTGACGATGCAGCTAAATTACTATCTGTAGGAGAAAAACCAATCATACATTCAGACAGAGGCGTACACTACCGCTGGCCAGGCTGGATTGACAGGATGGAGAAAAATGGTTTCATACGATCAATGTCAAAGAAAGGCTGTTCACCTGATAATTCTGCCTGTGAGGGCGTATTTGGAAGAATTAAAAATGAGATGTTCTATAATGCAGATTGGTCTGGGGTAAACATCTCAGAATTTATTGGTATTTTAAATGATTATCTTTATTGGTATAATGAAAAAAGAATAAAAAAATCATTAGGATATTTGAGTCCTATAGAGTACAGACATAGACTTGGATTGGTCACTTAGATAGTCCAAGAAAATGTCCGCACCCTCGCCTCCTCTTATTTTTAAGTCCATTCATCTTCATCAAAATCCAATGATACATATCGATCTCCAATGAGATCTACCTGTAATTCACGTTCAAAACGCTCCTTCCCCAATTCTTTATGCATAAAGTCTACTTCATTTATTAAATCAATAGATACAGTCTTGTTACATAAATCAGCGACATATCCCTGTATTGCGTCACTGTCAAAAGGAAGAGGAGTTATCGTGCCGATGTGTTCTAAGAGTTTATTTCCATAATCCTGATTTCGCAAATAAATCAGGAGTTCTTTTATTGCTCGCTTTTCCTTTTTCATTATTTTTTGGTAAGAACATCTTTCATCGTCCCAAACAAATATTCTTTCAGCGGCAGAGTCAGGCCTTAATTCGTATGCGAAAATGCCTTTGGAAGGAGCAATATCTTTTATAACGTTATAGTATTTTTGACATAGGCGGCCAATAGTCTTACCTAGAAAATCTTTTATATCATCAGTATTAATTAAAACCGGATGCCCGGGATTATAAGTTTCGGGTACATCGGGGCAATATTTTTTGATATAGTTTGTAAGCAGTTTTTCATCATTATAATTATATGCAAAAAAATCAAAACGACCATAACGCTCTACAGTATAGAATTCAGCTAATACAGCTAACAGGGCGTTTTGCGCTGAAGAGAACGATATTTCAATATGATTACTTATTTGGTTGTGCAGCTTTTTGTGGCTGTGGATTTTTATATTTTCCAGAAAATCCTGGATTTTATCCAGCTCTACATCATTTAGTACAACTAGCAGAATTTTTTGCAGGCGTTCAATGCCGACAGATAAATGATATAAAATAAAGAAAATATCCGAGACCTCTTCATAGGTATCAATTTTATTTATTTTTTCCAGGGCGGCATAGACGAATTCACCGGCTACATCCAGTTCCTTGGCCATGACAATACTTTCTCGCATTTGCTTGGTATTCATAAACGTAATTCCTCCGTATATATTTTTGAGATATCCTAGTTTAGGTTTTGCTATTATTTAATAGTATACTTGATAGAAATGGTTTTGAATAGATCTATAACGAAAAAACATAGAATAAAATAGACGAAATAGATTGACGAAAAGCGAAAGAATTGATAGAATAAAGAAGAAATAAAACAAAACGGCGAGGAGAAGAACAAAATGGGGAAGAAGACAGATACGAGCAGCAGGTTGAGAGCTGCAATTGAGGAAATAATGAAAGATGAAAAAAAACGGAAAATATCAGATATACAGGATGAATTGAGTAAACGTGGTTTTATATTAGGGGAAGACTATAATACAAACCATATTTCGGGAGTGTTGCGTACACTCAGAGAAGCTGGATGTCTGGAAAATCCGGATCGGGGCGTTTATCAAAAAAAAAATGCGGATGTGAAAGAAAAGTATGAAGAAAAAAGCACAGACACGCCGAAGAGACAGGAAGAATCCGAGGCTCACATAAAAGAAGTGAGCAAAATAGAGGAAGAGTTTATCTGCTCTATCCGGCAGGGAATTCAGTATTTAAATGCGGAAACAGAACACATTAATTATTCTGAGCTTGCTGCAAAAGATGGAAAAAGGCTGATACACCTTATAGAAGTGAAAGAAGAAATAGAAAAAATACTGAAAAGCGTATATGAGTAGACAGGGAGTAAAGAAGTATGAAGGGATATCGGTTTTTCTTGAATCGTAACAATGCGACAGATGGGTTCCATGAGTCCGTCAGCGGGCGTTATTATGTAGATAAATCAAAGATTATAACGTTTATAAATTCAAAAATTTCCACGAAAGAAAAATGGATATGTGTGACACATCCCAGACGTTTTGGTAAAAGTATGGTAGTTGAGATGCTGGCCTCCTATTATACAAAAGGCTGCAAGGCAGAAGAACTTTTTCGGGGATTAAAAGTAAAGGAGGATCCCTCTTTTTATCAGCACTTAAATAAGCATAATGTGATATATATGAATTTCAGCGGGTATTTTGAAAATACCATTGGATCCGACGGAGGAATTGAAAAGCTCAGTAAGAATCTTCTGCATGATTTGAAAGAAGAATATCCGGGTCTGTTGGACGAAAAAATGGAGCTTCCATTGGCTTTGGATATGGTGCAGCAGGTTACAGGTTCCAAATTCATCTTCCTGATTGACGAATGGGATACTATTTTCCGGTTTCAGAAAAATGAGAAGGCAAAACAGGAGCAGTTTCTGGGATTTCTGAAACTTTTATTTAAGGATCGAACCTATGTGGAGCTGGTATATATGACGGGAATTTTGCCCATAAAAAAGTATAATACAGGTTCTGCGCTGAATATGTTCCGGGAGTACACAATGCTGGAACCGAAGCAGATGGATCCATATTTTGGATTTAGTAAAGAGGAAGTAAAAGAGCTATGTCAGACTGCATCTGAGGATATGTTTGAAGAACTTACGGAATGGTACGATGGCTATTGTGGTCTGGGAGGAGTAGAAAAATATAATCCGCGTTCCGTGATAGAAGCATTAGAATCAGGAATATGCAGTGATTACTGGGCAAATACGGGTGGTTTTTCCGAGCTGGAAGATTATATTACCATGGATTTTGACGGCTTGGGGCAGGCCGTCACAAGACTTCTCGGAGGGGAAGAAATCCCGGTAAATGTTCTTGGCTTTTCCAATGATTTGGACAGCTTTCGTGATAAGGATGAAGTGATTACAGCTCTGATACATTTGGGGTATCTGACAATTCGAAATGGGAAAGCAAGAATTCCAAATCGGGAAATGCAGGAAGAGTTTGGCAATACGATAAAAAAGCTTTCCTGGGGCGAGGTATCCCGGTTACTGAATCAATCAAAACGCCTTTTAGAGGCAACACAGCAGATGGATGCGGAAACGGTAGCACAGATTCTGGAGGGAGTTCATGATGGGATGCATGAATTTAAAGAGTATAACAACGAACATACCTTGAAATGTGTGATACATCTTGCGTATTATGCTGCAATTGACGAATATGAGCTGAAATTTGAAGAAAATGCAGGAAAGGGTATTGCAGATTGTATTATGATTCCAAGAAAGCAGTCAAATCCTGGAATTATTTTAGAGTTAAAATATGATGGAAATGTAGACGAAGCATTGACGCAGATAAAGACGAAAAATTATATCACCGGAATCCCGGACAGAGTAAAACAAGTGATTTTAGTAGGAATCAACTATGATAAGAAAACGAAGAGACATGAATGTAAGATGGAGCGTATAAAAAGATAATACAGTAGAAAATATCCATGAACAGAGGGCGAGGCCCGCGAATTCGCGGCCTCGCCCTCACTTTATCATGACTGCGCCCAGGACAAATTACCCGAACCTAAATATCAATTCTATGACTCCCGGCCAGCTGCAGATTCTCCTCAGCCTCGGCTTCCAGAAGATCGAAATCATGCAGAATATCCGCATTTTTCTCAAAGGCATGAGCTACGTCTTTTTCGCCCTCCAGGGTGTAGAGAACCCAGTCGGCAAAATGACCGGTCTTCATGACGAGCTCCTGGTGCTCGGACAGCTTGGCCTGCATCTGTGAGACCAGGGCGGTCAGAACCGGACGGGTCAGATGATGATAGTCCCGATACATCTGCGCGATGGAATAGATGAAATTGCGCATCAGATTATAGTGCTCCAACCGTTTGGGATTGGATACGGTTTCGGGAAGCTCCTGGTAAAGCTTAAAGAATTCATCTAAATTCGTATCCTTTTCTGCTCGTATCATGCGGCGGATTCTGGGTAAGTGGTAGAAGTATCCGTCTTTATCGTGTTCCAGAAGGGAATAGCCCTTGCTGTTTAAAACATTTATCACACGCATAAAGCAGTAGCTGATATTTTCGTGCATATAAGCATCCCGAAATGGTTGGTCAGCAGGGGTAAGCTGAAAGACAGCTGTAAAATCTTCCAGCTTTTCGGCCAAATCAGTTCCGGTTCTTACTACAGCGGAGGAGAGCTCATTGACGGAAAGAGTATCCGTCAGGGTGGGTCTGGCGTTCGGTGCAGTGTTCTGCATATCCCATGCGATCCACTTGGTCAGCTGTTCCTGATAAATCAGATATTTCTGGTGAATCTCCAGAATATCGTGGGTCATTCGAACATAGCGGAGAAAAAGCCCGGAGTCTTCCGTGGAAATCTGAGCGATGTGGGCGGGATTCAGTTCATCAGCAAACTCGGAAAAGGGAACGCGTAGGGTGAGCGCCCGGTTCGTCGCGGTCTCCTGGCTCAGTTCAAAGTCCACAAGAATGGCGATTCCTCCATTTTCAAAATCAGATTCCCATGCGCTTTTTTGCTTATTCCAGCGAAATTCTCCGGCGGCGATATATTGCGCCGTGGGGTGAAAATAGTATCCGAAAAGCTGGAGATCCGGCAGATCTGCGCCGTCGTTGTACCAGATGTCGGTCTCCTGCGTAAATTTTTTGCGCAAACCGGGATGCGGCATTTTGGCGGCAGGCAGGTGACGGACAGATTTTCCACTAAGGGCGTCGCTGAGTAGCTCAATGGTCAGATAATCGGTCTCATCGGCCTGTTCGGGCAGCTGAAATTTGATGTGAAAATGATTTTCAATCCGGGCAATGCGCTCCATCTGCTCCAGCCAGAAATCGGTCTCCTGGCAGAGCTCTTTCCAGGATTTCTGATTAGAGTGGACGGAAAAATGCAGGTTGTATGCTTCGTTCCCGGTCACCTTGACAAAGGCCTTCCGGGCACTGAGATATTCCTTTATCCGTCGGAACCGGTAAAGACGCTCGTCCACATCCTGATAACAGCTCAGCCGGTAACAGAAAGAGATTTCCGGTAAAGCGGATCGGGATTCTGTCAGGGTAATCTGAAATCCGTCGGCGCGGATATGGAGGCAGCTTCCATAAGGAAAAGAAAGCCGCAGTATCTGCACCGGACAGAAGGGAGTGATGCTGCCGTCCAGATAGAGAAATCCCGAATATTCTTCCCGGGCGTCGAATTGCTCCTTCCAGCTTTGATAGGTGCCTTCGGACATCTGGTAGAGCTGTTCAGGAAGACAGGCGGCGGACCTGGGGACGGGAAAGGCTTCCGTGGAAGTAGCAGGCGTCTGTCCGGCCGCATTTACAATCTGGTTGATCTTATAGCCGGACGTCTGCAGTGCAAACGGATAGACGCTCTTATCTGCTCCGCTGGGGTAGATGTAGGGATAGGGAGCCCAGCCGTCCGGGGAGTTCCAGAGGTACACGCGGATAGCGCCGGTACAGCTGGAAGGGTCGTATTCGCCCAGGATGATGCTGCTCTTGGTGCCTTCGTCTTCGTGAAGCAGGTTGCCGCATTGGAATTCGAAAAAATAATCCCGTTGTTGCCGCAGCAGATCCGAATGTTCGTGTCCGGCAAACCAGAGCTGGACATTGTAGTCCCGCATGAGGCTGAGGAGCATTTGCTGCTCCGCCCGGGACAGGTAATCGAAGGAGTAATGGGTCAGCAAAATCGTAGGCTTTTGCTGATTGAGCTGCTCCAGCAGGTTCAGAAAAAGCTCAGAACCGATGATCAGATCGCGCTCCCGACCGTGCATATAGGAGAGCGTGGTGTCAATGTGGAGCAGGTTAAAGTCGTCGGTCTCGATGCAGAAATGGGGATGAACCGGGTCGCGGTAACAGGCCAGACGGGGATCGTTTTTGGGGTATAATTGTTCCATAAGGGCGGTGAAATCCTGCTTTCCGTCCGAGATACGGGTCAGAGCTTCCGGTGAAATCGTTCCCGCCTTAGGATGATAGGACTCCATCATTTCCTCGATGGCGGCCTCGCGTGTTCCTGCTTTCCGATCGATGTCGTGATTTCCCGGAACGATATAAAGATGGTTTATATCGGTGCCGACAGCGTCGCAGAGAGCGGCCAGAAAGGAAAGGGTATCCTCCGCGAAATCACCGGATGGCGCATAGCGCAGATCGCCGGTAAAGAAGATGTAATCGCAGAGAATATGATTTTCCCGCAGATATTCCGGCAGCTTTTTGCGCATGAGCCGGGTGTCTACGTCCTGTTTGTTCAGATGGATATCGGACAAATGCAGCCATTTGATCTTTTTCATAAGTAGTCCCCCTTCATTAATCGTCGGAAGAATCCTTATGGGTTTCGTCGATGGCGGTGGACAGGACAGCGCCCCACTGATTGCGGAGCTGTTCCAACAGAGCTTCATTTTCACGTTCGAACATGGTTTCCGCCTTGGCGTAGGCGAAAAGCATCATAAGAAGGGCGTCCCAGGTCTTGCGACTGGAGCCGGAATCGTCCGTGATACGGGCGGTTCGGAGGGGCTTCATGATCGCGTCATAAAAAGGATGATTTACATTCAGCTTGATAATGACGGAACCCGGAGTGTGAACGGTTTCAAAGAAGAAGGATTTCGGATAAGAAACCAGCTCGACCGAGTAGGGTTTGCTGCGCAGTTCTTCCTTTTTCTTTTCCTGAGCAGCTTTTTGCTCCTGGGGATCAGGCCGCTTGGTAGACAGGGCCTCCTGGACGGTCAGATTCAGTTTGTTGTCCGCTTCTTCCGGCGTCACCTGTGTGGTGCCGGGCCCCTGCGGCAGATTGTGGGAGATTTCAGCCATGGTATTTTCCGCGGCAGCGAAATCGCTTTGTTCTTCGTCGGCAGCGGCTTCATTTTTGGAGAAAAACTCCCGGATAATTTTCCGGGCGCCCGGTATATATTTCATCAATTCATTTCGAATCTGCTCTTTCAGGCTTTCGATGGGCTCTGCGCCACGTTTGATATAGCGGACCTGAAAATAGCTGTCCAGTTCAGGCGGGAAAGAGATTTCGCAACCCCAGAAACGGTCAATATCAAGGGATTTGGCTTCGCCCTTTTTTCCGGTGATATAGGGGACATGTCCATACAGGACCTCGCGATCAGCCCGGAGAATAGATATGCCTTCGTTTTCGTGGATTTTTCGTTTTCGAGCTTCCTGAGAACCTCCATCGCCTCGGATTTTTCGCCACTCCTCGGGAAGCAGAGTCAGGTGGATGATGACGTCTGCCGTCTTTCCGGGCTGATTTTCGATTTCCTTGGGAATGCGGATGGTTCCCCAATCGGTAGCTTTCGGCTCCATGGGAAGCCCTTTTTCCCGGTTCTCTGCGTCAAATTTCGTCGGACCCGCGATGTAGAGCGGATCATGAAGATAAATCGGCTCCGTCTGAAAGCCGGGCTCCCCGTCCATACGGAGATGCATGAACAGTTTCAAGCCCCGTTCAATAAATTTGCGGTAGGTCCGTCCCAGATAATGGGCCAGTCCCTCCAGATCGCCGTCGATACGGTCGCAGTTTTTCAGAAGGACGATGGTTCCGGCCTGGCCTTTCAGAAGAGCGGCGTACTCTTCCGCAGGTGTTTTGGGAACGGGAACCGGCAGCTTCTTCAGCTTGCGGGCGTTGACCTCGTCCAGGTCGATGTAAGAATAGAGAAAATCCTCTTCCGGATTCATGCGGGAATAGACTTCTACACGCCGGGCCAGGGAGATACTGCCCAGGGTCATGCCCACGCCGAAGCGTCCGATTCCCGGCCGTTCCCGGTTGGCGGGACGGATGGATTCGCCCAGAGCCAGGCATTTGCTGATGGTGGTGAAATCCATGCCACAGCCGTTATCGGCCACGGCGATCTCGGTAATTCTGGTTTTGGGCCGTCCTTTCCCTTTTTGTTTGCTTCTGGTAATGCAGAGATCGATGCGGGCAGCGCCGGCTTCCACAGAGTTGTCGACGATTTCGCCCATTCCGTTTTCCGGGGAATACTCGTTATAGCGCAAGGACTCATAGAGCTTGTCCACGCGGATTAAGGGCATCTGTTCTTTTAAAGTCATAAATTGACCCTCCTTAAAATGATTTACCGAGTCCCATAAAAAAAGCGCCATGCAGTTTTGCAAGGCGCAACAGAACATCATTGTCGGATAAAGTCATATAAAAACAGACCGCCCCTTCACGGGCCGGAATAAAATAACATTCATATGGAAAACTTTATCATCGATCATCCTGCATTTCTGTCCCCACGATACGATGCCGCAGAGCTCTTACAAAACTCGATTACTTATTAATTAGCATAATCTTCCATAGATGTCAAGTGTTTCCGCAATGCGGGGCCTTCTGCTACTTGTAGCGTCCATAAAAACTTGTTATAATAAAAAAAGATTTTTGTATTGTAACGAAGGGAGTATTCCAATGAACTGGTTGAAGGAGCATGAGGCGGATTCCTGGATTTTGAAAGGCGCGATCGTCTTTTTCCTGTTGTTTCCGGCGTTTTACAGCCCTTATACGGATGTGTACCAGAGCGCCTATTACGCGGGCTTTTCCTGGGCATACTTTATGATGGCGCTATATATGGCGATACAGGTATGGAAGAAGAAGGAGAAGATCTGGCCGCTTTCGGGCGCGGCGCTGGTTTATTTTGCCGGACTGCTGGTGTATAATCTATTGTCACTGTATTTTAATCACAAGTATCTGCACTGGTACTGGGAGCAGGTAAATAATACCGTAGCCTTTGTGCTGTTTGCGGTGCTCGCCATCTTTCAGGTGCGGCCGGATGAGGGAAAGCAGGATAATGTCCGGTTCCTGCTTCATTGTATCGTGATATCGAATGCGGTCAGCCTGGTTTATTATCTGATGGGCTACACCAAGTTTATGGTCTGCAACAATCAGTTTATTTTCTTTGAACTGCCAGGGGATTTCTATGAATCCCGCCATTACTGGATTTACAGCCATAAAAGCGAATATGCGCTGATGCTGGTGGCCTTTATCGCCCTGTTTATCGCGTATCGGAAGAAGTTCCGGAGCACAGTGACCTTTGCGCTCAGCACGGCGCTGCTGCTTGTCTGCCTGTATTTGACCCATTCCTGGACGGGAATTGCGGGCGTGTTCCTGATTATTATTGGAAGCGTGCTGGATCAGGTGGACTGGAAGCATTTTAAGATGAAAAAATGGTATTATCCTGCAGCAGGAGGATTTTTGGTTGTGGCCGGAGCAACGGCCTATAAGCTTATGGCGGAGCGCAACATTATGAACCTGGGTAACCGGGTTCCCATCTGGAAATCTGTATGGCAGATCATTCTGAAGCATCCGGAGGGCTGGGGTCTGCGCTTTGGCGAGTCGGTCATTTCCGTGGACGAGCTGGGCGGTTTCCTGGTAAATAATGCCCACAATGTATTTTTTAACCAGATGCTCCGGTTTTCCATCCCGGTGGGTATCGTATTTACCCTGTTGTTCCTGGGGATCGTCATTTATACCCTGGTAAAAGGCAGGAGCTTCCTGCTGGCGGGCACCTGGGCAGCGCTGCTGGTTTTGCTGGATATGGACTATGCGCTGATGAGTTCCCAGATGGCGCTTCTGTTTCTGGTGGTATGGTTGATTACCATTTACAAAGCCCCTATTTTTAATAGGAAATAAGGCTTCGGCGCTGTGATTTTAAATGTTAAAAAAACATAAAAAAATTGACTTGCGCCCCCGAAAATAGTAATATCAGAAGTGTGTATACAAAGAAAAACGGAAACGACGAGGCAGGAGAGAACGCGGAAATGAAAGAGATGAAATGGTGGATGGATATCGTGAAAAATCTGACCATGCTGACCCAGTTCAGCTTCACTCTGGTGACGCCGCTTCTGATGTGTCTGGGTATTTGCTGGCTGCTGTGCGCGAAGGCGGGACTTGGCGGCTGGATTTATATCCCGGGATTTTTCTTTGGCATGGGAGGCTCCGGAATGGTGGCCTGGAAACTGTATGTATCCGTGACCGGCAGACAGAAAAAGGAGGAGACGAAAAAGCATATCTCCTTCAACCGGCACGAGTAGAAAAGGTGGAATGTATGAGCAAGCTTTTGGACAATATGCAGCCTGCGATTAAAGAGGAGACGAAGCATGTGGCGATTTATACGGCCACAGGCGTGGCGCTCATGTGGCTGGTATTTCTGGTACTTCACTTCACAATGCCGGAAAAGGTGCCGTTTAATTACACGGTGATTCTCGGCGGACTCGGCGGCGGAGCTGTCGCCGTGCTGAATTTCCTGTGGATGGGTCTCATGGTGCAGAAGGCGGCCGCGAAGGCAGGCGACCAGGACGCGGTGAAGACCCTGGTAAAAGGAAGCTATTCCCAGAGAATGTTGTTTCAGATGCTCTGGGTGATCATAGCGATTATCGCCCCCTGCTTTCACTATGCGGCGGGTATTCTTCCGCTTCTGTTCCCGGGAACGGGAATCAAGATCATGGGAATTTTGAAGAAATAGGAACTGTTGGAATATGTGAAGTTAGGAGGTGAAGATGCATGGAAGTGGATATTTCAGGTGCGCGAGTCTTTTTCACGATACCGACGAATATTCCGATACTGGGCGATCTTCAGATTAGTGAAACCCTGGTGGTGAGCTGGATTGTCATGGCGCTGATCACAGGCCTTTGTATCTGGCTGACCCACGACCTGAAGGTGGAGAAGATCTCCAAGCGTCAGGCGGTGGCCGAGATGTTGGTGGAAATGGCCAATAAATTTGTCATTGGAAATGCAGGCGAGAAGTTCCGGAAGCTGATTCCTTTTGTGGCGGCTCTGTTTGCCACAAGCGTGGTTTCGAACCTTATCAGCTTAATCGGTCTTCGGAGTCCGACCGCGGATCTTTCGACCGAGGCTGCCTGGGCGATTGTGGTATTTATTATGATCACAGCCCAGAAGATTAAGACCAGTGGATTCGGCGGTTATCTGAAGGGATTTACCACTCCGATTGCCGTTATGACGCCGTTCAACGTATTGTCTGAGCTGGCTACGCCTATCAGTCTGGCCTGCCGTCATTTCGGTAATATCCTTTCGGGCGTAGTTATCAACGCACTGATTTACGGAGCCCTGGCTCTGGCCAGCAGCAAGCTGCTGGGACTGCTTCCGGGTGTGCTCGGAGGCGTGCTGTCGCAGATCCCGATCCTGTCGGTAGGCCTTCCGGCGATTACGTCGGTCTACTTCGACTGGTTCTCTGGCGTAATGCAGGCATTTATTTTCTGTATGCTGACGGTGATGTATATCGCCAACGCGGCAGAGGAATAAGCTTAGTTAAACTATTAAAAAACTAAAAACCATTTTAGGAGGAAATCAATATGGAATTTCAGTTACTTGCAAAAGGTATCGCATTAGCAGGATGTGCAATTGGAGCAGGACTGGCGCTGATCGCCGGTATCGGACCTGGTATTGGAGAGGGTAATGCCGTATCCAAGGCCTGCGAGGCTATCGGACGTCAGCCGGAGTGCAAGGGCGATGTTACATCTACCATGCTGCTTGGCTGCGCTATCGCAGAGACCACCGGTATCTACGGTTTCGTAACCGGTCTGCTTCTGATCTTCGTTGCGCCGGGTATGTTCATGAACTTCCTGGGATAATCCGCGTTACGTTGCCGGATCATTAGAAAATCAGGAGGTTACAGATATGGATGTACAGGAATTAGTTGGTCTTGTGCCGTGGACGTTTGTCGCGCAGATTTGTAACCTGTTTATTCAGGTATATCTGATCAAGCGATTTCTGTTTAAGCCTGTAAATGAGATGCTCGAAAAAAGAAAGGCTCTGGCGGACGCCCAGATTCGTGAAGCCGAGAAGGCCAAGGCGGACGCGGACGCGATTAAGACGGAGTACGAGCAGAACATGAAGGAAGCGAAGGAGAAGGCAAATGAGATCCTTACCACCGCCCAGAGAACGGCGGCGCTTCAGAGCGAAGAGGTGCTGAAGGAGGCTGCTTCGCAGGCGGCTGCCCTGAAGTCCAAGGCAGAGAGCGACATCGCCCAGGAGAAGAGAAAAGCGGTCAATGAAATCAAGGATGAAATTGGCGGCATGGCCGTGGAGATTGCCGGAAAGGTAATCGAGCGGGAGATTAGTGAAGAGGATCACACGAAACTCATTGACGAATTTATCGCGAATGTAGGTGAGGCATCATGACACAGTACGCCAGATTGTATGGCGGCAGTCTCTATGACCTCGCTGCCGAAGAAAATCTTACGGACGCCATCGGGGAGCAGATGAAGGAGATCCGGGTGATCTTCCGGGAAAATCCCGATTATGTGAAGCTGCTTTGCGAGCCCTCAGTTCCGAAGACGGAACGGACCAAGCTCATTGAGGACGCTTTTGGCGGACAGGCAGAGCGTTATCTGGTGAATTTTATGAAGCTGCTGTGTGAGCGGAATCTCCTCGGAGAGTTCGCGGGCTGCTGTGAAGAATTTATACGGCGCTATCACGCGGATCACGGAATCGCCGAGGCGGTAGTGACCAGCGCAGTGGCTTTAAGCGACGCGCAGCTGTCGGCCCTGAAGGCGAAGCTGGAAAAAATCAGTGGAAAAACCGTGGAGCTGGTACAGAAGCTGGATGCTTCTGTGGTGGCAGGCTTACGTGTGGAACTGGAAGGAAAGCAGCTTGACGGAACGGTTCAGGCCAGAATGTCAGGAATTTCCAAAAAACTGAACGAAGTAATCGTGTAACTGAAAAAATAACTGTTTAAAGGATGGAATGGAAACATGCAATTAAAACCAGAAGAAATCTCCAAAGTCATCCGCAGCCAGATCAAATATTATGACAATGCCATTCAGCAGAACGAGACCGGTACGGTCCTGATGGTCGGCGACGGTATTGCCAGAGCCAGCGGCCTTGTCAACTGTATGGCAGGCGAACTGCTGGAGTTTGAGGACGGCAGCTTTGGTATGGCCCAGAACCTGGAAGAGAACAGCGTGTCCATCGTATTGTTTGGTTCCGATGAGAACATCAGCGAGGGACAGACTGTAAAACGTACCGGCAAGGTCGTATCCGTTCCGGTCGGAGAAGCGATGATTGGACGTGTCGTAAACGCCCTGGGACAGCCGATCGACGGCGCAGGCCCTATCGTTACGGATACTTTCCGGCCGATCGAGAGTCCGGCTCCCGGTATCTGCGAGAGAAAGAGCGTATCCGAGCCGCTGCAGACCGGTATTAAGGCCATTGACTCCATGGTTCCCATCGGACGTGGACAGCGTGAGCTGATCATCGGTGACCGTCAGACCGGTAAGACTGCCATTGCGGTAGACACCATTATTAACCAGAAGGGACAGGACGTAATCTGTATCTATGTAGCCATCGGTCAGAAGCGTTCCACCGTAGCCAATCTGGTAGAGACTTTGACGAAGAACGGCGCCATGGATTACACCATGGTCGTAGCTGCGACTGCATCCGAGGCAAGCCCGCTGCAGTATATCGCGCCCTATTCCGGCTGTGCCATGGGCGAGTACTTTATGAATCAGGGAAAGCATGTGCTGATTATCTATGATGATTTGACCAAGCACGCGGTAGCTTACCGTGCACTCTCCCTGCTGATTCGCCGTCCGCCCGGCCGTGAGGCTTATCCGGGTGACGTATTCTATCTGCATTCCAGACTTCTGGAGCGTGCGGCGAAGCTGGACGATGAGCATGGCGGCGGTTCCATGACGGCGCTGCCCATCATCGAGACTCAGGCAGGCGACGTATCTGCCTACATCCCGACCAACGTCATCTCCATCACAGACGGACAGATCTTCCTGGAGACTGAGCTGTTCCACTCCGGCGTTATGCCGGCGGTAAACCCGGGTATCTCCGTATCCCGAGTAGGTGGTAACGCACAGATCAAGGCTATGAAGAAGGTAGCCGGTACCCTGAAGCTTCTGTATTCCCAGTACCGCGAGCTGCAGAGCTTCGCCCAGTTCGGTTCCGATCTGGATGCCGATACCAAGGCCCGTCTGGAGCAGGGAGCACGTATCGTGGAAGTCCTGAAGCAGAACCAGAACGCGCCGGTAGCGGTAGAGAAGCAGGTAGCGATTCTCTATGCGGTTACTAAGGGCATCCTGACAAAGATTGCCACAGAGGACGTAAAGGCATACGAGGCAGGTCTCTATACCTATCTCGACACCGACGCCACAGGCGCTGCGGCTATGCAGGAGATCCGCTCCACAGGCAAGCTGGAAGCTGATACCGAGCAGAAGCTGAAAGAGGCCCTGGATGCGTATACCGAGCAGTTTCTGAATACAAAGCCTGAAAAATAAGTGATAGAGGAGGAAGCATATGGCTGCAAATATGAAAGCGGTGAAGCTGCGTATCCGAAGTGTGCAGAGCACCATGCAGATCACCAAGGCGATGGAACTTGTAGCATCCTCCAAACTGCGTAAAGCAAAGGAACGTGCAGAAATCTGCCGTCCTTATTTCCGGGAGCTTCATGAGACCCTGCAGGACATCGCGGATGGCAATACGGATTTGACCTCTGTGTATGTAAAACCGGCGGTGTCTGAAAAATACTGCTATGTGGTCATGGCAGGAGACCGCGGCCTGGCCGGCGGCTACAATTCCAATATGTTCAAGGCTGTGGAAGCGGCCATGGAAGGAAAGGATTGTGTGGTACTGCCCATCGGCAAGAAAGCGGTGGAGCATTTCCGGAGAAAGGGAATTCCCTGCATCACTGAGAAGTATGCGGAGATCGAGGACGTCTCGGTGGCCAACTGCTTCGAGATGGCCAATATGCTCTGCGGGGAATTCAAAAACAAGGAATTCGGTCATATCGAGCTTTGTTATACGAAGTTCGTGTCCATGCTGTCACAGCAGCCGGATAGGATTTCCATGCTGCCGCTGTCGGATCTGGCCAGAACTGAGGAGAAGAAGGAGCCGGTACGGAACCTGATTCTCTACGAGCCCAGCGCGGAGGAGGTCTTTGACGCCATCGTGCCGGAGTATCTGGCAGGTCTTATCTATGGCGGCGTCTGCGAGTCCCAGGCCAGTGAGCTGGCGGCCCGGAGAATGGCCATGGAGGCCGCTACCGGCAATGCGGAAGAGATGATCGAAAACCTGAACCTGTTTTATAACAGAGCCCGTCAGG
Source organism: Laedolimicola ammoniilytica (assembly GCF_025567165.1). Classification (NCBI taxonomy): domain Bacteria; kingdom Bacillati; phylum Bacillota; class Clostridia; order Lachnospirales; family Lachnospiraceae; genus Laedolimicola; species Laedolimicola ammoniilytica. Next base: position 21,224 of record NZ_JAOQKC010000010.1, read on the forward strand.
CCAGCATAACGCAGGAAATCACAGAGATTGTTGGAGGTGCGGAAGGCATCTGATGAGGTGCGGGCGAAAGCCTGCAACCTGAACTAGGAATCAAAATAAGGAGATTCAGGAATGAGTGAAAAACACATTGGTGAAGTAGTGCAGATTACCGGACCTGTTCTGGACATTCGGTTCGCCCATGACGAGCTGCCTGCACTGCTGAACGCCATTGAAATCGATAACAACGGCACGAAGCTGACCGTTGAGGTGGCACAGCAGATCGGTGACAATACGGTCCGCTGTATCGCCATGAACTCCACTGACGGTCTTGTCAGAGGAGCGAAGGCCCTGGATACCGGAAAGCCCATCGAGGTTCCGGTAGGCGAGGAGTGCCTTGGCCGTGTATTCAACCTTCTGGGCGACCCGGTAGACAATCAGCCGGCTCCGGAAGCGAAGGAGCACTGGTCCATCCACCGTCCGGCTCCGTCTTATGAGGAGCAGGTTCCGGCTACCGAGATTCTGGAGACCGGTATCAAGGTCGTAGACCTGATCTGCCCCTACGCAAAGGGCGGTAAAATTGGTTTGTTCGGCGGTGCGGGAGTAGGTAAGACCGTCCTGATTATGGAGCTGATCCACAACGTGGCGACAGCTCACGGCGGTATTTCCGTATTCACCGGCGTAGGGGAGCGTACCCGTGAGGGTAACGACCTTTATAACGAAATGAAGGAAAGCGGCGTTATTGACAAGACCGCCCTGGTCTATGGTCAGATGAACGAGCCCCCCGGAGCCCGTATGCGTGTCGGCCTTTCCGGACTGACCATGGCAGAGTACTTCCGTGATGTGAAGAATCAGGACGTACTTCTGTTCATCGATAATATCTTCCGTTTTACTCAGGCAGGTTCCGAGGTATCCGCGCTGCTTGGACGTATGCCGTCCGCAGTAGGTTATCAGCCCACACTGGCTACAGAGATGGGTGCGCTGCAGGAGCGTATCACTTCCACCAGAAAGGGTTCTATCACTTCTGTGCAGGCCGTATATGTGCCGGCGGACGACCTGACTGACCCGGCTCCGGCTACCACCTTTACCCATCTGGATGCCACCACGGTACTTTCCCGTGAGATTAGTGCCCAGGGTATCTATCCGGCCGTTGACCCGCTGGATTCCACCAGCCGGATTCTGTCCCCGGAGATCGTAGGCAAGGAGCACTACGAGGTGGCCCGTGCGGTACAGCAGGTGCTGCAGCGTTATAAGGAGCTGCAGGATATCATCGCCATCATGGGTATGGACGAGCTGTCCGAGGAGGATAAGCTGACTGTAAACCGTGCCCGTAAGGTACAGCGTTTCCTGTCCCAGAGCTTCTCTGTGGCTGAGCAGTTTACCGGTATGCCGGGAAGCTATGTTCCGCTGAAGGAGACTCTGCGCGGATTCCGCATGATTCTGGACGGCGAATGTGATCAGATACCGGAGAGCTGCTTCCTGATGGCAGGAACCATCGACGAGGTATTTGAGAGAGCGAAGAATCAGTAAAGGGGGATGTCTATGAAGACTTTTCCGTTACGAATCGGAACGCCGGACGGACTGCTTTTCGAAGGAGAGGCAGAGCGGATCGTCTGCAGAACCATTACCGGTGATCTGGCGATTCTGGCCGGACACAGTAATTTCTGCACCGCCCTCGGTATGGGACACGCCCATGTGGCGCTTCCGGACGGGACCACCCGGGAAGCGGCCTGCATCGGCGGTATGCTGTCCATGATGAACGGTACCTGCCGCGTCATGGCCACCACCTGGGAATGGAAAGAGGACATCGACGAGGAGCGTGCAGTGAAGGCTAAGGAGCGCGCTGAGAAGCTGCTGGAGGACAAGAGCCTCAGTGAGCGCGACTACCGCATGGCGGAAGCGCGCCTGAAGAGAGCTTTGCTCCGTCTGGATGTAAAGGGATAATCGGATAGATTAGATACAAGAAAACCGGATCTTCGGTGTCCGCCTGGAGCGGACGCACGAAGACCCGGTTTTTTTCATATACTACTACAAAAAGGATTTTCCCATGAAATATGATGACGAACTGCAATCCGGTTTCGGAGTGTATCAGGCATATCCGTTTTACCCTTTTCTGCCGTGGGAAGATGAGAAGACGCGCGATCAGAGGCGTTTTCGGGAACTGTATCCGATGCTTGCAAGATGCATTCAGCCGCTGGTAGAGAAGGCCTGCGATATGCAGGAATACGAGGGCAGCTTCATGTTCGACGAGTATCCGGATCAGCTGATGATAAGACGCGTAAGCCGCAGCATCTACGACCAGCTGGATAAGAGCGCCTACCAGGACGATCTGATGATGCAGGAGATCAACGGGCGCAACTGGCTGGAGGATTTCGTGACGGTGATGCTGTTGAATGAGATGTATAGCCGGAGATGCCGCAGGCGGGATCGCAGGTGCGGAGGAATATTTTAGAAACGCCGGTCAGAGAGAGCGCGGAAGCGACAAAAGGAGGAGTCTGGAAAGTGTTTTCGTGAATACTACTTTCCGGGCTCCTCTTTATATGGAAGATAACAATCCTCAATCTGCAAAATGCTTCTTTGCCGCCTCAATGGCCTGAGCCAGCCCGTCGTGATCCACGTCCGCGGTCACATAATCCGCCCGGGCCTGCACGTTGGGCATGGCGTTACCCATGGCTACGCCGAAGCCTGCAGCTTCGATGAGTTCCACATCGTTCATGCTGTCGCCGATGGCTGCGCAATTCTCAAAGGTGGTATGATAGTGATCGAGAATGCGCTGCGCACCCTTGACCTTACCGTTTTCCCGTGGGATGATATCAGCGCCGCCCAGATTATCGCCCATGTATAGCAGCTTGATTTCCGGAAAATGAGCCTGCAGATCAGCAATGGCTTCCGGTGTATCGGACAGAAACATGGAGGGAACCCGCTGGTGGTAAAGGGCGCGGAAAGCTTCGCCGCTTTCGGGCATCAGACGACGCTGTTTATTGGATGCCATTTCCCGGAAGCGGGGCAGGTTGGAAGTTACCCATTTTCCGTTGTAACCAGACATCAGGCAGTAATTTTTCTCCACAACATAATCAAGAATACGAGTCTGCAGCTCCGGATCGAAGAATTTCTCATGAATCAGTTTCCCTTCTATCTCAATGATGGCGCCGTTGGAGCTGACGAGACAGTCCGGTGCGAAGCGCCCATGGAACTCTTCCGGCAGAGAATCGCTTCGGAAGGCGCGCCCGCTGGCCAGCGCAATCTTGTAGCCGTCCTCGTGGAGCCTTATCAGGGCTTCCAGAGAGCTTTCCGGGATGGACCAGGTTTGATGGCTGAAAATTGTGTTATCATAATCAATAAAAAATACAGGCTTCATCATAATCTCCTCAAAATGTAAAACAATGTATCGCGCCAAAGCTGCTGAAAGAAATGCAGTGTCACAAAAGACATTATAGCGTATTTGGAAACAGAAAGGAAGAACTCAGTTGGAAAATAGTATAAGTGACAGACAGTTTTCCTTTTAAAATGGGCTTTTTTCGTGAAATATACGGTATTTACAAATGGAAAGTTTGTGGTATACTAAACTAAGGCTTGCAGCAAGCAGAGCTTGCAAAGATGCGCACTCGGCGCAGTGGTAGATGGTTGCTGAAGCAACCGCGCCTCGGCGCGAGAATGTGCCAATGGCACATTCTTTCTTGTGTATAAAGAAGTATGATTTCAGGAAAGCTAGAAAAGGGGCAGGTAAGCGTCCCCCGGATAATAAAGCATAGAACATAAAACCAGGCCGCGTGAAGCGGCGACAGTAAGAAATCAGAGAAACGGGAGTTATTATGGATCAGTATGTGATTAAAGGCGGCAACCCCCTGGTCGGTGAGGTAGAGATTGGCGGCGCGAAGAACGCGGCCCTTGCGATTCTCGCGGCAGCGATTATGACAGATGAAACAGTTTTGATAGAGAACCTTCCGGATGTGCGGGACATCAATGTCCTGCTGGAAGCCATGCAGCAGATTGGTGCGCAGACTGACCGTATCGATCGCCATACGGTGAAGATTAACGGATCCCACATCGGGGATTACAGTGTAGACTACGAATATATTAAGAAGATTCGCGCTTCCTATTATCTGCTGGGCGCACTGCTCGGCAAGTATAAGAAGGCGGAAGTACCCCTTCCGGGCGGCTGCAATATCGGCAGCAGACCCATCGACCAGCATCTGAAGGGCTTCCGGGCCATGGGCGCTGACGTGAAGATTGAGTATGGTTCCATTATGGCGGAGGCAAAGCATCTGCGCGGCAGCCATATTTACCTGGACGTGGTCTCCGTAGGAGCGACCATCAATATCATGATGGCGGCTTCCATGGCGGAGGGCAATACCGTCATTGAAAATGCGGCCAAGGAGCCCCATGTGGTAGATGTGGCGAACTTCCTGAACAGCATGGGCGCGAACATTAAGGGCGCAGGTACTGACGTGATCCGAATCAAGGGCGTGGAGAAGCTTCACAGCACCGAGTATTCGATTATCCCGGATCAGATCGAAGCCGGAACCTTCATGTTCGCGGCAGCGGCGACCCGGGGCGACGTGACGGTCAAGAACGTCATTCCGAAGCATCTGGAGGCCACCACTTCCAAGCTTCTGGAGATCGGCTGTGAGATCGAGGAGCTGGATGACGCAGTCCGCGTGGTATGCTCTAAGGGACTTCGTAGCACCAATGTCAAGACCCTGCCTTATCCGGGATTTCCGACGGATATGCAGCCTCAGATCACCGCGACCCTGGCACTGGCCAAGGGCAGCAGCATTGTGACCGAGAGCATTTTCGAAAACCGGTTTAAATATGTAGACGAGCTGGCCCGCATGGGAGCCAATATCAAGGTGGAGGGCAATACGGCTATTATCGACGGCGTGGAGCGCTATACAGGCGCACGAGTGTCCAGTCCGGATCTCCGTGCAGGGGCGGCGCTGGTTATCGCAGGTCTGGCGGCGGACGGTATCACCATCGTGGACGACATTCATTATATCGAGCGCGGATACGAACGCTTCGATGAAAAGCTCCGTTCTCTGGGAGCAGAGATGGAGAAGGTCGGCGACGAGAGGGAAATCCAGAAATTTCGCCTGAGAGTGGGTTGACAAAACACTCGAAGAGGTGTAATGTATAGCATAAGATAAACAAATTGAATATTGTATTACTTTTCTCTTATTCAGAGTGATGGAGATACAAAGGATCTGTGAAGTCACGGCAACCCCGCGGATGCGGAAGGTGCCAACCTGAGCGAGTTGAATCGAACAATAAGAGGATTTGGTTATCGTGATATAAACAGGTCCGCTTGAACATCAGCGGGCCTTAACTTTTGCAAAAAAACAAATCAGAAGAAGAAAGGAAGAGACCATGGAAAAATTATTATTTACCTCAGAATCCGTAACAGAAGGCCATCCGGACAAAATCTGCGACCAGATTTCCGATGCTATCCTTGACGCTCTGCTGGAGCAGGATCCCATGAGCCGCGTAGCATGTGAGACTGCTACCACCACAGGCCTGGTGCTTGTCATGGGTGAGATTACCACCAAGGCTTATGTAGATATTCAGAAAATCGTTCGTGACACTGTTCGCGAGATCGGCTACGACCGCGGAAAATACGGCTTCGACGCAGACAACTGCGCGGTTATCACCGCCATCGACGAGCAGTCCACCGATATCGCCATGGGAGTAAATAAGGCTTTGGAAGCAAAGGAGCACCTGATGAGCGAGGATGAGATCGAGGCCATCGGCGCAGGCGACCAGGGTATGATGTTCGGCTATGCGGTCAATGAGACTCCGGAGTTGATGCCTTATCCGATTTCCCTGGCCCACAAGCTGACCAGACAGCTGACCAAGGTTCGTAAGGACGGCACTCTGACCTACCTTCGTCCGGACGGAAAGTCCCAGGTAACCGTAGAGTATGACGAGAACGGCAAGCCCGTCCGCCTGGACGCTGTGGTTCTGTCTACCCAGCACGGTGAGGAAGTAACTCAGGAGCAGATTCATGAGGATATTAAGAAGTATGTCTTTGATCCGATCCTTCCGGCAGAGATGGTAGACGAGAATACCAAGTTCTTCATCAATCCCACCGGACGCTTTGTTATCGGCGGACCTCACGGAGACAGCGGACTGACCGGTCGTAAGATCATCGTAGACACCTACGGTGGAATGGCGCGTCATGGCGGCGGAGCTTTCTCCGGCAAGGACTGCACCAAGGTAGACCGTTCTGCGGCTTATGCAGCCCGTTACGTGGCAAAGAACATCGTAGCGGCAGGTCTGGCTGACCGTTGTGAGATTCAGCTGTCCTATGCCATCGGCGTAGCGCGCCCGACTTCTATCAATGTGGACACCTTCGGAACTGGCAAGGTATCTGATTCCAAGCTGGTAGAGATTATCCGCGAGAACTTCGATCTGCGCCCGGCTGGAATTATCCGTATGCTGGATCTGCGCAGACCGATCTACAAGCAGACTGCAGCTTACGGCCACTTTGGCCGCACCGACCTGGATCTGCCCTGGGAGAAGACAGACAAGGTCGAGGATCTGAAAAAATATCTGTAAGAAAGACTGTGTAAAAGGACAGAGCTTCAACATGAAGCCCTGTCCCTTTTTAATGGAATAGGAAATTCCGATAGAATTCCCTATTCCATTAAAGCAAGCAGAGCTTGCAAAGATGCGCACTCGGCGCAGTGGTAGATGGTTGCTGAAGCAACCGCGCCTCGGCGCGAGAATGTGCCAATGGCACATTCTTTTTTATCATTCCAGTATAGGAAATCCTGACGGATTTTTCCTTTACAAATTTTTAAGAAAATCCCCACTGCATTTTTCTTGACGGGACAGGTCTGGCTGGCCTATAATAAGATTCAGTTTTCGACCGACTGGTCGGTCGGATTTTGCCGAATATAGAGGAGGACATTTGATGAAGAAAAAAAGCGTACTGGCGCTGGGTCTGGTACTGGCCATGAGTGTGTCCATGGTGGGTTGCGGCAGCAGTAAGAAGACAGAGACGGAAAAGGTAAATGTGGAAGTACAGACGCCCCAGAGCGGCGAAGTGACTTTGGATACAGATTATATCGGAACCGTGTCTCCGGAGCAGCAGGTCTATGTGGTGCCGCTGGTGTCCGGAACGGTGACCCAGGTGAATTATGCCGTGGGCGATACGGTGAAGGAGGGCGACGTGCTGTTCAGGATCGACGACGAGGCGGCGCAGCTTCAGATGGACAATGCCAGGGCGGCCTACAGCCAGGCCCAGGCCGGGGTCAACGCGGCGACCGGCGGAGCCAGACACCTGCAAAATTATCAGACAGAGCAAGGTATCGACAGTATGGAGGACAGCCTGGATCAGGTGCGGGACAGCATTAAGAATATGGAAAGCCAGATAGATACGCTGGGCACCCAGGAAACACAGCTCAGCCAGGCTGTGACAGCGGCTCAGGCCAATGTGGCGGCGAAAAATCAGGCGCTGGCCCAGGAGCAGCTGAAGCTGGAGAGTCTGCAGAAGGCTGCAGAGGCAGGCAATGCGTCCTCTGCGGGCAGTACAACGGAAGCGGGTACAGGCAGTACCGGTACGGCAGAGTCAGGTGGAACAGCAGCCGGCGAGACCGGAGCAGCGTCCGGCACTGCAGGAAGCGGTACGGCCTCTGGCACTGCGGAAGCAGCAGGAACCACAGGCAGCACAGGAGCCACAGCCAGCGATCTGGCTATCCAGGAGCAGAAAACGAAGGTGGCTACCGCGCAGCTGGAGCTGACCCAGGCTCAGGAAGCACTTTCCCAGGCCCAGTCCGGACTCTCAGCGGCGAAGTCCGGCAAATCCCAGCTGGAGAGTGCCCTGGACACTACCAAGACCCAGAAAGATACGCTGAAGGATAATCTGAATACTACAAAAGAGACCTATGAGATCACCAAAAATGAGGTCTATCCCCAGACTGACGCCACCTACGCGGCTCAGCTGGCCCAGGCAAATGTGGGACTGGAGTCCGCCCAGTATCAGATGGATATGTACACCGTCAAGGCTCCGATTTCCGGGCAGATCGAATCCATTTCCGTGGAGAAGGACACCATGGCCTCTGCCGGAAACCCGGCTTACGTCATTTCCAATAAGGATTCCATGACCGTCACCTTCAATGTGGCGGAGAAGGCCAAAAATGAGCTGAAGGTGGGCGACGCTGTCGAGGTAGAGCGTGGCGGCGAGACCTTTGCCGGAACCATCACGGAGGTGGGAACCATGGCGGGGCCGCAGACCCGTCTTTTCCAGGTAAAGGCTTCTGTCATCGGCGCGGGCGATAAGCTGCCCAGCGGCGTATCCGTGAAGGTACACGCCACCACCCAGCGGGAGCAGAGCGGCCTGGTCATTCCCTATGACGCAGTCTACTTCTCCGCAGGTGACGCGTATGTGTACTGCGTAGAGAATGGCAAGCTGGTGAAGACCCCGATTACCGTAGGTCTGATGAATGATAACGAAGTGTCCGTGGAGGACGGACTGAATGCGGAAAGCCAGGTTGTAACTACCTGGTCCTCCAAGCTGCGCGATGGCGCGGAAGTCTTGATCAATGGCGCAAATGGCGCAGCAGATGACAGCCAGAAAGAAGCAGTGAGTGAAAATGCTGGCAGTGAGAGCGCAGGCAGCAGTGACACAGAGGCGGAGGACGCAGAATAAATGAATCTTACAAAATTTTCCTTAAAAAGACCGGTCACAACCCTTCTGGTTGTCCTGGCGCTGGCGGTATTCGGTATCTCGTCCCTTCTGGGCCTGAGACTGGAGCTGATGCCGGATATGGATATGCCGGTGATGATGGTTATGACCATTTATCCGGGAGCGGATCCGGAATCCGTAGAGGAGTTGGTAAGCTCTGAGATAGAAGGCAAGGTGGGAGCCTTAAGCGGTGTGGATTCCGTTACCACCTATTCCCAGGAGAACAGTTCCATGGTTCTCCTGCAGTATGATTACAGTGTGGATACCAACGACGCGTATCTGGATCTGCGAGCGGCGCTGGATTCAGTGGAGCGTTCTCTGCCGGATGACTGCCAGAGCCCCATTGTTATGAAAATGGATATCAATTCCATGCCCAGTATGATGTATTCCTTAAGCACCACCGACGGCAGCGACGTTCTCTCCCTGGCCAATGACGAGATTGTGCCGGAGCTGAAGGCGGTAAGCTCGGTGGCCAGCGTAGAGGTCAGCGGCGGACGGGAGAATTATATTCAGGTGAAGCTGGACGAGGAGGCCATGAATCAGTATGGACTGACCATGAGCAGCATTGCCCAGTTTATTGCGACCACAGATTTTACAGTCCCCATCGGCTCCCTGGAGCAGGGTACGCAGTCCATCAGCGCCATCAGTACGGCGGATGTGACCACGGTAGAGGATCTGCGGGAGATTCCGTTGTTTACCGCTACCGGCAGTATGATTCACCTGTCAGACGTGGCTGACGTGGAGTGGTCCCAGAAGGATCCGGACAGCATCAGCCGTTATAACGGCGAGGAGACCCTGACGGTCAGCGTTACTAAGAACCAGAGTGCAAGTACCCTGGGAGTGGTGCGGGACGTCAGAAAGACCATGGAGCGGCTGCAGAAGGAACATCCGGGCCTGGTGGCGACAGCCTCCTACGACGCGTCAGATATGATTCTTCTGGCTGTAAAATCAGTAGGAAGCACGCTGCTCATGGGCGTCATCCTGTCTATGCTGGTGTTATTCATCTTCTTCGGCGACTGGAAGGCCAGCTTGATTGTAGGAAGCGCCATGCCCATCTCCCTGCTGGTGACGGTGATTGTCATGGCCGTGGCAGGCTTTTCACTGAATATCATTACGTTGGGCGCGCTGGTGATTGCCATCGGTATGATGGTAGACAGCTCCAGCGTCGTGCTGGAGAGCTGTTTCCGGGCGAAGGATAAAAAGCCGGGCTTTCGGGAGGCTGCGGAAATCGGTACCAGAGGCGTGGCAGGCTCTATCGTGGCTTCTACGATTACCACAGTCGTGGTATACCTGCCCTTGTGTATCCAGACCGGACTGACCGGACAGATCTTCGGACAGCTGGGCTATACGATTATCATCGCCATGCTGGCGTCCCTGATTTCCGCACTGACTCTGGTTCCTCTGTTCTTCTGTATCTTTAAGCCGCAGGAGAAAAAGGAACTGAAGCTGAACGGATTTCTGGATAAGGGTAAGGAAAAATATGACAGGATGGAGCGGAAGCTCTTGCATAAGAAGAAGCTGAGCGTTTTGGTGGCGGTGGTGCTGTTAGTTATGTCCTTCGGCCTGGTGGCGCTGATGAAGGTGGAGCTGATGCCGGCCATGGACGAGGGAACCATTTCCGTGGCAGCTGCCTTCCGTAGCGGTACCAAAGCAGAAGAAGTAGATAAAAAAATGCAGGAGCTCGAGGCTATGGTGGCGGCCCATGAGGACGTGGACAGCTATACCCTGACTTCCTCCAAGGGATCTGGAACCATTTCCGTTAATCTGAAGGAGGATCGGAAGATGTCCAGCCAGGAGGTGGCAGATGAGTGGCTGGAGGAAACCAGGGATATGACTGGCGTACAGTTGGATATCACCGTCAGCAGCCAGATGTCTACCATGATGGCGACCAGCAGTGGCGGAAGCGTGACGCTGGCCTCTACAGATCTGGACGATTTGAAAGAGGCGGCATCCCTGATTGAGGAAAAGGCCTGGAATATTCCGGGCGTGTTGAACGTGTCCTCGGATGCCGGTGAAGGCTCTACCCAGATCCGGGTGGTAATTGATCCGTTGGACGCTATGGCCCACGGTATGACGCCCGTACAGGCGGCAGGGGGGCTCTACAGTATGATCAGCGGAACCGAGGCCATGACCATTACGTCAAATGGAGAGGAGTACAGTGTCATGCTGGAGTACCCGGAGGGAACCTATACAAAGGCCAGCTCCCTTTTGGACGCATCCGTTGGCGGCGTGCCCCTGTCGGAAATGGCGACCCTGCAATATACTGATTCCCAGCAGACCGTCATGAAACAGGACGGAAAATACACCACCACCATTACCGCCTCTTGTGTCTCAGAGGATACGGACACGGTGGACGCGGCGCTGGATAAGCTGGTGGCAGATACAAAGCTTCCGGATTCTGTGGAGCAGACTCAGGACACCATGGACGAGATGATGACAGAGACCTTTACGGCCATCGGTAAGGCGATTGCGGCGGCAGTGTTCCTGGTATTCCTGGTTATGGCCATGCAGTTTGAATCTCCGAAGTATTCTCTGATGGTCATGCTGAGCATTCCCTTCAGCCTGATTGGTTCCTTCGGACTTCTCTTTTTGTCCGGACAGTCGCTGACCATGATTTCCATGATGGGTATCATGATGCTGGTGGGTATCGTGGTAAATAACGGTATCCTGTATGTGGACGGCGTCCATGCCCTGATGAATGAGGAAGGATTGGGACTGGAGGACGCGCTGATTGAAAGCGGAAAGACGAGACTCCGGCCGATTCTGATTACTACGCTGACTACCGTTATTTCCATGATTCCCATGTCTCTGGGACTGGGAACCGGAACGGAAATGATGCAGAGCATGGGTATCATTATCATCGGCGGCCTGACTGCCTCTACGATTTTGATTCTTTTGTTAATGCCGGTATTCTATCTGATGGCTTACGGAAATAAAAAAGAAAAGGGGCCGAAAAAACCGCGGAAATGGAGGCTTAAAAAGCATGGAACTGCAGAAACCGAAGTCAATGCCTGAGCTGAAGCCCAAGGTAAAGGCCCTCTACGATGCAGTACTGGAGCTTCTGAATGAAAATGCGGATGTCAATACCCTGACCGTGTCGGATATTACAAAGCGTGCCGGTATCGGTAAGGGAACGGCCTACGATTATTTCAGCTGTAAAGAAGAAATCATTGCGGGAGCCATTATCTATGACGCCCAGACCCAGGGCGTGGAGAACTGGGAAAGACTGGAAAATATTCCGGGCTTTGAAGAAAAGATCTGCTATTGCTTTCATTGGGTGGCAGAGTGTGTGCAGGAGCAGCGGGCATTTGCCAGATTTCTGTTCCTGTCGGCCCATCCGGGAGCGGCTAAGGACGATATTATGAAGAAGCTGCAGAGCATGCTTGCGGAAAGCAGGCAGTGCGGCGATATGGGTCCTATGATGATTCTGGGAAATCTGTGTGACTGCGGCATGCGGGAATGCTATATCCGGAAAGAGCTCCCGAAGCAGGCGGCGGTGTATATGCTGCTTGGCAGCCTGACCTCCCTGGTGATGTATCTGGGAGAAAAAAAACAGACCGGGGATTTCTGTCCGGAGGAGATGGGAACCTATCTGTGTGAGGGCTTTTTAAAAGCAGTAAGGTAAGAAATAAGGAATAAAAAACGGACTGTGACTTTACCGTCACAGTCTGTTTTGCTATAATAGAACCGGTGGTTTTAGAAAAAACGCATGGAAAATGCAGCAGGAGGTATGAGGTATGCTTTTGGAAAAACTGGAGCAGGAGGGTATCAAGAAGGAACTGGAAGCCCTCGGATACAACTGTGAGGAGATCTTCGGCGGCCTGAAGGAGGAGACGGACCGGCTGTACGCATCCTATTCCTGGCAGAAGATTCCCTGTACGGTAGAAGGAATCCGGGAGTATGTGATTCACGCGGTTCCGCCGAAGGAGCTTCGGGAGAAAGACTATCCCTGGGAGGAGTGGTTTATCCAGTTCGATGAACCGGTACACCACGTATTGTTTATGCACGATCAGGAGATCTGCAATGCGGAAGTGCCGATTCCGGAGGGAGATACACAGCATCCGGCGGAGATTTGCGGAAGAACCTGGTACTATTATGACGATAAGAACAGCTATCCGCATTTTGCAGGGAAGTCGGAGCCGAGATAATCCCTGATTAGAAAAACTGAATAGAGATGCCCGGAAGTTTCCCAAAGGAATTTTCCGGGCATTTTTCTTTCTTAAGAAATTCAGAAGATTCTTAAAAAAACCGGTATTATCTTGAATCCATTGGAATATAATGCTAGAGTATGATCTAGTATCCCGTCCGCTGTGGAGGGGAAATGACTGGAAACGAATGACAGGATACAGCAGCGAAAGAGGAGATTTTATGAAAAAGGGTAATGGAGGAATTCGTACGGTATTTACAGCGGGCGTTCTGCTTGTGCTGGTTATAGTGGCTGCGTGGACGCTGAAGCACAGAAAGGCGGACGAGCCTGCGGATGCAGAGATTAAGATAGAAACGCCGGTTTCAGAGGAAGAGGCGCCGGTGGAAGAAACAGCTCCGGCGGCGGAGCCGACGGTGGATCCGGCCGCAGAGCAGGCAGCTAAGGACGAAGCAGCCCGTCAGGAGCAGGAAAAGAGTACCTTCGTGACGGACTATGAGAGCGAACCGCTTCTGAATACCACTTCTATTAAATATCTGAGCCTGGAGGTGGGAGGAACCGACGATGAGATCCGCCTCAACTGGATGTCCCCCAGTGGAAGTGCCGGACAGGTAAGCTGGTATACCGTGCAGGACGGGACATTTCAGATGGTGACGGCCCAGTGCAGCGCTTCCCAGACTATGCCTGGATATTATGTAAACAAAGCGACGGTGACCGGACTGCAGCCGGGAATGACCTATGCGTATAAGGTAGGAAATGACGCCGGAGGCTGGTCCCCGGAATACAAATATACCGTCCCGGAAGGGGATACCACCCATGGTTTTACGTTCCTGGTGGCCTCCGACGCGGAGATTGGCCAGGATGAGAAGAATGATGTGCAGGTGTCCATCAACGACTGGGACAAGGTGGTGACCCGGCTTACCGATTATGTGCCGGAGGCGCAGTTCCTGGTTCATACAGGTGATCAGGTGTCCAGGTTTGGAGACGCGGGGGAGTATAGCGGATTTTTGGATCATCTGGGACTTTATAAGATTCCGCTGGCACCGGTGACCGGTAATCATGACGTAGCGAATGAGCAGATGGCCGAGGAGCTGGGCTATGGCGGCGGGCCATTCTTCTATGAACATTTCAATGTGCCGAACCGCTCGGAGGAGTACGGCATGAGCGAATACGACAAGGATGGCGATTACTATTTCATCCGTGGAAATGCGCTCTTTATCGTGCTGAACAGTGTGACGGCCCAGGCGACTGATACTCACGAGGCATATGTGCCGAAGGTGATTGCGGAACATCCGGATACCAAATGGCGGATTCTCATCCAGCATTATCCGGCCTACAGCAGCGTGGCAAGATATCAGGAACAGATGGACAGCTGGATGCGCTATTCTCTGGGCTATATCTGTGAAGACAATGATATTGATCTGGTGCTGACCGGCCACGATTCGGTATATTCCAGATCCGCATTCACGAATCGGCGTTGTGAGAATTACGAGGGCTATGATTACGCGTCTGGCGGTATGGCAGTGAATCCGGAGGGAACCATGTATGTGGTCTGCGGAACCTCCAGCGGAAGCCTGTATCAGGCGGCGACGCCCAACGATCAGCTGGTCTTTCAGGGACAGCCGGAGGAGCCCATGGCTCTGCGGATCGATCTGACGGATACCGACCTTCATCTGCGGGCTTATACCGTAGACAACTGGACCGTCTACGATGAGTATACAATTCGCAAAGAATAGCGCAGAAACCTTGACAATCCGCGGAAAGACTGCTATATTTACCTACAGTTAGACTGGAAAGAATAACGACATAATTCAAAGGCAGAGAAAAAGAGGAGTACGCGGGACATACGTCAAAAGAGAGGACAGCTCATAGGCTGAGAGGCTGTCGTGGAAGGGTCGCCTGCGGAAGGTAGCTTTGGAGCCGGAATGGTGAAACGGGAGCACAGAGTAGCCATTCACGCCTGACCAGCGTTAAAGGGTGAGAGATATGAGGCGGATTTTCGCTTCATAAGTAAGGTGGTACCGCGCACAAGCGCCCTTTCAGGATAAGAGAGGGCGCTTATTTTTTTTCGACTGGTTCAAGAAGCGAAAGAAAAATGAAGGAGGAACAGAATGAAAGAGTTGGCAAAGACCTATGATCCCAAAGCAATGGAGGATCGTATTTACGGAGAGTGGCTGGAGAAAAAGTATTTCCATGCAGAGGTGGATCGGAGTAAAAAACCGTTCACGATTGTCATGCCGCCTCCCAATATCACAGGAAAGCTGCACATGGGACACGCGCTGGACAATACCCTGCAGGATATCCTGATCCGTTACAAGAGAATGCAGGGCTACAATGCGCTGTGGATTCCGGGAACCGACCATGCTTCCATTTCCACAGAGGTTAAGGTCATCAACCAGCTGAAGTCGGAAGGCATCGATAAGAACGAGCTGGGCCGTGAGGGCTTCTTAAAGAGAACCTGGGAGTGGCGGGAAGAGTATGGCCGTACCATCGTAGATCAGCTGAAGAAGATTGGCTCCTCCTGCGACTGGGACAGAGAGCGCTTCACCATGGACGAGGGCTGCTCCAAGGCCGTACAGGAGGTATTCCTGCGCCTGCATAAGAAGGGCTATATCTACAAGGGCTCCCGTATCATCAACTGGTGTCCGGTCTGCAAGACCTCTATCTCTGACGCGGAGGTAGAGCATGAGGAGCAGGCAGGTCATTTCTGGCATATCAATTATCCAATCAAGGGCAGCGATAAGTTCGTCGAGATCGCTACCACCAGACCGGAGACATTGCTTGGCGACAGTGCCCTGGCTGTGAATCCGGACGACGAGCGCTATAAAGATATCGTAGGTAAGACCGTGATCCTGCCGCTGGTAGGCCGCGAGATTCCGGTCATCGCCGACGCATACGTAGATAAGGAGTTCGGTACCGGCGTGGTTAAGATTACCCCGGCGCACGACCCCAACGATTTCGAGGTAGGAAAGCGTCATAACCTGCCGGAGATCAATATTCTGAACGACGACGCAACCATCAATGAGAACGGCGGCAAGTACGCAGGCATGGATCGCTACGAGGCCCGCAAGGTCATGGTAGAGGAACTGAAGGAGCAGGGTCTGCTGGTGAAGGTGGTAGACCATGTCCATAACGTAGGAACCCACGACCGCTGCGGCACCACTGTTGAGCCCATGATCAAGCAGCAGTGGTTCGTAAAGATGGAGGAAATGGCAAAGCCAGCTATCGAGGCCATCAAGAACGGCGATCTGACTTTCGTGCCGGAGCGCTTCGACAAGACGTATCTGCACTGGCTGGAGAATATCCGCGACTGGTGTATTTCCCGTCAGCTCTGGTGGGGACACCGGATTCCGGCTTATTATTGCGACGACTGCGGCGAGATCGTGGTAGACCGGGAGATGCCGAAGGTGTGTCCGAAGTGCGGCGGAACCCATTTCACACAGGATCCGGATACCCTGGATACCTGGTTCTCCTCTGCGCTGTGGCCCTTCTCTACCCTGGGCTGGCCGGAGAACACAGAGGATCTGGACTACTTCTACCCCACCGATGTGCTGGTAACCGGATACGATATCATCTTCTTCTGGGTCATCCGTATGGTATTCTCAGGCTATGAGCAGACCGGAAAGTGTCCGTTCCATCATGTACTGATTCACGGACTGGTGCGGGATTCCCTGGGACGGAAGATGAGTAAGTCTCTGGGAAATGGTATCGACCCGCTGGAGATCATCGATCAGTATGGCGCAGACGCCCTGCGTTTCACCCTGGTTACCGGCAACGCGCCCGGCAACGACATGCGTTTCTATATGGAGCGTGTGGAGGCCAGCCGTAACTTTGCCAACAAGATCTGGAACGCTTCCCGTTTTATCATGATGAACGTGACTGCTCTGAAGGAAAATGAGCACGAGCAGAGCGAGTATTCATTTTCAACGGAGCAGTCAGCGACGGACCGCAGGTCTGGAGCTTGCGTAAAAGAAATGGATCTCACACAGCTCACCGGCGCGGACAAGTGGATTCTGTCCAAGGTCAACACCCTGGCACAGGATGTGACGGCGAACATGGACAAGTTTGAGCTGGGTATCGCCGTTCAGAAGCTCTACGACTTCATCTGGGAGGAGTTCTGCGACTGGTACATCGAGATGGTGAAGCCCCGTCTCTATAATGAAGAGGATCAGACCAAGGCGGCGGCTCTGTGGACTCTGAAGACTGTTCTGACCAACGCCCTGAAGCTTCTGCATCCGTACATGCCGTTCATCACCGAGGAGATTTACCGCAACCTGACCGGAGAGGAGTCCATCATGATTTCCGCATGGCCGGAGTTTAAGGAGGAGTGGAGCTTCCAGAAGGAAGAGGCTGAGGTAGAGCTGATCAAAGAGGCCGTTCGTTCCATCCGTAACGTGCGTTCTTCCATGAACGTACCGCCCAGCAAGAAGGCTCACGTGATCGTAGTATCCGAGAAGCCGCAGGTGCGGGAGGTATTTGAGGGCAGCAAGGCCTTCTTCGGTACCTTAAGCTATGCGAGCCAGGTGACGGTTCAGGAGGATAAGAGCGGTATCGGTGAGGATGCGGTTTCCGCGCTGATTCCGGACGCAGCCGTTTATATGCCCTTTGCGGAGCTGGTAGATCTGGAAAAAGAGATTGAGCGTTTGAAGAAAGAGGAGGAGCGTCTGACGAAGGAGCTGGCCCGTGTGAACGGTATGCTCAGCAATGAGAAGTTCATCAGCAAGGCACCCCAGAGCAAGATTGACGAGGAGAAAGAGAAGCTGGAGAAGTACACCCAGATGATGAATCAGGTGAAGGAACATCTCGCAGCGCTTGTGAAATAAGATAGAGAGGAATTTATGAAAAAGTTTTTACAAAAAGGAAAGGCCTGCGGCGTAGCGGTGAAGCGATTCATCGGGCGCTGTGGCGCTTTTCTGAGAAAGTGGAGTGAGGGGTGCAGCAGTCGTATGGAGAAGCCGGTGGCAATCGCGAACCGGTTTTCCCTGGTGCTTCATGCGGTCATGTCTGCAGGAATCTATTTCATTATGGAAGCCATGTCCCGCCATTCGGTGGTGGAGGCCTGGAACTTCCTGATTGGAAGTCCGAAGGTATTTGCCTATAATACCTTTATGATTTTCATGACCTTTATGCTGGTGTATCTGTTCCGGAGACGTATTTTTGTGCGTCTTCTGATTACGGCCTTCTGGATCTACCTGGGCTATATGAACGGAACGATCCTGAGCAGCCGCGTCACGCCGTTTACCGGACAGGATCTGCATCTGATTACCGACGCGCTGGACGTGGTAGGTCTGTATATGTCGCCGATAAAGCTGATTACCCAGGTGGGCGGCGTGCTGCTGGCTATCGCCGCGTTGGTGCTTTTGTGGAGATATGCGCCGAAGTACCAGAAAAAGATTAAGTGGCCCTTAAGCATTGCAGGCGTGGTGATTGTGCCGATTCTGTTTGCGGGAACCACGAAGCTCTGCCTGGAACAGCGCGTGTTGTCCACTTATTTTGGAAATATTGCCTTCGCTTACCAGGACTATGGCCTGCCCTACTGCTTCTTCTGCAGCCTGCTGGCTACTGGTATGAGCGAGCCTTATGACTATTCCCAGGAGACCATCGACAAGATCGTGGAGGATGACAAGCAGGTGGCTCTCAGTGAGGACAATGATACAGAGAAGCCTAATATCCTGATGCTGCAGCTGGAAACCTTTTTCGATCCGACTACCGTAGAATGGCTGGAATTTTCCGAGGATCCCATTCCGAATTTCCACCGTCTGATGGAGGAGTATTCTTCAGGCGCGTACAAGGTACCGTCTGTGGGAGCCGGAACGGCCAATACAGAGTTCGAATCCATCACCGGCATGAACCTGCGGTATTTCGGACCGGGCGAGTATCCGTATAAGACTATTTTGAAGAAGACTACCTGTGAGAGCGTGGCTTACGACCTGCGGAGCATCGGCTACGCGACCCACGCTATTCACAATAACAAGGCGACTTTCTACAGCCGTGCGGATGTCTTCAAGAACCTGGGCTTCGACACCTATACGTCCAAGGAGTATATGGACGTCACCAACACCACAGCCAACGGCTGGCTGAAGGATGAGATTCTGGTGGACCAGATCCTGGACAACCTGAAATCCACGGCCCGTCAGGACTTTATCTACACCATTTCCGTGCAGGGACACGGAGAATATCCCACGGAGAAAGTGCTGGAGGATCCGGCTATTAAGGTTACCGGCGCCGCCACCGAAGAGAAGAATAATCAGTGGGAATATTATGTAAATCAGCTCCATGAGATGGATCAGTTCGTGGCAGATCTGATTGACGCCCTGGACAATTTCGGCGAGAAATATGTGCTTGTGATGTACGGCGATCATCTGCCGACCCTGGGACTGACCGTAGAGGACGTGAGCAACCGCTACCTCTTTGATACCAGCTATGTGATTGTAGATAATATGGGGCTGGAGAAGGTGGATCAGACTCTTTGCTCTTACCAGATCGCCGCTGAGGTGCTGGACAAGGTGAATATCCATACCGGAACCATGATGCAGTACCACCAGAACCGCCGCAAGTCCAAATGGTACTTACAGGACATGGAGCTTCTGCAGTACGATCTGCTCTATGGTAAGAAATATGCCTACGGCGACGACGGCACCACGCCCTTTGAAACCATCGATATGAAGATGGGAATCCATCAGCCGGAGATCACGAGGGTGATTTCCCTGCCCGATGAAAATAAGGTGTATGTATTTGGCAGCAACTTTACGACGGCAAGTAAGATCTACATCAATGACGAGTGGCAGAATACAAAATTTATCAGCAATCATGTATTGCAGGTAAAGAAGGCGAAGCTGACCGAGGACGCACTGGTGTCCGTGAAGCAGCTGGCGCCGGGCAAGGCAAAACGAGTCTTAAGTGAAGGCAATACTATGATGTATGTGCCTCCGGTGGCGGAAGAAGAAACCGGGGAGACGGACGGGACCGGTGAAAGTACCGACACGGAAGAAACCGGCGAGACCACCGATACGACAGAGGCAACCAATGAGACCGGCACTGCGCCGGCAGACAGCGAAGCAGAAGGGACGGGAACTGCAAAATGATGACCTATCAGGAAGCTGTAGATTATATTGAGGAAACACCGAAATTTACGAAGAAAAATTCACTGGATCACACACGGGCCTTTTTAAAAAGGCTCGGGAGTCCGGAAAGTCGTATGAAGATTCTGCACGTGGCGGGAACCAACGGAAAGGGCTCCGTGTGTTCTTTCCTGGCCTCCATGCTCCACGCGGCGGGAAAGCGGACTGGTCTGTTCACATCTCCTCATCTGGTGGATATCAATGAGCGCTTCGTCATCGACGAGGAGCAGGTATCCGACGAGGCCTTCCTTAAGGCCTTTCATAAGGTGATGGACTGCGTAGGCGTCATGAAGGAGGAGGGTTATCCCCATCCCACGTATTTTGAGCTGCTGTTCCTGATTGGAATGGTGATTTTCAAGGAGGCAGGCGTGGAATACCTGGTGCTGGAGACAGGCCTGGGCGGACGCCTGGATGCGACCAACTCCGTAGCTCATCCGGTGGTGACCGTGCTGACATCCATCAGCCTCGACCATACCGAGTATCTGGGCCATACCGTAGCGGCCATCGCGGGCGAGAAGGCAGGCATTATCAAAGAAGGTGTTCCGGTGATCTACGACGCGTCCTGTAAGGAATCTGAGGAGGTCATTCTGGCTAAGGCGCATGAGATGCACGCCCCGGCCTACGGTATCCGTCCCGACATGTATAAGATTTTGGGAGAGACCGAGAAAAGCATTGATTTTTCCATAGATTGTGGGTATTATGAAAGTATCAGTCTGTCCATATCCAGCGTGGCGGAATATCAGATGAAGAACGCCACAGAGGCCGTGACCGCCATCCGCGTGATGGATCGGGAAAAGGGCGAATTTACCGACGAGATGATCCGGAAAGGTATCTCCGGGATGCGCTGGCAGGGCAGAATGGAGACCGTGCTGCCGGGCGTCATCATCGACGGCGGCCACAATGAAGCGGGCGTGGAGGAGTTTGTAAAGACCGCGAAGCGTCTGGAGAAGGACTACCCTGTGACACTCCTGTTTGCGGCTGTGGGAGACAAGGATTACCGCCATATGATCGAGACCATTTGCAGGGAACTGCGTCTGGAACGCGTCATCGTGACAGAGGTGGGCGGCTACCGCAGCGTGGATGTGAAGGAGCCGAAGGGGCTGTTTGAGCAGTTCGGACAGAAAGAGATAAAGGCGATTCCCGATGTGAAGGAAGCGTTTGAAGAGGCACTGAGAGAAAAGGGAGACGGCATCCTGTTTTGCGTAGGATCCCTGTATCTGGTAGGGAGCATAAAGAAAATATTACGGGACAAGGAGGACGGCAAATGATTGATTTTGAAGAAGAACTGAAGAAATTTCACCCGAGCCTGGAAGTGGAGCAGGTGGAGGACAATGTATACAAGAACAAGCCCAAGGACATGTCGGACCTGCTTGACGAGATGCTGAAAGAGATGAAGGGCGGCCGCCGCCAGTAACCGGAACCGCAGATATCATAGGAGGAATTTATGCGCTGTATTAAATGTGGAGCGACACTTACGGATCCGGAATACTGCAGCTCCTGCGGAACGGAGATTCATGTATACGATAAAATCATAAGGCTGTCCAATACCTGGTATAATTTGGGATTGGAGAAGGCGAAGGCGCGGAATCTGTCCGGAGCCATGGAGGATCTGCGCTACAGCCTGGAACTGAATAAGCACAATATACCTGCGAGAAATCTGTTGGGTCTGGTCTACTATGAGGTGGGCGAGGTGGTATCCGCCCTGACCGAGTGGATCATCAGCAAGAACCTGGAGCCGGAGAAGAATATCGCCGACGAGTATATCAATGCGATTCAGGCGAATCCGGCCAGACTGGAGACCATCAACCAGACCATTAAGAAATACAACCAGTCTCTGCTGTACTGTCAGCAGGGCAGTGAGGATCTGGCCATCATCCAGCTGAAAAAGGTACTGTCCCTGAACCCGAATCTGGTGAAGGCGCACCAGCTGCTGGCGCTCCTGTACATCCGAACTGAGGAGTATGAGCGGGCAGGCAGAGAGCTGAAGCGGGCTCTGGCCATCGACAAGACCGACAATATCTCCCTGCATTATCAGGCGGAGTTGGAGACTCTGGCGGGCAAGGCCGTGAGCCGCGGACAAAAGCCTGAAGGGCAGAAGGACAATAAGGGAAATAAGAGCAAGGATCCGGATATTATCTCCTATACCAGCGGCAATGAGACCATCATCATGCCGGCGACTTACAAGGAAAACACCGGCGTCAATGTGGTGCTGAATATCTTCATCGGCCTGGTGGTCGGTGTGGCGCTGATGTGGTTCCTGGCGGTTCCGGCCAAGGTGCGTTCCGTGCGGAGCGAGACGGCGGCCCAGATCCGGGAATACAGCGATCAGATCACGGCGAAGCAGACCGAGATTAGCAGCCTGCAGAGCCAGCTGGACGCGCTGAACGGCACGGGAGAGGACGGCGCGGAGGATACAGCTGAGACCCCTGGCGGCAGCTATGAGCAGCTGATCGACGCCTATACCAGTTTCCAGGCGGGCGATACAGACACCGCCACATCCATACTGGACAATGTGAATGCAGACGATCTGTCGGACAACGCCAGGGCGATCTACAATCAGATGTATGGAAGTCTCCATGCGGATGATGTGAAGAACCTGTATGACGCTGGTTCCGCGGCCTACGACGCGAAAAACTACGAGGAGGCTGTAACCAATCTGGCCCAGGTCGTAAGCATGGATGAAAAATACGACAACGGCTATGCCGTGTACTATCTGGCACGGTCCTACGAGGCCCTGCAGCAGAACGACCAGGCGGTCGTGATGTTCCAGAAGTTCCTGGACAATTTCCCGGGAACCTCCCGGGCGAAGTACTGCACCAGCGCCATCGCGCGGCTGGGCGGACAGGTGCAGACCCAGCCCCAGACTCCTGCGGCGGATACGACGACGCAGCAGGATCAGGGAACACAGGATCAGGCGGCCCAGGACGCGGCAGTGCAGCAGTAGCGATACGCAGAACATAGATAACGGGCAGAAATACCCCAGATAAACCCTGAAGTGAGGGACATGGGAATTGACAGAAATGTCAGTTCCTGTGTCCTTTTTTGTGGAATAGGAAATTCCGATAGAATTCCCTATTCCATAAAAGCAAGCAGAGCTTGCAAAGATGCGCACTCGGCGCAGTGGTAGATGGTTGCTGAAGCAACCGCGCCTCGGCGCGAGAATGTGCCAATGGCACATTCTTTCTTGCTCTATAGGAAATACCGTGTCACATTAAAGTGTGAAAGCCATGATTCCTATAGAGCAAAAAGCCCCTCCGGGGGATCGCACTGCGGCGGAATGGAATCATGTCGCTTATGCGACCCGCCGCAGGCGGAGAATCCTGCTTCGCAGGATTCTTTCTTATTACGCAGGCCGGGCAGGGGAGGCCTTATTTCCACAGAAAGGAGTAAAAATATGGGAAAAGAAAGAATGAAACTGGAAAAGCAGACCCTGTATATCCGGCTCCCCATGGAGCTGGACCATCACAGCGCCGATGCCATCTGCCGGAGGGCCGACGAGCTGGTGCAGGCAAAGGATGTGCGGGAAATCGTCTTTGATTTCTCGGAGACGGAATTCTGCGACAGCTCCGGCATTGGGATGCTGATGGGCCGCTACAAGACGATGCAGGCCCTGGGCGGAACCGTGCGGGCCGTCCGGGTGCGGGAGCGGGTAGCGCGGATTCTGATGCTGTCCGGGGTCATGAAGCTGATTCCGGTGGAACGGATGCAGGGAGGTGTAAAGGCATGACAAATCGAATGAAGGTAGAGTTTGACAGTATCTCCGCCAATGAGGCCTTTGCCCGGGTGACCGTGGCGGCCTTTCTGACCCAGTTGAACCCCAGCGTGGAGGAAGTGGCCGATGTGAAGACGGCGGTCTCCGAGGCCGTGACCAACGCCATCATCCACGGCTATCAGGGAGAGGTACATACGATTACCATTGAAGGGGAATTGGAAGGAGATTTATTGACTCTGCGGGTGCGGGATGCGGGTGTGGGTATCGCGGATATCGGTCAGGCCATGGAGCCCTTATATACCTCCAGGCCGGAGCTGGAGCGATCCGGGATGGGCTTCCTCTTTATGGAGGCCTTTATGGACGAGGTGCAGGTAGAATCGGAGCCGGGGAAAGGCACCTGTGTGACCTTGAAAAAGCGAATCGGCAGGGACTAGCGATGGAGCGCACCGCCGAACTGATTCGCAGGTCACAGGACGGAGATAAAGAGGCGAGAGACACACTGATTCAGGAAAATATGGGACTGGTCCACCATGTGGTCCGCCGTTTCCTGGGAAGGGGAGCGGAGGCCGAGGATCTGACCCAGATCGGAGCTATAGGACTGATGAAGGCCATTGAGCGTTTTGATTTGAGCTATGAGGTGCGGTTCTCTACCTATGCGGTACCCATGATAGCCGGGGAAATCAGGCGGTTTCTCCGGGACGACAGTATGCTGAAGGTGAGCCGTTCCCTAAAGGAGCTGGCTGTGAAGGCCGCAAAGCTTAGGGAGAAGCTTTTCATGGAGCAGGGCGAGGAGCCGGGAATTCCGGAGCTGGCGCGGCAGCTGGGGGTGGAGCCGGAGGAGCTGGTGTTGGCCTGTGATAGCTGCAGCGAGGTGGAATCCCTGCACAAAATCATTTACCAGGGGGACGGGGAGGGCGTAAGCCTCATGGAGCGTGTGGAGGAGAAGAGGGACGAGCAGGAGGCGCTGCTGACCGGTATGCTGGTGCGGGAGCTTCTGGATACACTGGAGCCGAAGGAACGTCGGCTGATCCTGCTCCGGTTCTTCTATGATAAGACTCAGGCCCAGGTGGCCGGGGAGCTTGGGATGACCCAGGTGCAGGTGTCGCGGCTGGAGAAAAAGATTCTTTTGACCCTGAAAAAGCGGGTCGGATAGGGAAAAAAGCGAAAAATCGCGAAAATCTGTAAAAAAACCTTGAAATGTGGAGTTTGAAAGGCTATAATGTCCCCAGAAACAATGGAGTTTCAGGAAGGCAAAAGTGTACCTTCCTGAAGCTCCTTTTTTACGCGAGCAACGAGTCAAGGTCCGTGCTTGCACGAGACCTTGACGGTGCTAAGCGCCAGTGGCGCTTGTTCAGCACTGACCGAAGTGGAACGTAGATGCCGCGATAACGAGTAAAATTCGCGAAGCGTATTTTATCTCGTTTCCATTTGAAGGAGGAGAATATTATGAAAAACAGATTATTTGCATTGACCACAGCCGCTGTACTGGCTGTATCCCTGACCGCCTGCGGTTCCAAGGCAGAGGAGCCTGCGGCAGCAGACACCAAGACAGAAGCTGCAGAGGACACGGCTTCCGCAGATACCACAGGAGATAAGAAAGTCCTGAAAGTAGCCATGGAGTGCGGATATGCGCCGTACAACTGGACACAGCCGGACGATTCCAACGGAGCCGTTCCCATCAACGACAGCTCCGATTACGCTTATGGTTATGATGTTATGATGGCGAAGAAGATTGCGGATGAGCTGGGCTATGAGCTGCAGATTGTAAAGCTTGACTGGGATTCTCTGGTACCGGCGGTACAGTCCGGAACCGTAGATTGCGTCATCGCAGGCCAGTCCATCACATCGGAACGTCTGGAAATGGTAGATTTTTCCAACCCATATTACTATGCATCCGTAGTCAGCCTGGTAAAGCAGGACGGACCGCTGGCTGACGCCAAGGGTATCTCCGATTTTGAGGGCGCGACCTGTACTTCCCAGCTGGGAACCATCTGGTATGACGTATGCCTGCCCCAGATCAAGGACGCCAATATTCAGCCTGCACAGGAGTCTGCGCCGGCTATGTTGGTGGCTCTGGAGAGCGGACGTACAGACCTGGTTGTAACCGATATGCCGACCGCAAAGGCAGCCTGCGTAGCTTACCCGGATTTGAAGCTTCTGGACTTCACAGATACAGACGATGATTTCGCGGTTTCTGACGAGGAAATCAACATCGGAATCTCTGTACAGAAGGGCAATACCGAGCTTCTGGACGGCATTAACAGCGTACTGGCTACCATGACGGTAGATGACTTCAACAGCATGATGGATGAGGCAATTTCTGTACAACCGCTGTCTGAGTAAAAATATGGAAAAATTGAAAGAGCGTAGATACGCCCTTTCGCGAAATTTACAGAGAAAAGTTTGGCGTAACTGTGAGCGTATGAAACAGTTACATTTTTAGGAAAATAAAAGGGAGCTGTGAACATAAGATGTCCATATCAAATATGAATTTCCTGGAGAGAATCCTATATCTGCTCCAGCGCTACGGCGTTTCGTATCTGAAGGGAGCCGGAACGACGCTGGCAATCGCGCTGGTATCCACAGCCATTGGCTGTCTGATTGGCTTTGTGGTGGGCGTAGTACAGACCATTCCGGTGGATAAGAAGCGTGACAGCGCCGCGAAGCGGGGACTTCTGCGGGTAGTGAAAATGATTCTGAAGGCCTACGTGGAGCTGTTCCGCGGTACGCCTATGATTGTACAGGCAGTCTTTATCTATTACGGTCTGTCACAGATGTTTCAGATTCAGCTGGGAATGTGGTCCGCCGCGTTCCTGGTGGTATCCATTAACACAGGAGCCTATATGGCGGAATCGGTCCGGGGCGGAATTATTTCCGTGGATCCCGGTCAGATGGAGGGCGCCAAGGCCATCGGCATGACCCATGTGCAGGCCATGAAAAATGTCATCCTGCCCCAGGCCATCCGGAATATTATGCCGCAGATCGGCAACAACCTGATCATCAACATCAAGGATACGTCGGTGCTGTCTGTCATCAGTATCGTGGATCTGTTCTTTGTACATAAGAGCGTGGCGGGTGCGCTGTATACCTATTTTGAGTCAGCGACCATCGTAATGGCCATTTATCTGACCATGACGCTGGTGACCTCGAGGCTCTTACTTCTGGTGGAGAAGAAGATGGACGGCGACGCCAATTATGAGCTGGTGGATACCATGGATATCGGCAACCAGCTTCGTACCATCCGGGAAAATGACGGGGAAGGGAGACGCGGATAATGAGTGAGAAAGAACTGATTCTGCAGGTTTCCCATCTGCAGAAGAGCTTTGGAAATCATGCGGTTTTGAATGATATTGATTTTGAGGTATGTAAAGGGGATGTGGTGTCCATTATCGGCGCTTCCGGTTCCGGTAAGTCTACCATGCTCCGCTGCATCAATCTTCTGGAAGAACCGGGCGGAGGTGCGATTCTGTTTCACGGACAGGATATCACGGATCCGAAGGTCAATGTGCCGGCTTATCGTGCCAAGGTGGGTATGGTGTTCCAGAATTTCAATCTGTTTAATAATATGACGGTGCTGGAGAACTGTATCGTCGGCCAGGTGAAGGTGGCGAAGAAGAAGCCGGAGGAGGCCCGGGAGAGTGCGATCCGGTATCTCCGACAGGTAGGTATGGAGCCTTTTCTGAATGCCAAGCCCCGGCAGCTGTCGGGCGGTCAGAAGCAGCGTGTGGCCATCGCCCGGGCCCTGGCTATGGAGCCGGAAGTGCTGCTCTTTGACGAGCCGACTTCCGCGTTGGATCCCCAGATGGTGGGCGAGGTCTTAAGCGTCATGGAGGATCTGGCGAAGCAGGGGCTGACCATGCTGGTGGTGACCCATGAGATGGCTTTCGCGCGGGATGTGTCCACCCATGTGATTTACATGTCCGAGGGCGTTATCGAGGAAGAGGGCACGCCGGAGCAGATCTTCGGGGCGCCGAAGAGCGATAAGACGAAGGAGTTCCTGGCGCGGTTCCGAAATACGAGTATCTAATTTCAGAAAAAGTGTGCGTTGAAAAACGCATACTTTTTTTATTTGGGAGCACACTAATTTTCAGAAACGGAGTTTGAAAAGGAGGTGGCTTCCATGAATCATACGAAGTATCGGGTGTGGCTGTGGATGATGCTGCTGGTGCTGGTGACGGCGGGTGTGGCCTGGTATCTGCTGGCACAGGATAAGGAGGAGCCGATGACGGACGGAACGCTGGTGTATCGGACGGTGCAGGAGGAGCTGGCGTGAGCAGCTGGAAGCAGGTGCTGATGGCGGCGGTGGGCCTAAGTGCCGGGATTGGCGTGGCGGGAGGGGTCTTTGCGCTGATTATCGCATTGGGAATCGTGTCGGAGTTCGCGGATCAGACCCGCACGGCCCGTCATATCTTCTGGTACGAGGACGCGGTCTCCGCAGGGGCCATTCTGGGAAATGCGATTAGTGTGTATCAGATAGTACTGCCGCTGGGGCAGGTGGGGGCAGGAGTCTTTGGCCTGTTTTCCGGCGTCTTTGTGGGGACCTGGGCCATGGCGCTGACGGAGATCGTGAATATCGTGCCGATTTTTACCAGGCGGATGGATCTGCGCAGAGGGCTTGGGCTGATGATCGCGTCCATGGCGGCGGGACGGACGGTTGGGTCGTTTCTGTACTATTATTTCCGATTTTAGGAGGAAAATACAATGAAAGAATTCCGTCGGCAGCAGCCGGACGAGCAGGGAAAGCAGCAATATAACCAGTATGTAAAGGACGTGACGCCCACCCATGAGCTTGGCAGTCAGATGGCGAAGGCCTTTATGACGGGCGGGATTATCTGCTGTATGGGGCAGTGGATTATCAATTATGCGTTGAGCGCAGGTCTCGACGAGGAGGCCGCCGGAAGCTGGTGCTCTTTGATTCTGGTGCTGATAAGCGCCGTCCTGACCGGCTTCAATCTTTTTCCCTCTATCGCCAAATGGGGCGGCGCAGGCGCGCTGGTTCCGATTACCGGCTTCGCCAACAGCGTGGCGGCCCCGGCCATCGAGTACCAGAAGGAAGGCCAGGTTTTCGGCATCGGCTGCAAGATTTTTACCATCGCCGGGCCGGTGATTCTGTATGGCATTTTTACCAGTTGGGTACTGGGACTGGGATACTGGGTCCTGAAGATACTGGGAATAATATAGAATACCTATTGACAAAGTAGGTTAATAAAGGTATGATAGCAAAAAGTAGAGTAGATGTTCAGCAATTTTGCAGCTACAAAGTGACAACCAATGATGAAAGGCAGGAATCTTCTAATGAATTACGGCATTTACAGTATCTTACCGTCTCTGGCAGCCATCGTTCTGGCGCTGGTGACGAAAAATGTATTTATCGCGCTCTTTATCGCGCTGATTCTGGGCAATTTTATTCTGAATCCTAACCTGGTCAGCGTACTGGTGGGCACGAAAGATATGATGGTGGACGTATTTTCCAGCCACTCCAGCACCTCCATTATCTTCATTCTGCTGATGCTGGGCGGACTCTTCTATCTGATAGAGAAGGCGGGCGGCTTAAAGGGCTTTACCCACTTTATGATTGCCAGGCGCAGCGTAGTCAAGTCACGGGTGGGCGCAGAGCTGTTCACCTGGCTCATTGGCGTGCTGATGTTCCTGGACGGCACCATGAGCGTTATGATTACGGGAGCCATCGCAAGACCATTTACCAAAGCCTTCAAAATCTCTCCGGAGAAGACGGCGTGGATCGTGCATTCCACGGCGACGCCCATGTCCATTCTGATTCCGATTGCGGCTTACGGTCCGTATATCGCCAGCTTCATCGAGGCACAGGGTATCGCGGATCCCACTTCTGTAATGGTGCGCAGTATTGGCTTCAATTTCTACTGCATCATGGCTGTCGTGGGCGTGGCGGTATTTACCCTGTTACATATCGAGTACGGCCCCATGAAGAAGGTGGAAGAAGCCTATAAGAACGAAAATGACGCGGACGAGAGCGTTCTTGCAGGCGAAGTGGAGCATCCGGGTACCGGCAAGGCTCGCTATCTGGTAGTTCCGCTGGCAATTATGATTGGTTTTGCGCTGGTGTATTTCTTCACGGCTGGCGACAGTGAGACAGGACTGATCCTGGGCATCTTCTTCGGAAGCCTGTACCTGATGCTGGATCTGGCTATCCAAAAAGTCATGAAGTTCGGCGAGACGCTGGACATCTTTTTTCAGGGATGCGGAAGCATGACCGGTATCGTAGCTATCATGGTATTTGCCTATGCCCTCAGTAACCTTTTAGGAGAACTTGGAACCGCAGAGTTCCTGTCCGGCGTGCTGGTACAGCTCATTTCCCCGACGGTATTTACGGCGCTTGCGTTTATCGTGACCTGCCTCTTATCCTTCTCCACCGGAACCAGCGCGGGAAGCATCGCGATTATGATGCCGGTGCTGCTGCCCATGGCCCTGTCCCTGAATGTGTCCATTCCGCTGATTACGGGAGCCATCGCAGGCGGCGCGGTGTTCGGAGACCACACTTCCCCGATTTCTGATACCACGGTAATGACCTGCTCCTCCTGCGACTGCGACGTGGTGTCCCATGTGAAAACCCAGCTGCCTTACGCGCTGACCTTCGCGGCTATCGCGGTGGTGATTTATCTGGTGCTGGGTTTTGTGATGTAATATATGGAAGCCCCGCAGGATATATAGTATAATCAAATTCATACAGATTGTTGTATATATGGAGCTGTAGGAAAGAGATGCAAATATGAGCAGAAAAATCTATGATTTTGACGAGCCCATTTCCCGCGTCGGACAGAACAGCGCGAAATGGGGCGAAGAATATATCGGAAGTGGCAGAGACATGCTGCTTCCGTTTTGGGTGGCAGACACGGATTTCCGGGCGCCCGACGAGGTAAATGAGGCTCTTCGGGCCTGCGTGGATCACGGCATTTACGGTTATGTGCGCCCTTCGGCGTCGTGTCTTCAGGCTGCGGCTTCCTGGCAGCAGCGCCGTCACGGTTTTCAGGCGAAGCCGGAGTGGATTACCGTGACGCCGGGCATCGACTGCGCCATGGCGACGGCGGTGCAGGCCTTTACAGAGCCGGGGGACAAGATTCTCATCAATACGCCGATTTACGACCCGTTTTTCGAGGTCATTGAGAAAAATGACAGGGTGACTGTGGACAGTCCCATGGTGCTTACGAATGGCCGGTACGAGTTTGACTGGGCGGATTTTGAGGCGAAGATCCGGGGCTGCCGGATGTGGATGTTCTGCAATCCCCAGAACCCGGAGGGGCGCTGCTTTACAGAGGAAGAGCTTCGAAAAGCTGGGGAAATCTGTGGAAAATACGGAGTATGGATGCTGTCTGACGAGATCCACGGGGATATTGTGTACGACGGTAGAAAGCATATTCCGCTGGCGTCCCTGTCGGAGGAGTTCTGCGGGCGGACGATTACCTGCACCTCGCCCAGCAAGACTTTCAGCGTGGCAGGCACGGCAGCCTCTGTGATCTTCATAGAAAATGAGCCATTGCGGAATCGGTTCCGTGCGGCACTTTCTAAAAACTCGCCGGGCGTGAGCTGCTTAAGCCTGGTGGCCATGGAGGCAGCTTATACCTGTGGAGATGATTATGCGGATCAGCTGGTGGCTTATCTGCAGGGTAACCGGGATTATATTCTGGATTACCTGAGAAAATACCTGCCTCAGATCAAACCCATTTTCCCGGAGGCCATGTTCCTGGTGTGGCTGGATTGCAGTGGGCTGGGACTGGATGCTGCGGAGCTTCCGGACTTTTTCAAAAAGGCAGGCGTACGGCTGTCTATGGGAGACGCCTACCGGGAGCGGAGCGGCCAATTCGTGCGGCTGAATTTCGGCTGTACCAGGGAGACGCTCACGGCAGGCCTTGCACGTATCCGGAAAGCGGTAGAAGAACTTGTGAAGGACAACTAGATGGAACGGAAACGAACGATATGTGATATCTGCTGCCCGTCCTTTCACTGCGGCATCGATGCTTATGTGAAGGACGGGCAGCTTGTGAAAATAGAAGGAACGGCGGAGCATCCCCAGAACCACGGGCTTCTCTGTGCCAAGGGGCTGGCGGCCAGACAGTATGTGTACCGGAAGGATCGGATCCGCACGCCTCTTTTGCGCGTGGGGGAGCGGGGCGGCGGGGAGTTCCGGCCCATCAGCTGGGAGGAGGCTTACGAGCGGATCGCAGAGCGCCTGCTGGCTATTCGAGAGGAGAGCGGACCTGAAGCAGTGGCCTTTTTCTCGGGCTATACGAAATGGTACCGCCCCTGGCTCCACCGTCTGGCCAATCAGTTTGGCACACCTAACTATATGACAGAGTCCGGCAGCTGTATGTTCTCCACCTTTCTCCAGTGGCTGACCGTGACCGGCAATGTGATGTCGTCGCCGGATGTGGATCATGCAGGGGTCTTCCTGGGCTGGGCCTATAATCCCTATTATTCCCGGAATCTGGCGGCAGCCGGAGTGGAGGCGGCGAAGAAGAGAGGCATGAAGGTGATTATCGTAGATTCCCGGATTACGCCTGCATCCATTAGGCTTTCGGATCTGCATCTGCGTCCCCATCCCGGCACAGACGGAGCGCTGGCGCTGGGGCTGGCCCATGAACTGATTGAAAATGGCTGGTATGACCGGGAATATGTGTCGAAATATGTCTACGGCTTCGCGGAGTACGCGGCCTATGTGAAGGAGTTTACGCCGGAGCGGGTGGAAAGGCTGACGGGCGTATCGGCGGAGCAGGTGAGGTCAGCCGCGGAGCTGATCGGAGGCCATCTGCCCCTTGCCATCAATGAGAGCGCCGCGCCCATCGCCCATCATCGGAACGGATTTCAGAATTACCGGGCCATTATGGCGCTGTCGGCCATCACCGGATCCTTTGACCGGACGGGCGGGCAGATTCCGATACAGTTTAGCTATAATTATCAGGCAGCGGGCTTCGCCACCCGGGAGAAGGAGTTCGTCGGGAAGGTGAAGACGAGGCTAGGCTTCTCGCCGGTGGGCGGGGAAAAATACCCGCTTTGGCATGCGCTGATTGACGAGGCACAGTTTACGGATTTGGCAAGGCAGATCCGGGAGAAAAAGCCCTATCCCCTTCGGGCGGTGGTGGGGTTCGGGTTGAATCATCGGATCGCGCCGGGCAGTGATCGGCTGGCGGAAGCCTTAAAGACGCTGGATTTTCTGGTGGATGTGGATCTGTTCCTGACGGATACGGCGAAGCTTTGCGACATCGTACTGCCGGCCTGTACCTCCTTTGAGCGGAGCGAGCTGAAGGCCTGGAGCGGCGGATATCTGACGGTGACCCAGCCGGTTATCGAGCCGCTGTATCAGTCAAAACCGGATATCCGGATTATCTGCGATCTGGCCCGGAAAATGGGGCTTGCCGACGAGCTTCTGACTGCGGGGCCGGAAGCGTGTATCCGGTATCTGATTTCTGATTTGCCGGTGTCCTACGAGGAGCTTCGGGCGGCGGAGTTTCCGGTAAAGGTGCCGGGGGCGGGAAACTGTAAGCCAGGGAAGATGCTGGCAGAGGGCTTTCCGACGGCCAGCGGAAAATTCGAACTCTATTCCCTGGAGATAGCGAAGATCAGGGAACAGTACCCGGACTGCAGTCTGGACTGCCTTCCGGTATATCGGGAGCCGATTTGTGCGGCAGAGCAGGAGAAATATCCCTTTACCCTGTGCTCCGGCCCGCGGATTCCGGGGGCGCTGCACTCCAGGCTGCACGACGTTCCCTGGGCCCGGTCGCTCCGGCCAGATGCAACGGCGGATCTGAATCCGGCGGACGCGGAGGCTCTTTCTGTGCAGCAGGGGGATGAGATCGAAGTGTATACAGCCTTTGGCTGCATCAGCCTGAAGACGAACCTGACCTATATGGCGGATCCGGGCACAGTCTATATCTACCACGGGTACCCGGAAGCGGATGTGAATACACTGCTGGATCCGGAGAACGTGGATCCTTATTCCGGCTTCCCGGCCTTTCGCAGCAGCCGGGCGGGCATACGAAAGAAGGTGCGGTAAATGAGCGCGAAAACCATCCGGTTCGATCAGAGCAAATGCACGGCCTGCTGTGCCTGCGCCATGGCCTGCATGGATGAGAAAGATACGGACGTGGAGCAGGGGGAGCGGGCGATCAGGCAGGTGTATACGGAAGAAAGGTGCCGGGACGGGCAGGTGAGCTTCCGGTTTCATTCGGATTCCTGCCTCCATTGCCGGGTGCCGGCCTGCGCAGCTGCCTGTACGGCGGGCTGCCTCTATAAAGACGCGGAGAGCGGCCTGGTACTCTACGATACCGCCGCCTGCGACGGCTGCGGCCAGTGCCTGAACGCCTGCCGTATGGGGGCCATTTCCCTGAACCGTCACGGCAAAATCCAGAAATGCGACGGCTGCATCAAGCGCCAGCGCGCCGGCAAAATCCCGGCCTGCGTGCGGGTGTGTCCGACGGGGGCGCTGTATCTGGGAGAATAAAAAGAGCGTTGTTCAGTCATTATTTTATGGCGGGGCAGCGCTTTTCTATATGCGTTAGAGAATGATATACATGGTAGAAAAAAGGAAACGTCGTACACTTTCAGTTGGAAATAGGATTGCGGTTTACCCGTATAAGATTTACGAATTTGTTCAGAATAAAAGGAAGAATACGATATACGGAGGCGTCCCCATGAGCGAAATCCTGTACCTGAAACCCGAAAAAAACGTCCGCACCTACAACCGCGTCCTGACCCTGGGAGAGGCTGTGGAAATGCAGTGCGCGGATCCGGCAATCGTAAACCGCCTGAAGACCGAAAAGCTCTACGCCTTCCAGGATGTAAAGCCGGGCAGACGCTCCTGCGCAGGCCGCACAGTCATTTCGATCCTGGACGTGGTCGAGAGAATTCAGGCTGTCTACCCGAGCCTGGAGATCCAGAATCTGGGAGAAATGGATTTCGTAGCCGAATATTCCACCAAACCAGAGGAGAACCGGTTCTGGACCTTCCTGAAAGTGAGCCTGGTCTGCATCCTATGCTTCTTCGGATCTGCATTTTCCATCATGGCCTTCAACAACGACGTCTCCACCGTTGATCTGTTCCGTCAGTTCTACACCCTCCTGACCGGCCAGCCTTCCGATGGATACACCATCCTGGAATTCACCTATTCCCTGGGGCTCGCCGTCGGCATCCTGGCCTTTTTCAACCACCTGGGCGGCCGCCGACTCACCAAAGAGCCGACCCCCATCGAGGTAGAAATGCGCCTCTACGAGGACGACGTGGACACCACCCTCATTAAAACGGCGGCGAGGAATGGGAAGCATAAGAAAAAGTAAGTGTAGATAGAGGAAAAACAGTCCGGAGACCTAAAACTCAGGACTATTTTTCTGCCCTCCCGCATAAAATAACCGTGTTCGGAGAAAATAATTTCCAAATAGAAAATGGATAAAAGGAACACGGAGGTGCAAAAATACATGGACACAATTGTAGGGAAACAGAGCATCTGCTTTCAGCGGCCGCCGCAGATCGTGAGCGCGGCCAGTGTGGTGGGAAAGAAGGAGAGCGAGGGGCCGTTGGGAGCCCTGTTTGATGAGATAGAGTCGGATCCGATGGTGGGACAGACTACCTGGGAGGAGGCGGAGAGCGCGCTGCAGAAAAGGGCAGCGCAGTTGGCCATGCAGAAAACGGCGGAGCTTCCGGGGCCGGGCGTGCCGCCGGTGCGGTATCTTTTTTCCGGGGATCTGTTGGGACAGCTCATCGCCACGTCCTTCGGGGTGATGGATTTGAAGCTGCCTTTGTTTGGCCTGTACGGGGCCTGTTCGACCATAGGCGAGGCACTGATGCTGGGAGCCATGACCGTTCAGGGCGGGTATTCCGAGGCGGTGCTGGCCCTGACATCCAGCCATTTCGGCAGCGCCGAGAAGCAGTTCCGCTTTCCGCTGGGCTATGGAGGCCAGCGTCCCAAGTCGGCCACCTGGACCGTGACCGGCAGCGGGGCTTTCGTATTGTCCGGCAGCGGCGGACATGCGAAAATCACCGGAGCCACGCCGGGAAAGGTCATCGATTACGGGGTGAAGGATTCCATGAATATGGGAGCCTGCATGGCTCCTGCGGCCTGCGATACCATCTGTACGCATCTGGAAGACTTTGGAAGAAATCCGGAGGATTACGACGCCATTGTGACTGGAGACCTGGGCGTAGTGGGACAGAAGATTCTGATCGATCTGGCCAGCGAACGCGGCTACGATATTTCCGCCCGGCATCAGGACTGCGGGATTCTGATCTTCGATCCGGAGAAGCAGGACACCCACTCCGGCGGCAGTGGCTGCGCCTGCTCCGCGGTGACGCTGGCGGCGTATCTGCTGCCGAAGATCGAGAGCGGGGAGTGGAAGCGGATGCTCTTTGTACCCACCGGAGCATTGTTATCTACGGTAAGCTTTCATGAAGGCCAAAGTGTGCCGGGCATCGCTCACGCGGTGGTGATAGAACATTGCTGATAAGAAGGGAGAAAAGCCATGGACTACGTAAAAGCATTCCTCATCGGCGGCCTCATCTGCGCTCTGGTCCAGATCCTCATGGAAAAGACGAAAATGATGCCGGGCCGCATTATGGTACTATTGGTCTGCACCGGCGCGGTACTGGGCGCTGTCGGTGCCTATGAACCCTTCCGGAAATTCGCGGGCGCAGGAGCCTCTGTCCCGTTGCTTGGCTTCGGTAACGTTCTCTGGAAAGGCGTCAAAGAGGCCGTGGACGCAGACGGCTTCTTAGGTATTTTCAAAGGCGGCTTCCAGGCCAGCGCCGTAGGCATCAGCGCGGCCCTGGTGTTCGGCTACCTGGCCAGCCTGATTTTCCAGCCGAAGATGAAGAAATAAGTTAAAATGAAGTGTAAATTCTTGCCTTTTTCCAAACAAATTGCTATACTTGTGGTATTTGCAGTGGAAAAGTAATGGAAGGGGGCAGCCCAGTTGAAAAAGATAGCGGTTGTGACGGACAGTAACAGTGGTATTACGCAGGAAGAAGCACAGAAGATGGGAATCCATGTGTTGCCGATGCCTTTTACAATTGATGGAAATGAATATTTTGAAGGAATCAATCTGACACAGGAAGAGTTTTACGAGAAGCTGAAAGGAGATGCGGATATCGCGACCTCCCAGCCGTCTCCCCACGCGATCCTGAAGCTTTGGGACGAGCTTCTAAAGGAGTATGACGAGATCGTACAGATTCCCATGTCCAGCGGCCTGTCAGGCTCCTGCCAGACAGCGGCAGCGCTGGCGGCGGATTATGAAGACAGAGTATTTGTAGTCAATAACCACCGGATTTCCGTTACCCAGAGACGTTCCGTGGACACAGCCCTTGCCATGGTGAAGGATGGAAAAAGCGGTCAGGAGATCAAAGATTTCCTGGAAGAAACCGGAAAGAATTCCAGCATCTACATCACCGTAGCCACCTTAAAATACCTGAAAAAGGGTGGCCGTCTGACTCCGGCAGTAGCGGCCATCGGGACCATGCTCCGTCTGAAGCCGGTGCTGACCATCCAGGGCGAGAAGCTGGACAGCTGTGCCAAGGCCCGCACCATGCACCAGGCCAAACAGCTGATGATTGACCATATCCGGGAGGACATTGAGACCCGTTTCGGCGGCGTGGCGGCTCATAAGGTTCACATGGATATCGCGCACACCAACAACGAGGTCGAGGCCCTGAAATTCCGCGACGAGGTCGAGGCGGCATTTCCGGGATATCAGGTCGGTTTTGTAGACCCGCTGTCCTTAAGCGTATCCTGCCACATCGGCGACGGCGCGCTGGCGCTGGCTATTACAGAAATTACAGAATAAAAGTATGTTACACCCGGAGAAATGGCGAATTTCTCCGGGTGTTTTGCTTTGACAAGCATACAGCCCTGTGATACACTAAAGTTTAAGAATGTGCGGAAATAACTGAGGTGAATATCGTTGGATAAATATGAATTTCAGATAAAGACAGAACAGCTGGAAAAGCAGCTGGACAGGAAAAATTACGAGACGGCGGCGAAGATTGCGGACTCCATCGACTGGAGAAAGGTCCGCAATGTGGGCCTTTTGATGGAAGTGGCGGAAGCCTACGAATATACGGAACGTTATGAGGACAGCTATGAGATTCTGAATATCGCCTATGACTGCGCGCCCATTGGACGTATGATTGTATACAAGATGGCGGAGCTGGCGGTGAAGATGGAGGATTACGACGAGGCGGTGGATCTGTACAAGGAGTTCGTGAAGATCGCGCCGCACGATCTGGGCCGCTACGTGCTGAAATACAAGATTTACAAGGGCAGAGGCGCTGCCATCGAGGATCAGATCGCGATTCTGGAGGAGTATAAGAGCCGGGAATATCAGGAGCAGTGGGCTTATGAGCTGGCAGAGCTTTACTATCAGGACGGACAGCTCTCCAAGTGCGTGGAGGAGTGCGACGATCTGATTCTGTGGTTCAGCGAGGGCGAGTATGTGCGCAAGGCCATGGAACTGAAAATGAAGATCCAGCCGCTGACCGCGTCCCAGGAAGAGAAGTACCGCCAGATGGTGGGTGAGGAGCGGGCAAAGGATATCGAGATCAGGCCCGTAAATATGGAAGACAAGTTCAATACCGTGAATCTGCAGGCAGCCCTGGCGGAGGGCGTGCAGGATTATATTGAGGAAGAGCTGCACCATGAGGAGCAGGCGGAAGAACTGAACCCGGAAGAGCCTGAGAAAGAGCTTCCGACGGCTCCGGAAGAGGTACCGGAAGTGCGGGAGGCGCAGCAGTTTGAGGCCGTGGATCCGGATAAGCTTCTGCGGGAGAAAAAAGAGCCTTCAGAGCCTGTAAAGCCTTCGGGGTTTCTGGGACAGACCGATACCGGACAGATTACCTTCGATCCGGACGAGAGTGTCGTAGAGAAACAGATCACCGGCCAGATGAGCATCGAAGACGTGCTGAGCAGCTGGGAGGAGAAGAAGCGGGAGACCGAAGCGGCCATTGCTGAGGCAGCCAGGCGTGACGAAGAGCGAAAGAAAGAGCGGGACTACTTACGGGCCACCGGCCAGCTTCCGGATCTGAATATCGAAGTGAAGCAGACGGTACCGGAAGAGGTATTGCGTCTGATCGAAGAGATCGAGGGACGGTATCCCTATAAGGTTCATGTGGATCCCATCGAGCGTGACAGCTCATCGCAGACGGTGAAGGCGGCGATGGAGCCGCAGACGGAAGCGTCTGTTGTGGAGAAAAAAGAACCGGAGAAATCGGTGGATAATAGAAAAGAACCGCAGGAAATTCTGGAGGTTCTGGAAGCACCGTCAGAGGTCGAGACAGAGTGTGAGCCGGAGAAGACAGAAATTGCGGAGCAGTCTGTGGATACTGTCGGGACAGTGAAAGAGCCGCAGGAGATTCTGGAGATTCTGGAAGCGCCGAGTGAAGCAGCCGCGACAGAGGAGCCTGCAGCAGAAACTGTGGTGGAAGGTGTAAAAGAAGAACAGCCTGCGCAGACAGAGGCGACGGCGCCTGAGGAGCAGTCACAGCCGGAAGAGGAAGAGACAGAGACAGAGTACATCTCCCCCATGCTGGACAACCTGAAAAAGGATCTGGAAGAAACCGTAGCGACCCTGCCCTCCGGACAGCTTTCCGAGGAGCAGAAGAAGCTGTTTGCATACTTCACCTCTGTGCGGGGCATGAACCAGCAGCTGGCAGCCCTCCTGGAAGAGGATCGGATGCGGAAAGAACGCAGGGACGATTCTCTGCTTGGCAATATCGTCATCACCGGCGAGAGCGGCAATGGCAAGACCACGCTGGCGGCCGATATCGTAAAGGCACTGCAGAAGCAGCGCCGCATTAAGGGCGCGAAGATGGCCAAGATACCGGCGGATAACCTGAACGGCAAGAATGTATCCGGCGTGATTCAGAAGCTGGGCGGCGGAGCCCTGCTGATTGAAAAAGCGGGAGCTTTGAGGAGTGAGACTGCCGTACAGCTGTCCCACGCCATGACCCGTAAGACCGGCGGCCTTCTGGTCATCCTGGAGGATGAGAAAGAGGAGATCCGCAAGCTGTTTATCCGTTGTGAGAGCCTGGGAGCAAAGTTCACCCGCACCATCGATATCCCGGTGTTTACCAACAAGGAGCTGGTAGCCTTCGGAGAGTCCTATGCGCTGGAGCAGGAATGCGTCCTGGATGAGATGGCCGTGCTGGCCCTGTACAACCGCATCGGCAACAACCAGCGCAGCGATCACCTGGTCAACGTGGCCGAGGTCAAGGAGATGGTAGACGAAGCCATTGACCGGGGTGGTAAGAAAGGACTTTTTGGCAAGGTGAAGAAGAGCAGACTGGATGAGTTTGGTCATACCATTTTGTTGGAAAAGGATTTTGAGATTTAAAATGAGACATACAAATGATTTGGGAAAGGATCCGATATTCCCGCTGGTGCTGCGGCTTGCGATTCCCACCATGCTGGCACAGTTTGTAAGCGTCCTGTATTCCATCGTGGATCGGATGTACATCGGCGCAGGTGTGGGAAGTCTGGCATTGGCCGGAGTGGGCGTGTGCGCGCCCATTGTCACCCTGCTGTCTTCCTTTGCTTCTCTGATTAGCCTGGGCGGATCGCCGATTATGGCCATGCGGATGGGAGCCGGGGACGAGCGGGAAGCCCAGAAGATATTGAATAACAGCTTTTTTATGCTGCTGGTGACGTCAGTGCTTCTGACCTTTGGTTTTCTGGCCCTAAAAGAAAAATTTCTGATGTGGTTTGGCGCGAGTCAGGCCACATTTGCTTATGCGAACACCTACGTGACGATTTATACGCTGGGAACGCTTTTTGCGTTGTTATCCACGGGCATGAACAGCTTTCTGATTGCCCAGGGCTTTTCCGGCCTGGGTATGGTGACCGTCATGCTGGGAGCCGTGCTCAATATCGTTCTGGATCCGGTCTTTATCTTCGGCTTTCATATGGGAGTGGCCGGCGCGGCTGTGGCCACTGTGATTTCCCAGCTTGCCTCTGCGGTTTTCGTGCTGGTCAGTCTGCGGGGAAAAAGAATGCCCATAAGACTTGGCTGGGGCGGCTTTGCCAAACAGACGATGCGGAAAATCATAAGCTTCGGATTTTCTCCGTTTCTGATTATCGCCAGCGACAGTATCCTGCTGATTGTACTGAACACGGTGCTGCAGCGCTACGGAGGTCCGGGCGAGGGCGATATTCTGGTTACCTGCGCCACCATTGTGCAGAGCTACCTTCTGATCATTACCATGCCCATG
The DNA here is from genome assembly GCF_025567165.1 of Laedolimicola ammoniilytica. NCBI lineage: Bacteria > Bacillati > Bacillota > Clostridia > Lachnospirales > Lachnospiraceae > Laedolimicola > Laedolimicola ammoniilytica. The sequence continues at coordinate 62,077 of NZ_JAOQKC010000010.1, forward strand.
AGCGGCATTACCCTGGGCAGTCAGCCGGTGGTCAGCTTTAATTATGGCAGGGGCGATGCGGGACGGATTCGGAAAGCCATTTGGTGCATCACCGGACTTTGTGTGATTTTCTGCAGTCTGATGATGGTATTTACGTATACGCTGTCGCCGCTCTATGTGAGTATGTTCACGAAAGACACGGAAATCAAGCTGCGATCCGTACGGTATATCAAAGTATTTACCGCCATGATTGTGCCGCTGGCTGTGCAGTATCCGCTGGTGGACGAGACTACGGCGCTGGGGCACGTGAAACGGGCCCTGTTCTGTTCCGCTTTCCGGAAGCTGATTTATTTTTCCTGCCTGATACTGCTTCCGATGCTGGTGAGCGCGGAAGCGGCGTTCCTGTCAGAGCCGGCTGCGGATGTGATAGCCGCGACGATGACGACGGTTCTGTTTTTGAAGACATTTCCGGGGATAGTGCGGGAGACGGAAGCGATGGAGAAAGCAAAAGAGAAGAAAGGGCAGATATAAAAGTACCGCCAGTCTGTAGAGGACTGGCGGTATCGTATTTTCAGATATTCAGCGTTCAGGAGGAAGAGTTATGTCAACGGAACGCTTTTGCTGTCAGAACTATTTTCAAAAAACAGTCAGGCGATGATCTCCAGCTCCACCTGGGGCAGAAGTTCCTTCACGTCGGCCTCCTGGGCCAGCAGGGTGCCTTCCTGGCGGACGGAACCGGCCGCACAGGCCATGGCATAGCGGAGCATATCGGCGGTATCCAGGCGCTTGCGGAGAGCATAGCACATACCGGCCACCATGGAATCGCCGGCGCCGGTCAGCCCCTTAGCCTCCACAGGAACGGCTTTCGCCCGGTAGGTGTGCTCCTGATCCAGCAATAGCGCGCCGTCGGCGCCCATGGAAATGCAGACATAGGGGATGCCCCCATCTACGATTTGGCGGGCAACCTCGAGGGGACCCTTGCCGGATTTCAGTTCGTTCTTGAAGGCCTGCTCAAATTCCTTACTGTTGGGCTTAATCAGGAAGGGCTTCTCTTCCAGTCCCAGCCGGAACGGTTCACCGGTGGTGTCCAGCACAGTCTTGACATCTTTTTTGTGGGCCAGGTGGATGAGGCGCTGATAGATATTGGCGGGGACGCCGGGCGGCACGCTGCCGCTTAACACCAGAATATGTGTGTGATCCAGTCGCACATCAATTTCGTCCACCAGCTTTTCGATGGCAGCGAAGGAGACGTTAGGTCCGGCCTCATTGACCTCAGTCAGGATGTGGTTGGACTGGTCAAAAAGCTTGATATTCGTTCGGATAGCGCCCTCTGAACGGACAAAATAGTATTGCAGGCCCCGGGCTGTCATGGCATGTTCCAGAGTATTGCCGCTTTCACGGAAGTTCAGTCCCATGCACATGGTTTCTTCTTTCAGGTTATTCAGCACGGTGCTCACATTCAGTCCTTTTCCGGACAGGTCTACGCGGGTATTCTTCACCCGGTTGTAAGCGCCGACTTCCAGATTATCCAGATAAATGGTTTTGTCGATGCAGGGATTTAAAGTTACAGATAAGACCATAAGTATACCTCTCTTAAAAGTGATTCACGAAACTCCCTCTGAATTTATTATAAAAAATACAGAAAAGAAAGTCAACGCCATCCAATAATCTGAAAAATAAAAAAGAGAGGAAAAGATTGGTGAAAATGTTGACGCATTATACCGTTCGGTATATAATGAAATAAAACACAGGATCAGCGGCATTTTAAAGAGGGCAGACAGTATGGATAACAGGGAAACGATTCTTGAGACAGCGCTGGATTTATTTTACACCAGAGGCTACGACGCGGTGGGCGTGCAGGAGATCGCGGAGCGGTCGGGCGTGACGAAGCCGACGCTGTACTATTATTTTAAAAGTAAATATGGTCTTCTGGAGCAGCTTCTGAAGAGCCGGAGCGAGGGCTTCGCGGCGGAGCTTAAAGAAGCGTGCGCTTACCACGGCGACTTGAAGAACACCCTGTGCGCGGCGGCCCGGACGGCGGCGTCCTTCGTGGCGCGGGAACCGGAGTTTTCGGCGCTTTTCGTGGCGCTCTATCACTCGGCCAGGGGAAATGACGCCTATAAGGCGGTGCGCCCCCTGGTGCTCCGCCTGCAGCAGGCCATCGAGCAGATTTTCATTGACGCCTCGGCGGATCTGGGCAATATGCACGGGCGGCAGCGGCAGTTTTCTTTAGGTTTTATCGGCCTGGTTCTGTACTATATCGTCATGAAGCAGGAGACCAGCAAACGGGAGGACGTGCAGATTACGGAAGAGGAGATCGAGGCGCTGGTGCATCAGTTCATGCACGGTATCTATTCATGATGGATTTTAGAAAAGACTTGTAAAGGGAGGAAGATAAGATGGCCAAATGGTATGAAGAAGCCATTTTTTATCATATTTATCCGCTGGGACTTCTGGGCGCGCCCAAGACCCATACGGAAGAGGGAGTAACGCATCGGCTCCGGGAGCTGGATGAGTGGGTGCCGCATATGAAGGAGCTCGGCGTCACAGCGACCTACATTGGGCCGCTATTCGAGTCCACCACCCACGGCTATGACACGAAGGATTACAGGCAGGTAGACAGCCGCCTGGGCGACAATGAGGACTTCAGGCGTTTCGTAAAGCTCTGCCATGACCATGGTATCCGGGTCGTGGTAGACGGTGTGTTCAACCACACCGGCCGCGAATTTTTCGCATTCCAGGATATTCAGAAGAACCGGGAGAATTCTCCCTACCGCTACTGGTATCAGGACGTGAGCTTCGAGGGCAACACCCATTACAACGACGGTTTTTACTACAAGGCCTGGCACAACTGCTTCGAGCTGGCGAACCTGAATCTCTGGGATCGGGGCGTGAAGGATTACCTGCTGGACGTGGTGCGGTTCTGGATCGATGAGTTTGATATCGACGGCATCCGCCTGGACTGCGCCGACTGCCTGCAGTTTGATTTTATGAAGGAGCTGCGCTGGGTGACGTCCCAGAAAAAGGCGGATTTCTGGCTGATGGGTGAGGTGATTCACGGGGATTACGCCCGATGGGTTAATGATGAGATGCTTCATTCGGTGACCAACTACGAACTGTGGAAGGGCCTGTATTCCGGCCACAATGACCACAATTATTTTGAAATCGCGCACACGATCCGACGGCAGTTTGACGCGAACGGCGGCATCTACAAGGGCTGCAGGCTCTACACCTTCGTGGAGAATCACGACGTGGATCGCATCGTAGATAAGTTAAACGAAAAGGGCTTTTTACAGTCTGTATACACTCTGATGTACACGCTGCCCGGTATCCCCTCCGTCTACTACGGCGGCGAGTGGGGCGTGGAGGGTCGGAAAGAGGGAGCCTGCGATGATCGTCTGCGGCCGCGCCTGATTCTTTCCGAGATGGAGGCGAATCCTCCGGTTCCGGAACTGAAAAAATTATTATGTAAACTGGGAGCCATCCATCAGGCACAGCGAGCGCTGACCGACGGCGTGTACCGGGAGCTGCTTCTGACGAACCGGCAGTACGCATTTGCCAGAATCCTGGGAAATGAGGCCGTGGTCACAGCGGTGAACAACGATGCAAACCCGGTCCACATGGAAATCAACTGTCCGGTGTCCGCATCAGGCGCACAGGAAGTGCTGACCGGCACGGACGCAGAGATCCGGGACGGCAGAATTATCTGGGAAATGCCCGCGTATGGAAGCGCGGTATTCATTTTGAAATAAAAGCAGGGGTGAGATTATGAAGGGTAAGAGAACACGGGCGGATGCTAAAGTAAGAGAGGCAGAGAAAGCGGCGAAGAGAGCCGCGCAGGGAAATAAACCGAAGAAAATAGCTGCAGTAAAAGCGACAGAAGGAAAGGCGGTGGCACAGAAGCCGGAGGTATCCTGCTTCATCAGCGATTTTGACCAGTATCTGTTCGGACAGGGCAATCACTATGATATTTTCCGGAAGCTGGGGGCGCATCTGACGGAGCATGAGGGACAGAAGGGCGTACATTTCGCGGTCTGGGCGCCCCATGCGGTGCAGGTGCATGTTATCGGCGAATTCAACGGCTGGAATGAGACAAGCCATCCCATGAACCGTCTGGAGCCTTTGGGCATCTGGGAGCTGTTCGTGCCGGGCGTACAGCTTGGCTGTCTCTATAAATATCTGATTGAGGCGCAGGATCACAGTCTGCTTTACAAGGCCGATCCTTACGCTACCGAGGCGGAGATGCGTCCGGGTACCGCGTCGAAGGTATCCGATATCTCGGATTTCCGTTGGTCGGACAAGGACTGGATGGAGAAGCGGAAAAAGAAGGATCCGAAGGAAGAGCCCATGGCCATCTATGAAGTGCATCCGGGCTCCTGGAAGAAGCATCCCCATGGTCCCGATGAGGACGGGTATTATAATTACCGGGAGCTGGCCCATGAGCTGGCAGATTATGTGCTGGAGATGGGGTACACCCATGTGGAGCTGATGGGCATCGCTGAGCATCCCTTCGACGGTTCCTGGGGTTACCAGGTGACCGGCTACTATGCGCCCACCTCCCGCCACGGCAGCCCGAAGGATTTTATGTATCTGATCAATTATCTGCATCAGAAGAAGATTGGCGTCATCCTGGATTGGGTTCCGGCCCATTTTCCCAAGGACGCCCATGGTCTGGCGGACTTCGACGGCCAGCCGTTGTATGAGTATCCGGATCCCAGAAAGGGCGAGCATCCCGACTGGGGCACCAAGGTATTTAACTACGAGATGAACGAAGTGAAGAACTTCCTGATTGCCAATGCCCTGTACTGGGTCGAGGAGTTCCATGTGGACGGCCTGCGCGTGGACGCGGTGGCTTCCATGCTGTACCTGGATTACGGCAGAGAGTCCGGCCAGTGGATTCCGAATAAGTTCGGCGGCAATAAGAACCTGGAGGCCATCGAGTTCTTCAAGCATCTGAACTCCGTGCTGCTGGGCCGCAACCCGGGCGCGGTGACTATCGCCGAGGAGTCTACGGCATGGCCCATGGTGACGGGCAGCCCCGAGGAAGATGGTCTGGGCTTCTCCTTCAAATGGAATATGGGCTGGATGAACGATTTCCTGGAATATATGAAGCTGGATCCTTATTTCCGGAAGGGCGCGCATAATCTGATGACCTTTGCCATGACCTATGCCTACAGCGAGAATTATATTCTGGTGCTGTCCCATGACGAGGTGGTGCATCTGAAGCGCTCCATGATCAATAAGATGCCGGGCGAGTACGAGGAAAAATTCGCGAACCTGAAGGCGGCTTACGCGTTCATGCTGGGCCACCCGGGCAAGAAGCTACTGTTCATGGGGCAGGAATTCGCCCAGCTCCAGGAGTGGAGCGAGGTCAGGGAGCTTGACTGGTATCTGCTGGAGCAGGACCAGCACCGGGAGCTTCAGGCCTTCGTAAAGGCATTGCTGCATCTCTATCAGAAGACCCCGGCGCTCTACCAGCTGGATACCCATCCCGATGGTTTCCAGTGGATCAACGCCAACGACGGATACCGCAGCATCTTTTCCTTTATGCGCTTCGACAAAGCCCGGAAGAAGAACCTGCTCTTCGTCTGCAACTTCACGCCGGTGGAGCGCCCCGATTACCGTGTGGGCGTGCCGAAGAAGAAGCAGTACAGGCTGGTACTGGACAGCGATGCGGCGGAGTTTGGCGGAAGCGGCGTAGAGAAGCCGACCGTCTACAAGGCCGAGGTCGGCGAGTGCGACGGTCAGCCGTACTCGATCGCTTATCCGCTTCCGGGGTATGGAGTGGCTGTGTTTGAGTTTTAGAGAATAAAGGATAAGAGTATAAAATAACCAGGTCGTTTTGCAATATCATTTCTGATAAAGAAAGATATTTGTAAAACGGCCTGGTTTCTGTTTATTTGGTCAGGGTGTATCGTCTGCCTGCGGCGCAGCCGCCTTCTCCAGCGCCCGCTCTACGGCCCCGAGGATCACCTGAGAGGTGTACTGAGTGTCCTCTGAGTAGTCCAGTCCTTCCAGAGACTGGGTTTCGCAGATCTGCTCCGCCAGGTTGTCGAGGGCGGGTTGCATCAGGGGGTACATGGTTTCGATGGCTTCGCTCAGGTTATTATAGGCGATGGATTCGATGCGGGTCTCGCTTACGGTGACAGCTACGTCTACGGCGTTGCCGCCCAGGGTGATGGACGAGGTGTAGACGCCGGGGGTGTATGCAGCATCGGCAGATGCAGGGCTCTTTTTGCCCTTCGGCGCGAACATGTAGACCAGCAGCAGAATCAGAAGGATTCCCAGCGCCACAAAGATTCCGGTGTAAATGAGCTCCTTCATGCGGAGCACGACAATTTTGGTTTTCGAACTCAAGGAAAGCCCTCCTGCGGGGGATTCGATTGTTATAGGATATGCGGGAGGGAAGCGGGATATACGTATCATACCACAAACGGGCAGGGACTGTGTATTTATCTGTGCGCATCGTTTATCTGACACTGTATGTCTCCCACGGACGCAAGATCCGCAGGAGACACACAGCGTCCGCTAAAAAGCTGCACACATGATAAAATACACAGTTCCTGCCCTGTTGTATCGTATAGATTAGCGCTCGATGAAGCCTTCCCCGAGGACTTCCCGGACATCGGTTACGATGACGAAGGCATTGGGATCACACTCTTTCGTCAGTTCTTTGAGCTGTACGATCTCCTTTTTCGCGACCACACAAAAAAGCATGTTCTTCGCGTCTCCGGAGTACATGCCGGTGGCGGAGATGCCGGTGACGCCGCGGTCCAGATCGGTCATGAGGATCTGGGACAGCTCGTCGGGTTTTTCGGTGATGATGAAGGCGGCTTTGGAGAATTTCAGGCCGTCTATGAGGCCGTCGGCGATGTGGGAGGTCAGGTAGATGGCGATGATGGCGTAGAGGGTCATCTGGACGCCAAACAGGTACGCGCCGAACAGGACGATGAGGGTGTCCAGGATCCACATGATGGATGCTGTGCTATAGTGCCGAAGGAAGTGTTGAATCAGGGCGGCGATGAGATCAGTGCCGCCGGTGGTGGCCTGGGCTACGAAGACAAGGCCGATGCCGACGCCCATGATGAGGCCGCCGTAGAGGGCTGACAGCAGCAGGTCGCCTTCGGCGATGGGGATGACCGGAAGGACGGACAGCCAGAATGACAGCATGACGGTGGCGAAGCCGGTGCGCAGCAGGTAGCGGAAGCCTTTGAGCTTCACAGCCAGCAGCAGGAACGGCACGTTCAGGATCAGGTTGGTGACGGACAGCGGGACGCCGCCGGGCACCAGTTTTTTGGTGAGCTGGCGGATGATAATGGCCAGACCGGAAAAGCCTCCGGTGATCAGGCTGGACGGATCGAAGATGGACGCCACGGCGAAAGCCATCAGGGCGGTGCCGACGACGATGAGCAGGATGTCCCGGAGTTTCATTTTTCTTGTAACTGACATATGATAGTTTCCCTTTCAAGTATTTCTCTCCGGGATCAAAATTATCATAGGAAGGAAAAAAAAGCAAGGGGGAAGTGCTGGGAATCTCTTTGTGAACTATGTATAGGAAATATTTGGGTTGATAAATGAAAAAAGCTTGAGGAAATGCATAAAAATTTTGCATTTCCTCTTTTCAATTTTGTTGTTTTGCATTAATATATAAATTAGGTTTCTAGTGTTTTAAGAAAAAGAGGGGTATTTTCATTGTAAATATTGCCAGAAACGGGGTTGGAGAAGGATTGGCGATATGCACAAAGCGAAAACTATATGAACAAAAGGAGCGGAGAGATTTATGATTTCAAATCAGGTATTGCAGAACACGATTGACGGACTCAAAGGAATTACCAGAATCGATCTTTGTGTGATCGACACGGAGGGGAAGGTACTCGCGTCCACATTTCCGGAGGCGGACGCCTATACGGGTTCCGTATTGGCTTTCATAGATTCTCCGGCGGACAGCCAGGTGATTCAGGGTTTCCAGTTCTTTAAAATATTTGATGATAATCAGCTGGAATACATTCTTCTGCTGAACGGCGGAAGCGAGGATGCCTACATGATCGGCAAGCTGGTGGTATTCCAGATCCAGAATTTACTGGTTGCATATAAGGAGCGATTCGATAAAGATAATTTTATCAAGAACCTGCTTCTGGACAACCTGCTTCTGGTGGATATCTACAACCGGGCCAAGAAGCTGCATATCCAGACCGAGGTGCGCAGAGCAGTCTTTACCATTGAGACCGGCCGGGAGAAGGATACGGCTTCCCTGGAGAATGTGCGGACTCTGTTCGGCGCAAAGTCCCATGATTTTATCACGGCGGTGGACGAGAAGAATATCATCGTGGTGAAGGAGCTGGCGGACAATGAGGGCTACCCGGAGCTGAACCGCACGGCCAAGGTCATCTGCGATCTCCTGAACAATGAAGGGGACGAAAGGGTGCACGTGGCTTACGGTACAATCGTGGGCGAAATTAAGGAGGTGTCCCGTTCTTATAAAGAGGCGCGCATGGCTCTTGACGTCGGCAAGATTTTCTTTGATGACAAGGATATTATTGCATATAGCACTCTGGGCATCGGACGTCTGATTTATCAGCTTCCGATTCCTCTGTGTAAGATGTTTATCCGGGAGATCTTTGACGGCAAGTCTCCGGACGATTTCGACGAGGAGACGCTGACTACCATCAACAAGTTCTTCGAGAACAGCCTGAATGTATCGGAGACCTCCAGACAGCTCTATATCCACCGCAATACGCTGGTGTACCGTCTGGATAAGCTGCAGAAGAGCACCGGCCTTGACCTTAGGGTGTTCGAGGATGCGATCACGTTCAAGATTGCGCTGATGGTAGTGAAATATATGAAATACATGGAGTCCATGGATTATTAACAATTGGTAAGCTAAGGCTGAGGAGTGAAAAAATGATTGATATACAGAACGTGACAAAGTCCTATGCCACGGGCGTGCAGGCCTTAAATGGCGTCACGCTGCACATTGACAGGGGCGAATTTGTCTTTATCGTGGGAAACAGCGGTTCCGGCAAGTCCACGCTGATCAAGCTGCTCTTGAAAGAACTTGACCCCAGTTCCGGAACCATTAAGGTCAATGGAATCAACCTGAATAAGATGAAAGCAAAGGCGATTCCGAAGTATCGCAGAAAGCTGGGCGTGGTGTTCCAGGATTTCCGTCTTCTGAAGGACCGGAACGTCTATGAGAATATCGCCTTTGCCCAGCGGGTTATCGCCACACCCAGCAAGGACATCCGGAAAAATGTGCCGAAAATGCTTTCCCTGGTAGGTCTGGCGGAGAAGTACAAGTCTTTCCCGAAGCAGCTCTCCGGAGGAGAGCAGCAGAGAGTTGCCCTAGCGAGGGCTTTGGTAAACCGGCCGAATATTCTGCTGGCCGACGAGCCTACCGGTAACCTGGATCCGAAGAATTCCAGAGAAATCATGAAGCTTCTGGAGACCATCAACGAGCGCGGTACGACCGTGCTGGTGGTAACGCATAACCAGGAGATTGTAGATCAGATGAAGAAACGGGTAATTGTCATGAACAAAGGCGTCATAATCAGTGACGAGCGCAACGCTGGGTACACACAGAATGCGAATTAGTTCTATCGGCTACTGCCTGAAGCAGGGCCTGAAAAATATCTGGCGCAACAAAATGTTTTCCCTGGCGTCGATTGCCACCATGTCCGCCTGTATTTTCCTGTTTGGAATCTTTTTCTGTGTGGTAGAGAATTTCCAGTATATGGTAAAAGAGGCGGAGAAATCCGTGGCGGTTACCGTATTCTTTGACGAGGGAATGTCTGAGGAGGACATTCAGGCGATAGGTGAAAAAATCCAGGCCCGGAGCGAGGTGTCTGAGGCGGTCTTTGTATCCGCGGAGGAATCCTGGGAGCAGTATAAGGAGATTTATTTTAAAGATAACCCTCAGCTTGCGGAGGGCTTTGCAGATGATAATCCGCTGGCCAATCAGGCCCATTATGAGATTTATTTGAAGAATGTGGAACAGCAGGAGAGCCTGGTAGAATGGCTGGGCAGCGTGGAAGGCGTCCGTAAGATTAATCAGTCTGCCCAGGTGGCAGATATTCTGACGAATTTCAATATGCTGATTGGTTATATTTCTGTGGCAGTGATTATTTTGCTGCTGTGCGTATCGGTCTTCCTGATCAGCAATACGGTCACCATCGGTATCGCAGTCCGCAAAGAAGAAATTGCAATCATGAAGCTGATCGGAGCCACCAACGGTTTCGTCAAGGCCCCCTTTGTAGTGGAGGGTATTATCATTGGAATCCTGGGCGCTGCTTTCCCGTTGGCGCTGCTGTATTATCTGTATACACAGCTCGTGGGCTTTGTGGGAGATAAGTTTAATGCGCTGACAGGGCTTCTGCAGTTCCTTCCGGTAAATGAAATGTTCCGGATTCTGCTTCCGGTGGGCCTGGCGCTGGGCGTGGGCATCGGCTTCTTCGGCAGCTTCTTTACCATTCGGAAGCATCTGAAGGTGTGATGAGGTTAAAAAGAGGATATGTAACACAATGAAAAGAATGCGTGTGGCAGGCTCTCTCCTTGCGGTGGCGCTTGCAGTTGGCTGTATTTTCACGAATGAGAACCTGCGGGTGTCCGCGACGGCGAGTAAAATCGATACCAGCGATCTGGAGGATAAGAAGCAGGATACCCTGGATAAGATCAAGGATATCAAGTCGGACATCAGCGACACCAAAAAGCGAATCTCGGATCTGGAGAACAGCAAGAGTAATCTGGAGACGTATATCTCCAAGCTGGATCAGGAGGCCAATAACCTTGCGAAGCAGATCGACAAGCTGAACAAGGATATTGAGGCCAAGAAAGAGGAGATTACCGTGGCGGCGGAGAAACTTGCCGAGGCGGAGGCCACGGCGGCTCAACAGTACGAGGACATGAAAAAGCGGATTCAGTATCTCTATGAAAATGGGAATCCGTCTTACCTGGAGCTGTTCCTGACGTCGGAGAGCATGGCCGATTTTCTGAATAAATCCAGCTATGCGGAGCAGGTGACGGCCTACGACCGGAGTATGCTGGAGGAATATATTGCCCAGAAGCAGGCGGTGGAGGAAAAGAAAAAACAGCTGGAAATCGAGAAGGAAGATCTGGACGCCATGGCGGACGCGGCTTCCGAGCAGAAGAAAACCGTGGACGGCCTGATTAAAAGCAAGACAGCCCAGATTCAGAGCTATCAGGATCAGATCGACAGTGAGAACAGCAATGCGGCCGAATATAAGGCAGATCTGACCAAGCAGCAGAAGTTGCTCGATCAGATTGAGCAGCAGATCGCGGCGGCAGCAGCGGCTAACGCCCAGGCCGGCGACGGCGACGGCGGAGCCTCCGGTTTTCTGTGGCCCTGCCCCAGCAGCAAGCGGATCACTAGCGGCTTTGGGAACCGCGCCCAGCCTACGGCGGGAGCTTCAACCAATCATAAAGGCATCGATATCGGTGCTTCCTACGGAGCATCGATTATAGCTGCGGCAGGCGGGCGTGTGACCACGGCGGCCTACAGCAGTTCTGCGGGCAACTACGTAGTCATTTCCCATGGAAACGGTCTGTCTACCGTATACATGCACTGCTCCGCATTGTATGTGAGCGCCGGACAGACGGTCAGTGCGGGCCAGTCTATCGCTGCAGTGGGTTCCACCGGCTATTCCACCGGCAATCATCTGCATTTTGGCGTGATTAAAAACGGAAGTTATGTAAACCCGCTGGGCTATGTGGGCTAGGCGGAATTGGACGAAGGATAAGGACATATACTGGAATTATGGAAAATAAAAAGCAGTTTATCAGGGGAATTGCCGTCGGCGTGGTGATTACTGCGCTGGTGGCGGGCGGAGTTTCCTTCGGAAGCCGGGCGCTTACGAAGGTCTCCGATGAAAAGAAGGCGGAAAGCGGCGAGCTGAATCTGACCAGCACAGCGGTCGAGGATAAGATCACCGAGATTGAGACACTGGTTCAGAAGTATTATCTGAATGAGATTGATACGGAGCAGGTGGAGAACTATCTGTATAAAGGTATGATCGCAGGCCTGGATGACGCCTATGCGGCCTACTATACGAAGGAAGAATACCAGAGCATGATGGATTCCACCAACGGAAGCTACTATGGCATCGGTGTGGAAATGAGTCAGAATATGACCACCGGAATCATCACCATTACCCGGGTCTTTGAGGGATCGCCCGCGGAGGAGGCAGGCCTGCTTCCGGGAGACGTCATTTACAAGGTGCAGGATACAGAGGTGACCGGAGAGGATCTGACCAAGGTGGTCTCCATGGTAAAGGGAGCGGAAGGCACGACGGTTCCGATTTCCGTGGCCAGGGAAGGGGAAAGCGATTATCTGACCTTTGACGTGGAACGCAGAACCATCGAGATCGCTACGGTAGAGCACAGGATGCTGGACGGCAATATCGGCTATATCTCCATCGCCAGCTTTGATGATGTGACGGTCAATCAGTTCCTGACCGCTCTGGAGGATCTGGAAAATCAGGGAGAGACTGCGCTGATTATCGACCTTCGCAACAACGGAGGCGGCCTGGTGTCAAGCGCGGGCAGCATTCTCGACCGCCTGCTACCGGAAGGCCTGATTGTATACACAGAAGACAAATACGGCAACCGGGAGGAACTGAAGTCCGACGCCGAGAACTATTTTGATAAACCGCTGGCTGTCCTGGTCAACGGAAACAGCGCCAGTGCTTCGGAAATCTTCGCCGGGGCCATCAAGGATTACGGAATCGGCACGCTGGTGGGAACCCAGACCTTTGGCAAGGGCATTGTCCAGAAGGTGTATCCCTTAAGCGACGGTACGGCTGTGAAGCTGACCGTATCCAAGTATTATACGCCCAAGGGCAACAATATCCATGGAATCGGCATAACGCCGGACGTGGAGGTGGAGCTGGATGCGGACGTGGCCAACGCGATCACGATTCCGGAGGAGAAGGATAACCAGCTTCAGAAGGCTGTGGAAATCTTAACAGAAAAATAGAGAGCGAAACCCCTGTCCGGAGAATTACGGACAGGGGTTTTATGTAATAGGAAATTCCTGTGGAATTCCCTATTACATAAAAGCAAGCAGAGCTTGCAAGGATGCGCACTCGGCGTAGTGGTAGATGGTTGCTGAAGCAACCGCGCCTCGGCGCGAGAATGTGCCAACGGCACATTCTTTTTTTGGTAAATCTAAAAATATTCTAAAAAGTCATAAAAATCTGTAAAACCCCATGTGACATAACATGCATACAAAACATAAAAATTCAAAACGTTCATATAAATGAAATAATTTAGTCAAAATGCAAAAATATTGTTTTTAAACTCGTGCAATAAGCACAGAAAATTTGTTTAATGCTACAAAAATATCAAAACACACATAAAATGAACATAAAACAATACAGAATGTTCATATAAAACCTTGCAAGATAAGAGGCGATTTTGTATGATAAGCACATAAGAAAAAAGAAACCAAGAATATAAATATCCAAGAAGAAAGGGAGATTTGAGAAATGTCCAAAATTAGTGAAATGACAAGAGACAGCTGGATCAAAAGCACCTTCCCGGAGTGGGGAACCTGGCTCGTAGAAGATATCGAGAACGAGGTTGTAGCGCCCGGAAACGTGGCTATGTGGTGGCTGGGATGTACCGGCGTATGGTTTAAGACACCGGCTGACACCAATATCACCATCGACCTGTGGTGTGGAAACGGTAAGAGAACCCATGGCGACAACAAGATGAAGCCGGGCCATCAGATGGCAAATATGTGCGGCGGACGTCTGATGCAGCCGAACCTGAGAAACGTACCCTTCGTCATTGACCCGTTTGCTTTCAAGCATGTGGACGCAGTTCTGGCAACCCATTACCATCAGGACCATATGTCAGCAGAGTGGGCAGCACATGTTATCCAGAGCGGAATGACTACGACCGATGAGAACGGAAAAGAGATTCCGGTACCCTTCATCGGACCGAAGAAGTCTGTAGAGACCTGGGTAAAATGGGGCGTTCCGGAAGAACGCTGCATTACTGTGAAGCCGGGCGATACCATCAAGATCAAGGACCTGGAGATCGTTGCTCTGGACAGCTTTGACCGTACCTGTATCGTTACCACAGACGATACCAGCGAGAACAGAGAAGAGCTGACAGGCGTTTGCCCCACGGATATGGACGATAAGGCAGTAAACTACCTGGTTAAGACTCCGGGCGGAAACATCTATCACTCCGGTGATTCTCACTTCTCCATTTACTTTGCAAAGCATGGTAAGGATTATGATATCGATGTTGCATTTGGTTCCTTCGGTGAGAACCCCATCGGTATGCAGGATAAGATGAGCTCTGTAGATATCCTTCGTATGGCTGAGAACCTGCGGTGTAAGGTTGTTGTCCCGATTCACTGGGACGTATGGACCAACTTCCAGGCAGACTGCGACGAGATCAAGCTGCTGTATGATTTCAAGAAGGACAGAAACGAGTACAAGTTCCATCCGTTCTTCTGGCAGGTAGGCGGAAAGTACACCTATCCCCAGGACAAGGATAAGATTTACTATCATCACAGAAGAGGCTTTGAGGACTGCTTCGAGCATCCCCAGAACATTCCGTTCCGTTCCTGTCTGTAAGCTTTGGAATAAGGGAGAAAAGGATTATGTTAAGAGAGTTTGTGGAAAAGAAGCATTATCTGTTTGCCAAGGAAGCAAAGGACTGGGAAGATGCTATCATCATGAGTTGCAAATCCCTGGAGGCAGACGGAACGGTAGAATCCAATTACGCCCATGATATCGTAGAGTGCGTTCGCAAGTACGGTCCGTATATCGTAATCATGCCGAACATCGCGATGCCGCATTCCCAGGAGGGCGCAGTCGGAGTCAACAAGACGGCCATCGGCTTTATGAAGCTGGAGAAGCCGGTCAGCTTTGACCCGAATGACCCGGAAAAGGACGCTCAGCTGTTCTTCACCCTGGCATCCTGCAATCCGGATCAGCATCTGAACAATATGATGCGTCTGTCGGAAATGCTGATGAATGAGGAGCTGGTAGCAGAGCTTCTGAAGGCTGAGGGGCCGGAGGATCTGCTGAAGCTTCAGGAGAAGTATCTGGACAAATAAGAACCTGACCGCGGCCTGTGAGGACGGGCTGCGGTTAAAGATAAAGGGGAAAATGTAGGAGGAAAAGAGTTATGGATATTTTAATGAGAGCATGGTCGTACTTTGCTACGAACATTCTGCAGCAGCCGGCATGGATGATCGGCCTGATCGTACTGATTGGTTACATTCTGCTGAAGAAACCCTGGTATGATGTACTTGGCGGAACCATCAAGGCAGTCGTAGGTTACATGATCCTGGCAGCAGGTTCCGGCGGACTGGTAAGCAACTTCCGTCCGGTGCTGGTAGGCCTGAAGGATCGTTTCAATCTGGACGCTATGGTTATCGACCCGTATTTCGGACAGAACGCGGTAACCGCAGGCCTGGAGGAAGTATTTGGAAAGCCGTTTTCACAGGTTATGATGCTTCTTCTGATTGCGTTTATCATCAACATTTTACTGGTTCGTTTCAGTAAGGTAACAAAGCTTCGTTCTCTGTTTACCACAGGTCATATACAGGTACAGCAGGCTTCCACAGCTTACTGGCTGATCCTGTTCGCACTGCCGGGACTGGCTACCAATAACACAGCGCTTCTGGTGGTAATGGCAATCGTACTTGGTCTGTATTGGGCAGTAGGCTCCAACCTGACCATCAAGCCGACCCAGGAGCTGACAGACGGCGCAGGCTTCTGTCTTGGACATCAGCAGATCATGGGAGTGGCACTGTTCTCCTGGATCGCAGGCAAAATGCATGAGCGCGATGTAAAGAAGGGCAAAGAGGCTTCCAAGAAGCTGGAGGATATCGAGCTTCCGGGCTTTATGTCCATCTTCAATGAGAACATGGTATGTACCGCAATCCTGATGACGGTATTCTTTGGAGCAATCCTTCTGGTTCTTGGCAGAGATTATCTGACTGAGGCCGGATTCATGAAGGAAGGACAGAGCTTCCTGTTCTATATCCTGACTGTCTGCCTGAACTTCGCAGTATATCTGGCAATCCTGCAGCTGGGTGTTCGTACCTTCGTAACAGAGCTGACCAATTCCTTCCAGGGTATTGCCAATAAGTGGCTCCCGGGTTCTGTACCGGCAGTAGACTGTGCGGTATCTTACGGTTTCGGTTCCCCGAACGCAGTACCGATTGGTTTCCTGGCTGGTGCTCTTGGACAGTTTATCGCAATCGGCGCTCTGATTCTTCTGAAGAGCCCGGTACTGGTAATTGCCGGATTCGTACCTGTTTTCTTTGACAATGCGACCATCGCGGTGTATGCTAATAACAAGGGCGGTCTGAAAGCAGCGCTTATCCTGCCGTTTATCTCCGGTCTGTGCCAGGTATTCGGTTCTGCGCTCATCGCAGGCTGGGTAGGCATGGCAGCATACGGCGGATACCTTGGTATGTGGGACTGGGCAGTTGTATGGCCGGTATTCACAGTTCTGATGAAGTACTTAAGCTACGCAGGTCTGGCAATCGTAATTGTTGCCCTGCTGGCTATCCCGCAGCTGCAGTACAGAGCTGACAAGGAAGGCTACTTCCTGATGACTGAGGACTGGGAAGCATACAAAGAGCTGAAGGCTAAGAAGGCTGAATAAAGATTCGCCAAATATACACTAGTTAATCCGATAGGAGGAAACGACAATGCTGAACATTTTGGTTTGCTGCGCAAACGGCGCCGGAACAAGTCTGATGATGAAGATGACTACAGAGAAGGTTGTAAAGTCTCTGGGTATCAAGGTTGGAAAGCTGCATCACTGCTCTCTTTCTGAAGGAAAGAGCTCTGCAACCCAGTTTGATGTAGTATTCTGCCCGCTGAACTTCATCTCCATGTTCAAGGAAGCAGAAGCAAAGGGTGTCCATGTAATCGGTCTGAAGAACGTAATGTCTCAGGCAGAGATGGAAGAAAAACTGAAAGCATCCGGAGTACCGCTTGACTAAAGCTTAGACAAGACGAGGGCGCTTCCCCGTGGCTGGAAGGCCATGGGGGAGCGCTTTTCTGATGGATATGATTCAAAAGGATACAAGAAGGAGTGAAATGCCGTGAAAACAAGCCGTTCCATTGTGAACAGTCGAAGAGAGAAAATCCTGGAGACCGTAAGAAATGACGGAGATGTGTCAGTCAGCAGCCTGTCGGAAATGCTGCAGGTTTCTCCCCTGACGATTCGGCGCGATCTCCAGTATCTGGAAGAACATAAACTCCTGGAGCGCTTTTACGGAGGCGCAAGGACAGGAAATGCGGAAGTACCGCGAAAAAACAGCAGAGAGCTCCGGAAGGAACGGATTGCAAAATATGCGGCCGGTCTGGTGGAGGATGGAGACAGCATTCTTCTGAATACCAGCTCCACAGCTCTTGCTATGGTAAAATACATTACCAGCCGGAATGTAACAATTATTACAAATAACGGAAATATTATCAACGAGGAGAATCCCTCCCAGGCAACGATTATTCTTCTGGGTGGGGAACTGCGGTATCAGAAGGGCGCTATGGTTGGTGACTTTACAAAAAATAGTCTGGCGTACGTGACCGCGAAGAAAAGCTTTATCGGATGTACGGGAATCAGTCCGGACATCGGTATGGTGACAGAGATGGTGAGCGAGGTAAACCTGAACCAGATGATGTTTCAGCGGGTAACCGGCGCATCTTATATTCTGGCAGACAGCTCCAAGTTCGGAGAAAGAGCAGGAGGAGTATCCTGTCCGCCGGAGAAAATAGAAAATATTATCACGGACATGAACGCCCCGGCGGATATGCTCCGTGAATTTCGTGAAATGGGAACCTGGGTATATCAGGTAGATTAGGTAACTGGTCAGGTACTGAACAGTTACAGATTAGGAGACTGGAATGAAAGTAAATAAAATCAAAACACATGAACTGGAAAAATGCTATTCCATCTGTCCGCTGACCTACAACGGAGCAGAGCATATGCTGGTAGCGGCAGAGAAGGTGAATAAGTGTCTGCTGTTTGATCTGGATGGAAATCTGGAAGAAACCGTATGGGACGAGCCCGGCGGAGTCATGACCATGGTTCAGATTCCGGGAAGCAACGGCGAGTTCCTGGCTACCCATAAATTCTATTCACCGAACGATTCCAAGGAGGCGAAGATTATCCTGGCTTCTCCCAAGGGAAAAAATGACTGGGCGGTAAAAACCATTGCGGATCTGCCCTTCGTACATCGTTTCGATATCCTGACCAGAGGCGGCGTAAACTACATCGTTGCCTGCGCGCTGAAGTCCGGTCATGAGTTCAAGGATGACTGGAGTATGCCTGGTAAGATCTGGGTAGGCGAGCTTCCGGCGGACTTAAGCGATATCAACGAGGATAACCAGGTGAAGCTGGTGCCGCTGAAAGAGAACCTGTTGAAGAACCATGGTTACTGCCGCGTAGAGAAGGACGGCGTCATGAGCGGTATCGTGGGAACTGAGAATGGTATTTTCAAGGTGACGCCGCCGGCAGAAAAGGGCGGTGAGTGGACCGTAGAAACTCTGACAGAGGATCCGGCCAGCGATATGACCTTTGCTGATTTCGATGGAGACGGCGAGGATGAAATGCTGGTTATGACCCCGTTCCACGGCGATACCATCAAGATTTACAAGAAGGTAAACGGCAAGTACGCCTGCGTAAAGACCTTTGAGGGTTCCTATGAGTTCCTGCACGGTATCTGGGGCGCAGAGATTCTGGGCAAGGGTATGGCGATCATCGGAAACCGTAAGGGCGATCGGGATCTGATGGCATGCTATCACGACGGTAAGGATTATGTCCTGGAGGTTCTGGATCATAACGTAGGACCGGCCAACACCCGTGTATACAAGAAGCCGGGCAACAAGCTGGGCATCCTGTCTACCAACCGCGAGATCGACGAGATCGCGTTCTATGAGATTGAGAGCCTGTAAGCAGGATCTTTGTAGGAAAGGATAAAACATGAAAGCATACAGCATTGGATTATACGAAAAGGCTATGCCGAATACGCTGACCTGGAAGGAAAAGCTGGAGGCAGCGAAAGAGGCAGGTTATGATTTCGTGGAAATCAGCATCGACGAGACCGACGCGAAGCTGGCCCGCCTGGACTGGACCAAAGAAGAGCGTCTGGAGCTGGTAAAGACCATGTATGAGGTGGGACTGCCCATCCGCAGCATGTGCCTGTCCGGCCACCGGAAGTACCCGCTGGGAAGCAGCGATCCGGCTACAGAGGCAAGAAGCCTGGAGATTATGGAGAAGGCCATTCAGCTGGCAGACGATTTGGGCGTCCGCATCATCCAGCTGGCAGGCTATGACGTATATTATGACGAATCCACACCGGAGACTGTAGAGCGTTTCGGACGGAATCTCAAAAAGGCAGCCCGTATGGCAGCCAGAGCAGGCGTGCTGATGGGCTTCGAGACCATGGAGACCGAGTTCATGAACACCTGTGAGAAGTCCATGAAATACGTAGACAAAATCAATTCCACTTACTTGAATGTATATCCGGACTGTGGTAATATCAATAATGCGGCAATTACCTATGGAACCGATGTGCTTGCAGACCTTAGAAGCTGTGATGGCCATGTGGTTGCCATGCATTTAAAGGAGACTGTTCCGGGCAAATTCCGCGACATGATGTACGGAGAGGGACAGGTTGATTTCCCGGCGATGATTGACACCGCATGGAAGATTGGTGTGCGCCGTTTTGTAACGGAGTTCTGGTATCTGGGCAAGGAGGATTGGAAGGCAGATCTGCATTTTGCCAATTCTGCCATGAGAAAGCTCCTGGATCAGAAGGCGGACGACTAAAGGAGGAGAAATCATGTTAGAGGAACTGAAAAAACAGGTTTATGAAGCCAATATGGAGCTTCCGAGAAGAGGACTTATCACCTATACATGGGGAAATGTCAGTGGAATCGACCGGGAAAAGGGTCTTTTTGTAATCAAACCCAGCGGAGTAGAGTACGATCTGCTGAAGCCGGAGGATATGGTAGTTATCGACCTTGAGGGCAATAAGGTAGAGGGTGATTACAATCCGTCCTCCGATACACCGACCCATCTGGAGCTGTATAAGGCGTTCCCGAAGATTGGCGGCGTAGTACATACCCATTCTCCGTGGGCTACCTCCTGGGCACAGGCAGGCCGCAGCATTCCCTGCTACGGAACCACACACGCAGATTACTTCTACGGCGAGATTCCCTGCGCCAGAAGCCTGACCGCAGAGGAAATCAACGGCGAGTATGAGAAGAATACAGGTCTTGTAATCGTTGAAACCTTCAACAACAGAGGTATCGACCCGATGCATGTACCGGGCGTTCTGTGCACCAACCACGGACCGTTCACCTGGGGAACAGACGCAGCCAATGCCGTACATAACGCAGTCGTTCTTGAGGAGGTTGCCAAGATGGCATGTCGTACCGAGATCCTGAACGCGAGAGTACAGCCGGCTCCGCAGGTTATCCAGGACAAGCATTTCCTGAGAAAGCATGGCGCAAATGCTTACTACGGACAGATTAAGAGATAATAGAAAATAAAAAAGGCAGCAGCCAGATCCCATGTGATTCGACTGCTGTTTTTTTTAATTTGTTCACGTAGCTGCTTTCGTTTCCAAAATTTTAATCGATGTTTTCAAAGTAAATAATTTGATAATCTTTGTCAATACTATGAAAAAAGGGCGTCCGTGCATTGACTTTAAAAATGGATTCTGTTACGATACAGGAAGTTAGGCAATACTAACTGCATGTGAATAAATCAGGCAGACTCCTTTGGGAAGAATTGGCTTATCCTTCCTGTGTCCATGAGACTGGGAAGATGTATCGGGTGGCTCCTTTGCATCTTCCGGTGTTCTGCCCTATTGAAATCCCTTACAGGGATACCTATATGCGCTGAAAAATGCGCAGATCAGAGAAATCCCTTACAGGGATACCTATATGCGCAAAAATATGCGCAGATCAAGGAAAGGAGATTTTTAAAATGGATTATTTACAGATTGAGAAGGTTGTGGGAAGAGAGATCCTGGATTCCAGAGGAAATCCGACCGTGGAGGCGGAGGTAACTCTGGCAGACGGAACTGTGGCTCGCGGAACCGCCCCCAGCGGCGCTTCTACCGGTGAATTTGAGGCGCTGGAGCTGCGTGACGGTGACAAAAGCAGATACCTGGGAAAAGGCGTTACAAAGGCCGTAGAGAATATCAATACCATTATCAATGAGGCGGTGAAGGGACTGGATGCTTCTGACATCTACGCGGTAGACCGCGCCATGATTGAGGCAGACGGAACCGGGGATAAGTCCAAGCTGGGTGCAAACGCGATTCTGGCCGTATCCATCGCGACCTGCCGTGCGGCAGCAGCAGCTCTGGATATCCCGCTGTACCGTTTCCTGGGCGGCATAAATGGCAATCGTCTGCCGGTGCCGATGATGAATATCGTAAACGGCGGCTGCCATGCGCTGTCTTCCGGACTGGATGTGCAGGAATTCATGATTATGCCGGTGGGCGCGCCTTCTTTTAAGGAGTGTTTAAGATGGTGTGCGGAGGTATTCCATGCGCTGGCGTCTATCCTGAAGGAGAGAGGGCTGGCCACATCCGTTGGTGACGAGGGCGGTTTTGCTCCGGCGCTGAAGTCTGATGTAGAGGCCATTGAGACGATTCTGGAGGCAGTGAAGAAGGCCGGATACGAACCGGGTAAGGATTTCATGATTGCTATGGACGCAGCGTCCTCCGAGTGGAAGAGCGAGAAGGGCAAAGGCTTCTACAAGCTGCCGAAGGCTGGCACAGAGTTTACGGCAGAGCAGCTCATCGAGCACTGGGCTGACCTTTGCGGGAAGTATCCGATTATCTCCATCGAGGATGGTCTGGATGAGGAGGATTGGGAAGGCTGGCAGAAGCTGACTGCCCGTCTGGGCGACAAGGTACAGCTGGTTGGCGACGACCTGTTTGTTACCAATACGGAGCGTCTGTCCAAGGGTATCGAGATGGGCTGCGGTAACTCCATCCTGATTAAGCTGAATCAGATTGGTTCTGTGTCTGAGACTCTTGAGGCTATTAAGATGGCTCATAAGGCTGGGTACACAGCTGTTACTTCTCATCGTTCCGGTGAGACAGCAGACACCACCATCGCTGACCTGGCAGTAGCCCTGAATACCTGCCAGATCAAGACCGGCGCGCCCAGCAGAAGTGAGCGTGTGGCGAAATACAACCAGCTGCTCCGTATCGAAGAGGCACTTGGCAAGAGCGCCGTATATCCGGGAATTAAGGCGTTCAATGTAAAGTAGTTTAAGACGGACATAAATAAAGCCGTACAGTATGTGCGAAAACGTAAATTGACCCGAGGGGGGATTTCCTGCCCCTCGGGTCTCACAACCTAAATTTATTTCTTCTCAAAAACCGCAATTATCCGCGTATCTCCATCCAATCTCACCTGTATCTCCGAATCTTCTATCGCTCCATTCGCGATCTCTCCGCCAGTGATCTCCCAGCGGACAAACTCAGAATCTTCTGCAGGCTCAGCCTTCAGGGTAATCGGGTAGTCGGTGTAATACTGCCCGGTCCAGTCCGCGTTGTCCAGATCCGGCGTGATGGTATTCAAGACTACAGATCCCTGATCTGCCGGAACAGAAGTCAGCGTCACATCCGCCAGAGTGCCCTCCAGTCCGAAATGATCGGCCAGCATGGGAATGATGTATTCCGCACGGTGTTCGAAGAACGTATGGAGATCCTGCAGCTCCTCGTCAAAGGTCGCGGTCTCAGGAGCGGCGTTCCAGCGATCCCAGCTTTTGTCGGCCCAGGGCTTTTGCTCAGCAGTCTGGTCTAAAAGAGCCTTTACGCGGTCCCAGCGGAAATTTTCGTTAGCCAGATCCAGAAAGGTCAGGACAAACTGGCGGCGGAAGTCCTCATTTTTCATGAGGGCGGGCATGGGCTCGTCATCCAGAAAGCCGAGGGCGGCGTAGACGGCGTGACCGGTAAAAGAGTCGAAGGCATAGGCCGGCGTGGTGGCCAGATCCGTGCCGACGCCCAGAGAGTCGTCCAGGTCGTAAAGGATCCAGCGGAAACGGCCGTCGCCTTCGGTGTCATTTTCAGGGGTGACGGTCTGCCAGGTCAGCACATTGCCGCCCAGGGGCTTGGTATCAGTGTTGGCGATGTAGATATTGGTACACATCCAGTCGATGAAGCTCTGCATGTCCATTTTGGTGAGCAGTTCCGCGTAATTCTCCGGGTCAGAGAAGTCGGCCTGACTCAGAAAATCGCGGAGATCCCGGTAATTCTGGAGGGCTTCGTAATCGCCGTCCTCCACATAACGGGTATCTTTGATGAGCAGGGTATTGTCCTGCTCCACATCATAGTGTCCAGCCAGGTATTCTGCGGAATATTTCTCCATCAGGTAATACATCCCCCAGTATTCCCCGTTGAGAAAGACCTGACAGGGGAGATAGCGCTGGGTGGCGGTATCTCGGTCAGCCACCAGGTCAAAGAAGAACGCCTTTTTCAGCGTGCGGCTGCAGCTGAGAATCAGGTTGGGGTAAGAAATGTCAGTGTCAAAAAGCACCGGATCGAAGGTGGATTTGCCATACTTTTTTCTGGAAAATAATGTAAAACTCTTTTGAGGAAAATGGCGCGACTCATTTCCACGGATACGGATACCGCAGTCCTGGCTCAGGGCCAGATTGTGGGACGCGTCGAAGAGCTGGACGTGGGCGGCCCGTTCAGAGCTCCGGCCCTCCAGATAATAGTTGGTGTAATCGGTCAGGAAAGACCAGGGCAGGCCATTGTATATGAGACCGGCATCGATGGCGTTGTCATACAGCGCACCCCGGACATAGATTCCTTTTTCAGAGGAAAAAAGGTTCTCTGGGTCAGTGACCAGGGAGAGGGTCACGGCGTCTTCGTAGCCTTCTTTTTCAGAAAAATCAAGAAAGTAGGTGGCAGTGACCGTGTTGCTGACTCCGCCCTGGGAATCGAAGGCCGCTGCGCGCAGCACGACAGCTTTGTCTACGGGAGTCTCCGGAGGCAGATAGCCGCTGTCCTCCTCGGTGATATCGGTGCGGGACGCATACTGATCCGGATTTTTGCTGGGATCGGTCAGGGTCAGCGGAACGGTATATTCCGGGGAATCAGAAGTGGGATCGCTGCCGTCCAGGGTGTAGCGGATCGTCATCCCCTTCTTTGCGGTGATGGTGACGGCAACTTCATTTTCATAGAAGCCGCTGGCAGTTTCGATGACGGGCGCTTCCGGGACAGAAGACGCATCCTGGTTGGAACTTCCCGGGGTGGGGCGCAGCTGGTCGAATTCCGGGCCGCCGTCCCCGGTGCGGGCGTAGACAGCTCCGGGCCGTATGGAGGAAGGAAGGGTGACGCTGTCCACCAGGAGGGAAGTGGTGATACCGCTTTCGCTCTGATGCTTCCAGGCCAGGGTGATAGTCTCTCCTTCCGAGACAGAGAGGGGAACAGAAGGCTGTCCCTCCGGAGAACCGCCCTCTGAGCCGACGGCGTAGATGCAGAGAAAGCCGTGGGGCTCGATGGTTTTGTCCGGAAGCGGAGCCAGATCGCAATGCCTGGGATTGTCGGACAGCCAGAGCTCTCCCAGGGAAATGGCTTCGTCGGTGGGATTATACAGCTCGATATAGTCCTCGTAGGTGGTAGCCTCATCGATGGCCGTGCCCGGGTTCACGGTACAGATTTCATTGATCCGGAGCTGACGGATGGCGCTGGCGGGCCGTGCGTTTCGGAACTTCCAGAACAGGAGGGCGCCGAAGCAGGTGAGCAGTCCCAGGGTTACGAGAAAAACCGGCAGCAGAAGGCGGGATCTTACGGAGGTGGTCTTCATAGCGTGTCCTCCCTGTCGAAGAGCAGAATATCTCCTTTGTAAACCGCGTAGGAGCAGGCGTCGCCTTTGGTCAGGACAGCTTTTCCGGCGGTTCCTTCCGTGAGATCCTGACAGAAAGAGTCCAGAAGGGAAGCAGGAACCAGAGCCTCCAGATAGACAGAATCGGTGTAAGAAGAGTTCAGGGTGGGAATCTGCTGCTGGCCCATCAGGTACTGAATTTTCCCCAGATCGCCGTAATCTGCGGAGATCTCCAGCCGGATGCCGGCCTGGCGCTCCAGGATGACGGACGCGGCCAGACCGGTCTGTACGGCTTTGGAATAGGCTCGCACCAGGCCGCCGGTGCCTAACAGCGTACCCCCGAAGTAACGGGTGACGACTACGGCCACATTGTGGATGTTTTCTTTCAGGAGCACGTCCAGCATGGGTCGGCCAGCTGTCCCGGCCGGTTCGCCGTCGTCGCTGCAGCGGGTGAGCTGGTGGCGGCTGCCCAGGGTGAAGGCGGTGCAGTTATGTCTGGCGTCCCAGTATTGTTTCTTCGTCTGCTCGATGAAGCGCAGCGCTTCCTCTTCTGAGGCAATGGGGGCTACCGTCGCGATAAAACGTGATTTTTTTTCCACGATCTCTCCGGTACCGCCCTGATATGCAAAATAATATGTTTCTGACATGGGATTTCCTTTCAGGAAGCCTGTCCGCTCTCCTGAGTCATGATATCATCCACGATTTCCAGAAGACATACGGGAGTTACCGCGTTCTGAATCAGGCGGGAAAGCAGAGAGCGCGCCCGGCTCTCGGAATCGGACACGGGCGGCGTGCTCTCGGTCTCCTCCACCTCCGGATTCCCGGACAGGGCTTTCTTGATACAGATCCGGTACAGGGGAAGGGGAGAGCAAGCTTGTTCTTCTTCGATGAGATAATATTTCAGGTTCAGCAGGGTTCCTTTTTCGTCCGCGACAGCGCGGGTCTCGATCAGATATTCTTTCTGCATGGCAAGCTCCTTTTGAAAATGGTGTGATTTTTTCATGATTATACAGGAGCGGAGCCGAAAAAAATGTCGAAGGCTGTCACAGAACTCAATTTTTTTAAGTTCTTTTGTAACTGGTCAGGTACAGAACAGTTATATTCTTTTTATTATAGTATAAATCCGTGGGACTGTACAGCGGATTTATGTACCGCGAATACTTAAGAAACTGTGAATTTATCAAATAAGTCTTTATTATGCAGGCACTTTTTGTTATAATGAACTGATGTATAGGAGGATAAAACATGAATTACGGAAAACGCAGTACTTCGAAAAAGCAGAAGTCCATGCACTCCAAGACGGCAAAAGCTGGTAAAAAAGCCAGCGTTATATTTATAAAAGCATTTCTGATCTGCCTTCTGGCGGTGGGCGTGGTAGGCCTGTGCGCGGGTGTCGGAATTGTAAAGGGAGTCATCGACAATGCGCCGGATATCGACAGCACCAGTGTCATCCCGAGAGGTTACAAGTCCGTGATGGTAGACTCGGAAGGCAATAAAATGGCAGAGCTTATCACAGCGGGATCCAACCGTGTCTGGGTGGACATTGACAAGATTCCGGAGCATGTGCAGAACGCCTTTGTGGACGTGGAGGACGAGCGCTTTTATGAGCATAACGGAATCGACCTGAAGGGTATCATCCGTGCGGGTGTCAAGGGCATCGCCAGCGGCTTTAAGAAGACCGAGGGCGCCAGCACCATTACCCAGCAGCTTCTGAAGAACAGTGTCTTCGACTTCATGAGCGAGGATACGCTGGTGGAGAAGATCGAGCGTAAGCTGCAGGAGCAGTACCTGGCCCTGGAGCTGGAGAAGATCATGACCAAAGATGAGATTCTGGAAGCATACCTGAATACCATCAACCTGGGCCAGAACACTTTGGGAATCCAGGCGGCGGCCAACCGCTATTTTAACAAGGATGTCAGCGAGCTGACCGTCTCCGAGGCGGCGGTCATCGCGGGTATCACCAAGAGCCCCACCAAGTACAATCCGGTCACTGATCCGGAGGAGAACGCCAAGCGGCGTGAGATCGTCCTCGAGGATATGAAAAAATGCGGTGACATCACCGAAGAAGAGTATCAGGATGCCCTGGCGGACGATGTTTACAGCCGCATTCAGACCACCAATGAGACCAAGAGCACCACGGCCGTGTACACTTACTATGTGGACGCAACCATCGCCCAGGTGATTGCGGATCTGCAGGAGGTCAAGGGTTATACCTCCCAGCAGGCGTACAATCTGGTATACAATGGCGGCCTGACCATCGAGACTGCGCAGGATCCGGCTGTCCAGCAGATTATGGACGAGGAGACATCCAACGAGGATAATTATCCGGCAGGCTCCAGGATCGGCCTGGAATACGCGCTGACGGTGGTGAAGCCGGACGGCACCCAGACCAATTACAGCAAGGAAATGATGGAGAAGTATTTCAGGGAAAATGAATCCTCCAGCTTCGAATTGCTGTTTGACAGCAAAGAAGACGCCCAGGCGCATATTGACACGTACAAAGCGGCGGTATCCGAGGAGGGCGACAAGATCTATGAGACCATCAACATGACCGTGCAGCCGCAGATTTCCATGGTAGTCATGGATCAGTCCACAGGCTATGTGAAGGGCATCGTGGGTGGCCGCGGCGAGAAGACCGAGAGTCTGTCCCTGAACCGCGCAACCGATACGACCCGTCAGCCCGGTTCTACCTTCAAGGTGGTGGCGGCTTATGCGGCGGCTTTGGATTCCGCGGGCATGACCCTGGCGACCACCCAGTATGACGCGCCGTATAATTACAACGGCGGAAAAGGACGTCCGGTCCGCAACTGGAACGGTGAGAATTATCAGGGCTGGACTTCCCTCCGGAAAGGTATCGAGCAGTCCATGAATATCGTGGCGGTAAAGACCATTACCGATATTACCCCGGCTCTGGGTATCAATTACCTGAAAAATATGGGTATCACCACCATGCAGGAGGAACTGAAGAACGGCAAGAACGACTACACCCAGGCCATGGTTCTGGGCGGTATCACCAACGGTATCAAGAACGTGGAGCTGACCGCGGCCTACGCGACCATCGCCAACGGCGGCGTCTATGAGAAGCCGGTCTTTTACACCCGGATTCTCGATCACGACGGCAATGTCCTGATTGACAATACGGAAGGCTACAGCAGAACGGTGCTCAAGGACAGCACCGCATGGCTTCTGACCAGCGCCATGCAGGACGTAGTCACCAAGGGTACCGGTAAAGCTGTGAATTTCAGCGGTATGAGCGTCGCCGGAAAGACCGGTACGACTTCTGATAACCGGGATGTGTGGTTTGTGGGCTACACCCCCTATTACACGGCAGGCATCTGGGCCGGATACGATAATAACCATGAGCTCTCCAGTAAGAAGGGCGAGACCAGTTATCATAAGAAGATCTGGAAGGCGGTCATGTCCAGACTGAGCTCGGGACAGTCCGATATCGGATTTCCGAAGCCCTCTTCCGTGACCAGCGCTACGGTCTGCGCGATCTCCGGCAAGCTTCCGATTCCGGGTATCTGTGACGGCACCCTGAAGACTGAGTACTTTGCGGAGGGCACGGTGCCCACGGAATACTGTGACGTCCACGTGACCGGTGAGGCCTGCGTGGAGAGCGGCGCTCTGGCCACAGATGCCTGCCCGGATCATCAGTTCCGTGTGATTACGCTGATTCCGGAGGACAACAGCGTGTCCGGTTCCCCGCTGACGGCACAGCCCTGTCCGCTTCATCCGGGCAATGTGCTTGGTTCTGTGGTTCAGCCGGCTACAGACGGATCCGCGGCGATTCCGGAGGAGTCAGAAGACTCCGAAGAGGAAGCGTCCCAGGATACGGAAACGGAATAACAAGACAGGAGAGACGATATGTATCAGACCATATTTTTTGATCTGGATGGAACGTTGACAGAATCAGCCCCCGGCATTACTCGTTCTGTGGCCTATGCCCTGAAAAAGTGGGGGATTGAGGTGGAGGATCTGCGCACGCTGGAGCCCTTTGTGGGACCTCCGCTGGCGGAATCCTTTGCCAGATATTTTGGTTTTACGCCGGAGCAGTGCAGCGATGGAATCCGGTATTACAGAGAATATTATGTAAACAAAGGACTCTTTGAAAATTCCGTATATCCGGGAATCGAGGATATGCTGCGGGAACTGAAAAACGCGGGGAAGCGGCTGATTGTCGCGACTTCGAAGCCGGAAGAGATGGCCGTGCGGATTCTGGAGCATTTTCAGCTGGCAGATTGTTTTGAGCGGATAGCGGGAGCCAGCATGGACGAAAAACGGGTGGAGAAGGCAGATGTGCTCCGCTATGTGATGGAAGACCTGGGACAGGTAGATCTGACGAAGGCCGTCATGGTGGGCGATCGGGAAAATGATGTGCGCGGCGCCCGGGAGAACGGATTGCCCTGCATCGGCGTCCTGTATGGATACGGAAGCCGGGAAGAGCTGACAGAGGCCGGAGTCGCGAAAATCGCGGATACGGTGGAAGAGCTGAAGAAGATGTTGAAGGAATAAGTATGAGCTGTCCGGTATCGGACAGCTCAAAATAACGGGAGTAAAAAGATGAGTGAAGTGAAAGCAGGAAAAATGCATGACATGACGGTGGGGAGTCCCGTGAAGCTGATTCTGCATTTTATGGTACCTGTGTTTCTGGGCAATGTGTTCCAGCAGTTTTATAATGTGGCCGATTCCATCATCGCCGGTCAGTTCCTGGGCGTGCGCGCCCTGGCAGCCATCGGAAGTACGGGATCGCTGATGTTCTTTGTGACGGGCTGGCTGAACGGCCTGACCAGCGGTTTCGCAATTCTGGTGGCCCAGTGGTTCGGTGCGAAAGAGTATGAGCGGATGCGGCATTATGTGGCCATGTCCGTGTATCTGTCCCTGGGCTTCGCCGTATTGATGACGATAGGGCTGGGGTTGGCCAATGTGCCGATTCTGCGGCTGATGAATTATTCGGATGAGATTATGCCGGATGTGAAGGCTTATATGGGAATCATTTACGCAGGCCTGGTGGTGACAGCTGCCTATAACGCGCTGGCGGCATTTCTGCGGGCATTGGGTGATTCCAAGTCGCCGCTGTATTTTCTGATTATTTCCGCGGCCATCAATGTGGCGCTGGATATCGCCTTTATTATTTACGGCGGTATGGGCGTGGAGGGCTGTGCCTACGCAACGGTCATCGCCCAGGGGATATCAGCGGCGCTGTGTTTTATTTACATTGTGAAAAAGTATCCGATTTTACATTTGAAAAAGGAAAATTTCGCATTTTCCATGGAGTCCTGCGGCCGACTGCTGTCCCTTGGTATCCCCATGGCACTGCAGTTTTCCATCACGGCCATTGGCACCATCATCGTGCAGGGTGCGGTCAATGTGTACGGCGAGAACTATATGGCGGGCTTTTCCGCAGCCGGAAAGCTCCAGAATATCGTTGCCACAGTATATGTGGCCTTCGGAGCGACCATTGCCACTTATGTGGGACAAAACTGGGGAGCAGGCAAGAAGGAACGCGTGCTTATGGGCGTGAATTGTACGCAGATTATGATTCTGATTTACAGCGTCTTTGCCATGGCGCTGGTATTTTTCTTCAGTAAATATATGACGCTCTTATTTGTCAGCGCTTCGGAAACAGAGGTCATCGATGTGGCGGTGTTGTATTTTCGTATGGTATTCTGGTGTTACCCGTTCCTGGGCAGCATCTTCCTGTACCGGAATACGCTGCAGGGTCTGGGCTACGGCCTGGTTCCCATGCTGGGTGGCGTCTTTGAGCTGACTGCCCGGGCTGGCATCGTCCTGATGGTAGCGGGAAAGGCAAGCTTCGCGGGCGTCTGCCTGTCAGACCCGGCGGCCTGGATTTCCGCGCTGATTCCGCTGGTGCCCTATTACTTCTATGTGACGCGGAAGTGGAGGAAGGAATTGAAAAAAAAGGCATAAAGAAAAGCAGCCGACCGGAGGAAAAATCTGGTCGGCTGTTTGCTTTTAATTCACTTTCACTTCCCCGGCCAGGATCTTCTTATAATCTTCATAATTCTTCTGAAGCAGCTCCGGCGTGTTCAGATCGTAGGGGCATTGTGCCATGCACTGGTTGCAGTGGAGACAGTCTTCGATTTTTTTCATGTTCTCCTGCCACTGTTCGCTTAACCAGGCGGCGGAGGGAGCGCGGCGGACCATCAGGGACATGCGGGCGCAGCTGTTGATGAGAATACCGGCGGGACAGGGCATGCAGTAGCCGCAGCCGCGGCAGAATTCGCCGTTCAGCTCCGCTTTTTCCTTCTCGATAAAGGCAGTGATTTCCGCGTCCAAGGCGGGCGGCTGGTCCATGTAGGAGAGCCACTCTTCCAGCTCGGTCATTTTCTGAATACCCCAGATGGGAAGTACATTGTCGAACTGGGACATAAAAGCGAAAGCGGCCCGGGAGTTGTTGATGAGGCCTCCGGCCAGTCCCTTCATGGCGATAAAGCCCATGTTATGCTCCTTACAAAGCTGAACCAGCTCCAGCTCTTTTTCAGAGGAAATATAGCTTAAGGGGTATTGCAAAGTCTCATAAAGACCGGATTCAATGCATTCTTTGGCTACGCCAAGCTTGTGGGCGGTGACGCCGATGTGGCGGATTTTGCCCTGGGCTTTGGCTTCCAGCATACATTCGTACATGCCGGTACCGTCGCCGGGACGATAGCACTGATCCACGCAGTGGAATTGATAGATGTCCAGGTAATCTGTTTTCAGGAGCTTTAACGAAGTATTCAGCTGTTTCCGGAAGGCTTCAGGCGTGCGACCCATGGTTTTGCTGGCAATGTAAATCTGATCGCGCATGCCTTCGAAGGCATGGCCCAATTTCTCCTCGCTGTCGCTGTAGGCCCGGGCCGTGTCGAAGAAGCGCATGCCGCCTTCGTAGGCCCTGCGGAGAATGGAGGCTGCAGTTTCCATATCGACGCGCTGTACCGGGAGCGCGCCAAAGGCGTTCTGTGGCACGGTGATACCGGTGGTGCCGAGGGTGATCATTTTCATAGAGAAATCCTCCTTTAAGAATCGTTTGAATTTTGAAATTCAGGGGATGATAATTTTTATCAGAATCTGGATTTATTTTAATATGATCCATGAGGTATTTCAATATAAAATTACAGAGAGGCGCGATGGAAAAGCAACCCGCATTTGACGTTTCCCCGAATCCATGATACCTTGTAACTAGTGCCGTCAGAAAGGCGGCGTGGAGGAGATTTCATATGGTAAAAATAGATTTGATCACAGGCTTCTTAGGCTCCGGCAAGACCACCTTCATCCGCCAGTACGCCCAGTGGCTTATACGTCAGGGCTATCACATCGGCATCCTGGAAAATGATTTCGGCGCGGTCAACGTGGATATGATGCTGCTCCAGGATCTGGAGGGCGACAGCTGCGAGCTGGAGATGGTCTCCGGCGGCTGCGACAGGGACTGCCACAGACGGAGGTTCAAGACAAAGCTCATCGCTATGGGCATGAGCGGCTATGACCGGGTGCTGGTGGAGCCTTCGGGCATCTGCGACGTGGACGAATTTTTCGACGCCCTCCACGAGGAGCCCCTGGACCGTTGGTACGAGATTGGTAATGTATTCGCCATCGTGGACGCGAAGCTGCCTGAAAATCTGTCTGAGGCGGCGGATTACCTGCTGGCCACCGAGGCAGCGGACGCAGGCGCGGTGCTTTTAAGCCGGGCCCAGGAGGCCAGCGCGGCAGAGATGGACGCGACCGTGGCGCACCTGAACCGGGCGCTTAAAAAAGTCGGATGCAGCAGGCAGCTGGACAAGGAGATACTACGTAGTAACTGGTTTGAATTTACAGATAAAGATTTCGAACAGCTTCTGCACGCGGGCTATCAGATGTCCGATTACTGCAAGGAGACGCAGCAGGAGGACGCTTTCGATTCCTTATTTTTCATGCATGTGAAAATGACGGAAGAGGAGCTTAGGGCTGCGGTTCAGGCAGCCTTTGCGGATTCGAATTGTGGTCACATTTTTCGAATCAAGGGTTTTATGCCCCTGGGCGAGGACTGGATTGAGCTGAACGCCACGCGCCGGGAGACCGTGATAAACCCCATTTCCAGGGGGCAGGAAATTCTAATCGTCATCGGCGAGGGTCTGTCGAAAAAAGCTCTTCAAAAATATTTTCAAGATCCGGGAAATGATTAATAACCGGGACTACGGCTTTATAGGATGCAAATAGAAGCAAGGCGACCTGAAGGAGGATAACTATGGGAAAATATGTAATGGCATTGGATGCGGGAACCACAAGTAACCGTTGTATTCTGTTCAACGAGAAGGGAGAAATGTGCAGCGTGGCACAGCGGGAATTCAAGCAGTATTTCCCGAAGCCAGGCTGGGTGGAGCATGACGCGGACGAAATCTGGGCAAGCATGCTGGGCGTAGCCGTGGAGGCCATGAGCCGCATCGGCGCCACGGCGGCGGACATCGCAGCCATCGGTATCACCAATCAGAGAGAGACATCCATTGTCTGGGATAAGAGGACGGGGGATCCCATCTATCACGCTATCGTGTGGCAGTGCCGTCGGACCAGCGAGTATTGCGACTCCCTGAAGGAGAAAGGACTGACTGAGAAATTCCGGAAGAAGACGGGGCTGGTTGTTGATGCCTACTTTTCCGGAACCAAGGTAAAATGGATTCTCGACCATGTGGAGGGAGCCAGAGAGCGGGCCTGGAAAGGCGAACTGCTCTTCGGAACCGTGGAGACTTGGCTTATCTGGAAACTGACCAAAGGCGCGGTACATGTGACCGACTATTCCAACGCATCCCGGACCATGCTGTTCAACATCAACACCCTGCAGTGGGACGATGAGATTCTGGCAGAGCTTGGTATCCCCAGATGTATGCTGCCCGAGGCAAAGCCGTCGAGCTGCATCTACGGCCAGACCGCCCCGTCCTTCCTGGGCGGCCCGATCCCCATTGCGGGTGCGGCGGGCGACCAGCAGGCGGCACTGTTCGGACAGACCTGCTTTGAGCCCGGCGAGGCTAAGAATACATACGGCACTGGCTGCTTCATGCTGATGAATACAGGCGAGAAACCGGTATTTTCCGACAATGGGCTGGTGACTACCATCGCCTGGGGGCTGGACGGCAAGGTCAATTACGCCCTGGAGGGCTCCATCTTCGTGGCTGGCGCGGCGATTCAGTGGCTGCGGGATGAGCTTCGCATCATCGACTCTGCGCCGGATTCCGAGTATATGGCGAAGAAGGTGCCGGATACCAATGGTTGCTATGTGGTGCCCGCGTTTACGGGGTTAGGGGCACCTTACTGGGATCAGTACGCACGGGGAACTATCGTGGGCATCACCCGGGGCGTGAATAAGTACCATATCATCCGGGCGACACTGGAATCCCTGGCTTATCAGGTAAATGACGTGCTGGTGGCCATGGAGGCGGATTCCGGCATCAAGCTGTCAGCCCTCAAGGTGGACGGCGGCGCCAGCGCCAATGATTTCCTGATGCAGACCCAGGCCGACATCATCAACGCTCCGGTGAACCGCCCCTGCTGCGTGGAGACCACGGCCATGGGGGCGGCTTATCTGGCAGGTCTGGCGGTAGGCTACTGGACGGATAAGGAAGACGTGCGGAAGAACTGGGCTATCGATGCGATCTTCAAGCCGGAGATCGGCGCGGAGGAGCGGGAGAAGAAGATTAAGGGCTGGAAGAAGGCCGTGAAGTATGCTTACGGTTGGGCGAAAGAAGACTAAACAGACGGAAAAGCATATGGTTTACATAAGGCGAATGACTGCGAAAACGAAGGTGCGCGCCTGTGTGCAGGCCCTGAAGGGTGTGACCGCGGAAGCGCCGGTGCAGATCGGCGATGTGATTCTGGCAGACATGGCTGAGACAGACGTAGACATTATTGCCACAAAAGAAATTTCAGAAATTTAAGATAACTTTACCGGAAAAATATGGGTATCATAATTTTCTGAAAAATATATGATAAAAAATTGACAATCTTGCAGGCGGAAGGTATAATCGGGATATGGCAGGAAGGCGGAAGCCTTTGAAGGTTTGGACGGGTAATATGCAATGCGGCAACGAAAACAAGGAGGAGAAGAGGCATGCAGAATTTTGATGTCATTGTTGTTGGCGGCGGTCCGGCCGGGTATAACAGCGCGGAGTACGCGGCGCACCAGGGAAAGAAGGTGCTGCTGGTGGAAAAGAAGAGCCTGGGAGGGACCTGTCTGAATGTGGGATGTATCCCGACAAAAACCTTTCTTTACGCGGGGAAGATGTATCATTACGCGTCGGGAGCCGGAGAGGCGTACGGCGTAACGGCGGAGGGCCCGGTTCACGTGGATCAGGCTGCAGTAGTGGCGAAGAAAGACGAGGTTGTGAAAATGCTGGTGCAGGGCGTAGGCAGTGCCCTTCGCCGCAGCAAGGTAAAAGTAGTAAACGGAACAGCGAAGCTTGGCAGAATGGATGGAAAACTGGCGGTATTCGTAGGGGATGAGACCTACACGGCGGAGAATTTGATTCTGGCTACCGGCTCGACTCCTGCGGTTCCGCCCATCGAAGGCGTGAAAGAAGGCATGGCGGACGGAACGGTCATGACCAGCGACGAGATTTTGGATATGAAAGAGATTCCGAAGAAGCTTCTGGTCGTGGGCGGCGGAGTCATTGGTTTTGAGATGGCGGCTTATTTTCAGGAGGTTGGAGCGAAAGTAACCGTGATCGAGATGCTGGATAAGGTTCTGGGCGGCAATGACCGGGAGGTCAGCGAACTGCTTCAGAAGGAGCTGGAAAAAAAAGGCGTGACTTTCCATCTCTCCTCGGGAGTGAAAAAGCTGGCAGGCGGAGTCGTGACTTATGAAAAGGATGGAAGGCTTCAGCTGGCAGCCTATGATAAGGCTCTGATGTGCGTGGGCCGTCGGGCCAACAGCCAGATCGAGGGCCTGGAGGAGCTGGGCGTACAGACCGAGCGGGGAGCCATCGTGACAGATGAGCACATGCAGACCAGCGTGCCGCATGTCTATGCCATCGGCGATGTGAACGGCAAGGTCATGCTGGCCCATGTGGGTTACCGGGAAGGTGAAGTGGCCGTGAACCACATCCTGGGCGAGGACGATACCATGAGCTACGATGCGATCAGTGGCGTGGTTTACACCAGCCCGGAGGCGGCCTTTGTAGGTCTGTCCGAGGAGCAGGCGAAGGCGTCAGGCCGGAATTATGAGGTGAAAAAGGTATCCATCAATTTCAGCGGACGCCAT
This sequence comes from Laedolimicola ammoniilytica, assembly GCF_025567165.1. NCBI lineage: Bacteria > Bacillati > Bacillota > Clostridia > Lachnospirales > Lachnospiraceae > Laedolimicola > Laedolimicola ammoniilytica. Next base: position 98,137 of record NZ_JAOQKC010000010.1, read on the forward strand.
GTGGCGGAGAACGGCTTAAGTAACGGTATCTGCAAGCTGATTGTGGATAAGAACAAAGAAACGCTTATCGGGGCGGCGCTGATGTCATCCTACGCGTCGGAGTATATCTATGCGCTGGCGCTGATGATTGACCTGCAGCTTCCGCTGAGACAGGTTCGACGGACGATTTTCCCGCATCCCACGGTATGCGAGATTATCCGGGAAGCACTTATGAATTAAAAATACGGCGGAGTGAGGATGGGAACGGAAATGACAGCCTGGCACACGGGAAATGCAGGCGTAGTAATACTGGTTACTAATATAGAAGAAAAGGGCTGCGCGGCCATCGGCTTCGACGTGTTCGCGAAGCAGCCCGGCGGGATTTACCCTGACACGCCAGAGGCGATCCGACAGGAACTTCTGCGGGATATCCGGAAAAAGAAGCTGGAAACGCTGGTATTTACCCATGAGCACGCGGATCATTTCTGCCCGGAGGATGTGGCGGAGGCCCTGAAAATGAATCCGGATCTCCGCATCATTTCCACGGAGGAGACCATTCGGCGGATCCGGGCGCTGGAGCCGGAGGCAGGACGGCTGACGGCTGTGGCCGCGTCCGAGCAGAAATACCGGGTCGTGAGCCTGCCGGGTATGCGCCTGACTCTGTTCAACAGCATCCATATGGGTGACCGGTTCGCGGATATCCAGAATCTGGTCTGTCTTCTGGATGCTGGCGGAAAACGCCTGATGCTGCCCGGCGACGCCAGACCCGAAAAGCTTTTATATGAAAGGGCGGCGGCCTGGTCGAAGAAGATCGACTGGCTGATTGGTCCATTTCCACTGATGGGCCTGCCCTCATCCCGGAGGCTGATAGCCCGGTATATGGAACTGGGGCATGTGCTGGCGATTCATTTTCCCCGCCCCGATAAGGATACGGAGGGCTGGCGGAAAAACGCGCAGCACATCTGTGAGACGGCGGACGACGGGCTGCCGGTACCGGTGTTCGGTGATGAGCCCGGAAAGCGTTATGAACTCTGAAAAAATACCCAAAAACGTCCTGAAAATCCAATGCTTTTTTACAGAAAAACCCCTTGACACAGGGGGTTTTTCTTATTATACTAATCTAGTGTGCGCGAAAAGCATAGGGTATTTTTGCGCGCCTGAAACAGTCGAATTACCGACACAGCAGCCTGACAGGGCCGGCAACATTGCCTGCCACTCATCACAGGAGGTGAAAGGAATGCCAACATTCAACCAGTTAGTTAGAAAGGGACGTCAGACAACTGTAAAGAAGTCTACAGCGCCCGCCCTTCAGAAAGGATTTAACTCTCTGAAGAAGAAAGCAACTGATACATCCGCACCGCAGAAGCGTGGCGTTTGTACCGCAGTAAAGACCGCTACCCCGAAGAAACCGAACTCTGCTCTTCGTAAGATCGCCAGAGTACGTCTTTCCAACGGTATCGAGGTAACAAGCTACATCCCCGGAGAAGGACATAACCTTCAGGAGCATAGCGTTGTTATGATCCGTGGCGGTAGAGTAAAGGACCTGCCCGGTACCAGATATCACATTATCCGTGGTACACTGGATACAGCAGGAGTTGCAAAGAGAAGACAGGCACGTTCCAAGTACGGTGCCAAGAGACCGAAAGACGCAAAGAAGTAATTTAAAGGTCGTTTGGTTTTGTAACTAGTACAGGTAACACGCTGTGAACAGAGAAGGGTACAGCCAGTGTCAGAATAAGGAAACACCGCGGTCACTAGGCTCGGAAAGACCTCGCCAAGTGTCCGGGTGTACGTTCACACTAGGCTCGAAAGTACCTCGCCAAGTGTTCACAGTAACAGAACTATTCGTTGGATAGACAATTGTCTATATTGCCGGAATGAAATATCGTCCCTTAGGCTGCGGGTCGTATATAGATTTGCCGTGCACGACACAAGTAGAAAGACACATGTGAGTACCTGAGAATTAAGAGTGAATCTTACTGAATCACTGATTCAGTAAGCATGTATTAAGGAGGGAAGTATTGTGGCACGTAAAGGACATACTCAGAAAAGAGATGTATTAGCGGATCCGCTGTACAACAACAAGGTAGTCACCAAGCTTATCAACAACATCATGCTGGATGGTAAGAAGGGCGTGGCTCAGAAAATTGTTTACGGAGCATTCGAGAGAGTAGAGGCTAAGACAGAAAAGCCGGCTCTGGAAGTATTCGAAGAGGCAATGAACAACATCATGCCGCTTCTCGAGGTAAAGGCAAGACGTGTCGGCGGAGCAACCTACCAGGTTCCGATCGAGGTTCGCGCTGATCGTCGTCAGGCTCTGGCTCTTCGCTGGATGACCATGTTCTCCCGTAAGCGCGGTGAGAAGACCATGGAAGAGCGTCTGGCAAATGAGATTATGGATGCAGCAAACAACACAGGCGCATCTGTAAAGAGAAAAGAAGACATGCACAAGATGGCAGAGGCAAACAAGGCGTTTGCACACTATCGTTTCTAATTATTTGAGGAGGAAAATCCCGTGGCTGGAAGAGAATATCCATTGGAGAGAACCAGAAATATCGGAATTATGGCTCATATCGATGCTGGTAAGACCACACTGACTGAGCGTATTCTGTATTACACTGGTGTAAACTATAAGATTGGTGATACTCATGAAGGTACTGCTACCATGGACTGGATGGAGCAGGAGCAGGAGCGTGGTATCACCATCACTTCCGCTGCTACAACCTGTCACTGGACGCTGCAGGAGCACTGCAAGCCGAAGCCGGGCGCATTAGAGAACCGTATCAATATCATTGATACCCCGGGCCACGTAGACTTTACGGTTGAGGTAGAGCGTTCCCTTCGTGTACTGGACGGCGCTGTCGGCGTGTTCTGTGCGAAGGGTGGTGTAGAGCCGCAGTCTGAGAACGTATGGCGTCAGGCTGATACCTACAATGTTCCCCGTATGGCATTCATCAACAAGATGGATATCTTGGGAGCAGATTTCTACAATGCAGTAGATATGATTAAAACCAGACTTGGCAAGAATGCCATCTGTCTGCAGCTTCCGATTGGTAAGGAAGACGAGTTCAAGGGAATCATCGACCTGTTCGAGATGCAGGCCTACATCTATAATGATGAAAAGGGCGAGGACATCTCCATCACAGAGATTCCGGAGGACATGAAGGACGAAGCAGAGCTCTATCACCAGGAGCTGATCGAGAAGATCTGCGAGCTGGATGACGACCTGATGATGCAGTACCTTGAGGACGAGGGAGCATCTATCGCGGTTGAGGATCTGAAGAGAGTTCTTCGTAAAGCAACCTGTGAGTGTACAGCTGTTCCGGTTTGCTGCGGTACCGCATACAGAAATAAGGGAGTTCAGAAGCTTCTGGACGCTATTATCGAGTACATGCCGGCTCCGACAGATATCCCGTCTATCAAGGGAACTGATATGGATGGCAATGAAGTAGAGCGTCATTCCTCTGATGATGAGCCGTTCTCCGCGCTTGCATTCAAGATCATGGCTGACCCGTTCGTAGGAAAGCTTGCATTCTTCCGTGTATACTCAGGAACCATGAATTCCGGTTCTTATGTATATAACTCAACTAAGCAGAAGAAGGAGCGTGTAGGACGTATCCTTCAGATGCACGCAAATAAGAGAGCAGAGCTGGACAAGGTATATTCCGGTGACATCGCTGCAGCAGTTGGATTCAAGTTCACCACAACCGGTGATACCATCTGCGACGAGCAGCATCCGGTAATCCTGGAGTCCATGGAGTTCCCGGAGCCGGTTATCGAGCTGGCTATCGAGCCGAAGACCAAGGCTGGTCAGGGCAAGATGGGCGAGGCTCTTGCAAAGCTGGCAGAGGAGGATCCGACCTTCCGTGCGCATACCGATCAGGAGACTGGTCAGACTATCATCGCCGGAATGGGAGAGCTGCATCTGGAAATCATCGTAGACCGTCTGCTGCGTGAGTTCAAGGTAGAGGCTAACGTAGGCGCACCGCAGGTAGCTTACAAGGAGACCTTCACCAAGGCTGTTGACGTAGACAGCAAGTACGCTAAGCAGTCCGGTGGACGTGGACAGTACGGACACTGTAAGGTTCGCTTTGAGCCGATGGATGCCAACGGAGAAGAGCTGTTCAAGTTCGATTCCGAGGTTGTTGGTGGTGCGATTCCGAAGGAGTATATCCCGGCAGTCGGCGAAGGTATCGAAGAGGCGGCACAGTCCGGTATTCTGGGAGGCTTCCCGGTACTCGGCGTTCATGCTACCGTATACGATGGATCTTACCATGAGGTCGACTCCAGTGAGATGGCATTCCATATCGCTGGTTCCATGGCTTTCAAGGAGGCTATGCAGAAGGGTAATCCGGTACTGCTTGAGCCGATCATGAAGGTTGAGGTTACTACTCCGGAGGAGTACATGGGCGACGTTATCGGTGATATCAACAGCCGTCGTGGACGTATCGAGGGTATGGATGATATCGGCGGCGGTAAGATGATCCGTGGTTATGTACCGCTTGCAGAGATGTTCGGTTACTCCACAGACCTGCGTTCCAAGACTCAGGGTCGTGGTAACTACTCCATGTTCTTCGAGAAGTACGAGCAGGTACCGAAGAATATCCAGGAGAAGGTACTCGCTGCTAAGAAATAATGATAAAATAACTGCAATCCGGTAATTTTAGCCGGATTGCGGTAAAGAAATAAGCAAAATTCCTAAATTTTGCTTGAAAAATAAGGCTCTATGAAATATAATCAGAAGTAGCCGAGTTTTAATATCGAAACAGGAAAAAATCAACTTTTACCCTCAGGGTGAATGAATTCAAGGAGGACAATCAAAATGGCTAAAGCTAAATTTGACAGAACAAAACCGCATTGTAATATCGGTACCATCGGTCACGTAGACCATGGTAAAACTACTCTGACTGCAGCTATCACAAAGGTTCTGGCAGCTCGTGTTGCTGGTAACACAGCTACAGACTTCGAGAACATCGACAAGGCTCCGGAAGAGAGAGAGCGTGGAATCACCATCTCTACTGCACACGTTGAGTATGAGACAGAGAAGAGACACTATGCACACGTTGACTGCCCGGGCCATGCTGACTATGTAAAGAACATGATCACTGGTGCAGCACAGATGGACGGCGCTATCCTGGTAGTAGCAGCTACCGATGGTGTTATGGCTCAGACTAAGGAGCACATCCTTCTGTCCCGTCAGGTAGGCGTTCCCTACATCGTAGTATTCATGAACAAGTGCGACATGGTAGACGATGAGGAGCTGCTTGAGCTGGTAGACATGGAGATCCGTGAGCTGCTGAACGAGTACGAGTTCCCGGGAGATGACACTCCGATCATCCAGGGTTCCGCTCTGAAGGCTCTTGAGGATCCGATGGGACCGTGGGGAGACAAGGTTATGGAGCTGATGGATGCAGTTGATAGCTGGATTCCGGATCCGAAGCGTGCTACAGACCAGCCGTTCCTGATGCCGGTCGAGGACGTATTCACCATCACAGGTCGTGGTACTGTTGCTACCGGCCGTGTTGAGCGTGGTGTTCTGCATCTGAATGAGGAAGTTGAGATCGTTGGTATTAAGGAAGAGACTCGTAAGACCGTTGTAACCGGTATCGAGATGTTCCGTAAGCTGCTTGACGAGGCTCAGGCTGGTGACAACATCGGAGCTCTGCTTCGTGGTGTTCAGAGAACCGAGATCGAAAGAGGTCAGGTTATCGTTAAGCCGGGCAGCATCACCTGCCATACAAAGTTCACCGCTCAGGTTTACGTTCTGACAAAGGACGAGGGTGGCCGTCATACACCGTTCTTCAACAACTACAGACCGCAGTTCTACTTCCGTACAACTGACGTTACTGGCGTTTGCAACCTGCCGGCTGGTACAGAGATGTGCATGCCTGGTGACAACGTAGAGATGACCATCGAGCTGATCCACCCGATCGCTATGGAGCAGGGTCTTACATTCGCTATCCGCGAGGGTGGCCGTACAGTAGGATCTGGACGTGTTGCTACAATCGTTGAGTAATCACAATTTATACAGTAAAATCAAGGCTTCTGGGGAATTCCCCGGAAGCCTTTTTTATGTCCGTATGTGTGAAAACAGAGCTGAGCGGTGCCAAAACGGTGCCAAAAATCAAAATTCCGGTGCTTTTATAGAACCAAAATAGAACCACGGGTGGTAATTTACCAGCCTTTGATCTGCTTGATCTGCTCTGCCCGTTCCGGATCTCGGTGATACTGAAGCTTGAGTTGTATGGTGTCTACGACTTCTTTTCTGGCCTCGTCGTCCAACTGATAAAAAGAGGTAAGTAAGTTATCCACGTCCGGCATACTGTTTTTGCCGAAAAGGTACATCAGCGGGAACATGGAATTTTTCAGATATGTTTTTACACGGCTGCCATCCAGTGCTCCGTTCAGTCCGTCCGGCAGCGTCGGATAGATTTCTTCTTCTTTAATCGTTCCAGAGAAAGGGCTGGCGGAGCAGATCTCGTTGACGTCAATGCCCAGCTCATTTGCTAATCGCAGCGCAAAATCAAAGCGTATGTTGGAATCCTTCTGAATAATAGAATAGAGTGTCGTGGCGCTGATTCCGGTCGCCTTAGAAATTTTCCTTACGTTCGTTCCTTTTTCATCCAGATATTCTTTTAACTTTTTCCCGTCTCCCATAATGACCTCCTAAATTCATAAACAGGATTGTTACGATTTACATACATATATTTCATCATAACATATTTACGAAAAACATAAAAGCAAAAATTCCACAAAATAAATATACGAATATCGTAAAAATATTTGATACGAGATATTGACATACGTGCGAAGCAGTGATAATATGAATTTACGAAATTCGTACACCAAGAAAATACAGAATATGTAACGAAGTTCGAAAAGGAGAAGGGAGGAAGAATGAATGGCAGATTACAAGTATATGATGAATGCCGACGATGTAGCAAGAGAGCTCAACTGCTCAAAGTCTCATGCGTACAAGCTGGTCAGGAGAATGAATGTTGAGCTGGCACAGCAAGGTTATCTTACCATGGCGGGCAAGATTCCAAGAGCATACTGGGCGAAGAAGATGTACGGGTACGAGTTATCCGCAGGCTGAAAGGAGTGAGAAGATGGCCTATAAGGAAAAGGACACGAAGACGTGGACGGCTCAATGGTTTGAAAGAAATGCCAGAGGCGAAAACAAAAAACGAAGAAAGAGGGGATTTACTACAAAACGAGAAGCATTGGAATATGAACGGCAAAAGAAGCTGAGTAACGTGCGAAGCATGAATATGAAGCTGAGCGAGTTTATGGAGGTATATTTTGCAGACAAACAAAACGAATTGAAAGAGCGGACAATGAAGAATAAACGATATATGATGGAGCAACACATTATCCCATATTTTGGCGAGCAAATGTTGAGTGAGATAAGCGCCGGGCAGATTCTTCAGTGGCAGAATGAAATGCAGATGAAAGGGTTTTCGGAATCATATCTGCGAATGATACAGAATCAGCTGACCTGCCTGTTTACTCATGCCAGCAAGATTTATGATTTAAAGACGAATCCTTGTAAAAAGGTGAAACGTATGGGAAGCTCAGATAATCGAAGCCTGGACTTCTGGACAGTAGAGGAATACCGGAAGTTCATTCAGACTATGGAGCCGGGGACAAGGTACTATCTCATTTTTGAAATCCTGTTCTGGACAGGTTGTAGAATCGGAGAGTTGCTGGCCCTGACGCCCGGAGATATTGATTTTCGGAAGAATCAGATCAGTATCACAAAAACCTATTATCGCACGGATGGAAAGGATATGATTACGGAGCCAAAGACAAAGCAGTCCGTGAGAGTGATAGAAATACCGGAGTTTCTGAAAAAAGAAATCGAGGAATTTGTCGATGGACATTATGGCATGCCCAGAAATGAAAGGCTGTTTCCAATCGTACAAGAAGCAGTACAGCATAAAATGAAGCGGGAGATAGAGAAGGCCGGACTGAAAAGAATCCGGGTGCATGATCTGAGGCATTCGCACGTGGCGTATCTGATTAACAGAGGCATTGAACCAATTTTGATAAAGGAGCGATTAGGACATAAGGATATTCGAATTACACTGAACACTTATGGTCATCTGTATCCGAATCAGCAGAGAAGGGTGGCGGATTTGCTGGACGATGAACAGGAAAAAAGTCCCGACAGCGGCAACTGTCAGGACTCATGATAACAGGAACAATCTGCTATCCGTATGTAACTACAACATCAGTATAGCAGGTTGTTCTCCACGTGACAAATAGAAAATGGAGGACTTTATGGAAGATATAAGAACAGAATTGAAAATGATTAAAATGTCGGATATCGAAGCTCAGGAGATAGAATGGCTCTGGTATCCGTATATCGCTTATGGCAAGCTGGCAATCGTCCAGGGCGACCCGGGAGACGGCAAGACCACGTTAATACTGAATCTGGCAGCGAAACTGACCAAAGGCGAAGGCCTGGATGAAAATATGAAGGTGACGGAGCCTATGAACGTCATTTATCAGACTGCGGAGGACGGGCTGGCCGATACCGTGAAACCGAGGCTGTTGCAGGCCGGAGCTGACTGCGAAAAGGTACTGGTGATTGATGAAAGCGAGAAATCCTTGTCCATGCTGGACGAACGAATCGAGGAAGCACTGATAAAGACAGGAGCTAGAGTTCTGATTCTGGACCCGATACAGGCTTATCTGGGTTCCGGCACAGATATGAACCGGGCCAATGAGGTGCGGAACATGACCAAGCGGCTAGCAGCTCTGGCAGAAAAATATAAATGTGCAATTATCTTGATTGGACACATGAATAAAGCCGCCGGGAACAAGGCTGCATACCGGGGTATGGGTTCAATAGACTTCTATGCGGTGGCCAGGAGCGTGCTTCTGGTCGGCAGAGTAGAGGGAGAACCGAATATCCGGGCAATGGTGCAGATTAAGAATAACCTGGCAGAATTTGGTCATGCAAAGGCCTTCAGACTGTCGGAGGAGGGCTTCCGCTGGTTGGGAGATTATGAGATTACTGCCGACGAGGTACTGGGAGGCTATGCGCCGAAGATAAATAAGTTGGAACAGGCGAAGGATTTGCTGCGGGAATTATCGAAAGAACTGGAAAAAGTAGAGAGTAATAGTATCTACGATATGGCCAAAGAGCAGAACATTTCCAAAAGGACATTGGAAAACGCCAAGAGGGAAATGGGGATCCGGGCGAAAAGAGAGAATGGTAGCTGGTACTGGCCTCTGGACAGGGAAAAGTTATTAAAGTAAGAACGCAACAACGCAGAGTATCTATATTTTGCGGAGAAGGACATTGCAAGGTCGCAATAAACGATAGACCTTGCAGTGTTGCGGCCTTAGAGAAAGGAGCGAAAATGAAGCAGGTACAGATTTCAGAAGAATTGTTTCAGGCATTGGTGAAATATCATCTTGTAGGAATGGAAGACTACCGGGAGGAGATAGAAAAGGGACTGGAAAGCAAACTGGAGAGTATGACCAGACGGCAATTCTATTCGACTTACAAGACAGCAGCGACCGAAGGAGAGCGGGAAGAGGCAAGACAGAAATATCTGGACAAGGTGGGAATGCACCGGGATTTTCAGAGATAGGATTCCTCTGTAGATAGGAAAACGAGAGCGTGACACGCTCCCGTAAAAGACAACCAGGACGGAAGTCACAGGGCGAAGACGGGAGTTTGAAGCTGCTCCGGGAAAGGATTTAGAAGCCCTCGGCGTTTGAGAGCGAAATACACCCATCGCACAAACTTCGTTTATGCTCTGTGTATTTCGCCCTTGCAGGGGGCTTGGCTGCCGAAAGGCAGAGAGTTCGTAAACAGGCGCCGGAGCGCCTACTCACAAAGAAAGATGGTGTTGCTTATAGCGAGAAATTCATTTATTCAGTTATCGAAGCTGCCAAACGTAAAGGGCAGAATTAACTATATCGCCAGTCCTGTCAGGCAGGAAAATCTCTATGCCGTGTATGAGACTACGGAGCGGAAATTCTGGTCTGAACTGGCAAAATGTAATCAGGAAGAGTTCCGGAAGAGCGGGGCAGAGGGCCAGTGCATTGAGGCCAGGGAGTTGATTATCGCCTTGCCAGAGAGCTTTACGGAGTATTATCCCCGCCGCTATGTATTAGCGTTATTTACAGACCATTTTAAAGAACAGTACGGAGTGGAGTGTATTGCGGCGCTGCACCACAATAAGCGAAAGACCAACTACCACATCCACCTGATTTTCTCGGAGCGGAAGAAGCTGGAGAAGCCTATTATAAAGGTGGCTTCCAGAAACATGTTCTATGATGAACGAGGCGTCCATGTCAGGACGAAGAAAGAGATACTAGACGAGTATGGGGAGATACGGCCGGGCTGCAGCGTCATAAAGAAGGGAGAGGTTTACGAAAAAAAGTTATTTGAAGCTAAGAACAGCTGGTTTAAAACGGCGGCTTTCCTGGATGAAGTAAAGCATTCTTACACAGAACTGATCAATCAGGAAGTGCCGGACGAGAAGCAGAAGCTGCAGGTATTCGAGCATGGCAGCCTGTATCTGCCTACTAAGAAAATCGGAAAGAACAATCCCAAGGCCGAGGAGATAGCAAAGGACAATGAAATGCGACAGGTGTGGAACGCTACGGTGGATCAGGCGCTGGTCAGCGGAGCGGCAGAGGAGGAGATCCGGGAGATAAAGCGGGTGTGTATTTCGGAAGAGATAAAGGCGAGTATTGATAAGAGAGGAAGAAGGCCAGAACTGTTTTTTCTTTATCTGTTCGAGGCAGTTTCCAAGCTGAAAGAGCTGATTGAGAAGGTAAGGGAAAGAGTAGCGGAGGCGAAAGAAGAAAGACTGGAGTTCCCGGTAAGAAGCCCGCTTGCAGCCAAATATCAACAGCTTGAATCAATCCAACGGAAGCTGGATGATCAGAACGAAGCCATTTTCAACAGGGAGCTTGAACTGGGACGGGTAAGGAATGAACTAGCCTGTGCGACAGGGATATTTAAGGGGAAAGAGCGGAAAGGTCTGCAGGAGCAAGTGGATTCATTGGAACATCAGGTAGCAAGCATGAAACGCTGGCTATCCGGGATTGTACGGGAGCATGGATATGAAACAGTCCAGGAGTTTATGCAGGAATATCAGGCGGCCAGAAAAGAGTATAAAGCATATAGGGCTGCAGTAGAGGAATGGAAGAGACGGACAGAAGCGAAAGGGTTTGTGGATATGCAGATCCGGGAAGCAAAGAAGAGAACGGAGGAGAGAGAAGAATACAGAGATTATCGTAGTAGTGGCAGAGGAGCCAGATAGTGAAGAATCCTTCAGGAGAGTGTCCTGGGGGATTTCATTCTGCCTGGGAATTAACAATAACAATATATGAATATAGATATTTTATGAATGAAAATTTTGTAGTAAAATATTGTATGAAGTTTTAAATAGTAACTGAAGTAAATGAGAAAAAATTGGGTGAAATAATGGCTGAAATAAAAATGAGTTATATAATTATTCTAAATTATATATGTCTTTTTGACTATCTTTTTATATCTTCCTAAATGTCCGCAAAGCCTTATTTTATCGGCTCTACGGGCATTTTGCTTTTGTGGTAAACCTCGCATATCTAGGTCTATCTTCTTATATTTTCCCTGTCAATCGTGGTTAAAATCATGGTAAATACTTCTATGCGATTAGACGCTGAACCTCTGATTTTGCGGTATCTATGGACGCATGAGCGTACCAGTTCATTGTGATACTGATGTTTGAATGTCCCATGATATACTGTAAATCTTTTGGGTTCATGTTCTTGTTTGCCAATCTTGTGCAGAATGTATGGCGTAGCGTATGCGGTGTGATATGTGGCAAGGGATTGTCCTTGTGGTGCTTGTTGTATTTCTTTACCATACGGATAAATAAGGCGTTGTAGTCAATCGCAACTTTGGGCTTGCCTTTATGATTGACAAACAGAAAATTGCTCCGTCCGTCTATCACAAATGGTTCTGCCTTTGGGCGTTTCTTCATAACCCGTTGAAATGCCTGTATCGTTTCTCTGCTTAATGGCACTTGCCTTATTCCGCTTTTTGTTTTAGGCGTTTCAATATAATAGCCCTGTTCCTTGCTCTTTAGTAACTGGTGGTCGATAATCACAACTTCATTCTTAAAATCAATATCGGCTACTGTCAGTCCGCACAGTTCCGAGATACGAAGTCCTGTCTTTAACAGTATCAGCACATCATCATAATGCTTGTGATACACATTGTCCGTCTTAATAAATGACAATAATGCTTGTTCCTGTTCCTCTGTCAATGCGACTTTCTCTTTGGTATCATTTTCTAGGACTTCATTTAACTTGAAATCAAAAGGGTTCTTCCTTACGCAATCGTCTTGTATAGCGATATAGAATGACGCTTTTAACGAGCGTTTATGGTTGTTAATGGTGTTATAGGAAAAGCCTTTTTCTTTCATGCGTAACGCCCATTCCTTAGCGTCAGAGGGTTTTATCGTATCAATGCTCCTAGCACCTAACTTATCCTCTTTTAATAACCGCATGAGTTGTTCCCGTTGTTTCTGTGTGCTTTTCTTCACATTTGCCCTCTGTGCGTTCTGTTTGGCGTAAAGTTGGCAAAGCGTCATTTTCTTGCCTGTGCTGTCGATACCGTCCTCAATATCCCGTCTTATCTGCTGTTCCAGTTCTCGAAGTGAGGGTTTTTCCCGTTTTCCCTTTGGTGTCGGGTCTGTGGGTGTCAATCTCCAAGCATACACATATTTTGTGTTTCCAAATGCGTCTACATATTTATATAAGTATTTCCCGTCTGTTCGTTGGCTCTCTCCAGTATGCAGGATACGACCTTTGTTATCCCGTCTTTTTTCTTTCATGGTGTCTGCTCCTTTCCTTGTTGGAAAGAGCCTTGATATGACTTGTGTTCATCATAACACATACAAGGCTCATTTGCATTAGATTGCGTTCAATTTGTCAATGACCTGTTCAAATTGTCGGCGTTTAATCTGTATGCGGTTGCCATTCATAATGAACCAGCCAGCGTCCTTGTTTTCCTCTGCCAATCGTCTTAACTTGTTTTCTCCGATACGGAAATACCTTGACGCTTCTTCAATGGTAAGGGTGTATTTTTCCCATACAGGAATATCGTTGTTATTCATCAGATACCCCCTTTCCCATGTTTCGTGTCATACTGGATATAGGGAATAAGGTCGGTGCGGTTTATCCTCTGTAAATGAGCGGTTAATTTACTGGAAAGGGAATTGCTGTATCTTGCCTTATCAAGCATAGTTCCCACTTTTTCCAGTCCACCTAATGCGTCATGTTCTTCCAAGAAGTAAAAACTTTTGACAGCGGAAATCACGCCACCCTCTGTGAGCCATTGCTGTGTTTCTTCAAGGGAATTTTGCTGTTTTGGTACTTGCAGTTTTAAGACTTCCACAGCCCCTAAAAAGCGTTCCCAAAACCGACAAGTTTTCCACCTGCTCTTATTACTTTCGTTTCTGTTTGGTACGACAAAGCGTAGGTTGTTTGCCAATAGCCCGAAAGCCAGTTCTCCAAGTTCCAGCGGTCTGTCCTTGAATGTCATGGCAAAAGCATGAGCCTTATCATCACGCAGTTGCATTTCTGTCCGTTTCCAACTGTCGACTTCCTCAAGCGTCTTATTATGTTTTGAACAGACTTCCTTATCCTTATCATAAAAGCGATAGGACAATCCCGATTTTCCAGCACCGATATAAACAGTCTTTGCGGTGTCGAAATCATCAAACTTGCTTTCGTCAAAGTGGTAGCCCTCACTATTAGAAATAAATTCCTCTTTTTCGCATTTCTTCTTTATCTGCTCTATGGTAAAGAATGGCTTTTCGTTCTTATCATCAATGGCAATATCAAGTCTTGTGAAATGGAAATTATCCAGTCCGTATCTTCGCTCACAGCGTCGGAACATATCCCCAAAGGTATAATTCCTACTGTCGAGAATACGGAAAATATCATCACAACCTCTGCCAGTCATAACAAGATAACAGCCTAACCCTTGTGGGTTGTCCTCTGTTTTCCTTGCGTTCCCCGATACATAAATATCTCCAATCTGCCAGCGTGCTTGATAGGTTTTGTATTTAATGCTTGCCGGATAGACATTGAAAATATCAGTCGGTAAACCTAAAATGTGCATGATTACATCTTCAGCGGTTACAGTATCAAATACAATACTGATGTAATCAATCTTAACGGATAAATTTTTGTGTGTAGTTATAGTGCATTTCTCCTTTCGTACTTCCCGTTTTTTTGCGGGGTAAAAATCGTGTTTTTTCCTTTATTTATCACAGTTCCTAGGTACTATGACATGTATGCGCAGGGCGGTGTTACATATACGCCCTTTATGAACGCCTAAAGGCGTTCCCTTTCCAAAAGGAACTGTCTGTCCGAAACACGTCTGGGGGACGTGCCCCGTCCAGCCAGCCCCTTTTGGAAACCACTATTTTCTGTCTGATAGTCCACGTTTATTCATTCTATCAAAATGAAAATACATCTTTTCTATGCTTACTCAAGCGTGTGATTGACCCTAGCGTGCTTAATCACTCTATCTGATACGATAATAACGCTATTAGAATTACTTGTCAAGAAGTTTTTGTTGACTTTTTGATATATATTAAGTATGATATGCTTATAAATACCAATAAAAGCAATGAAAGGAGTGTTTATACTGAGTTATGGAGCATTACGAAAAGAAAATCAGTTTCTTAGGAGAAAATATACAGACCATAAGAAAGCACAGAGGAATGAAACAACAGGAACTTGCGGACAAAATCGGTATCAATATGCAGAGCCTTTCCAAGATTGAACGGGGTGTAAATTATCCTACCTTTGATACATTAGAAAAGATAATGGACGTGCTGGGTGTAACCCCAAATGAATTACTGTCGGGAGAATGGAAGTATGTTAATCAAGCCGAAAAGGAAGTCTGCCAGTTTTTAAGAATTGAAGAACGACTAAATGCAGAATTAAAACATGGGCATTATGACAACTTCTTTGACAGCGAAGAAGAATGGCTGGAATATGAGTTGAAAAAGTTACGGGAATATATTACCGACTACATCAACGGAAAAAGCATTGTAGCGTCCGACCTTTATCCAATCAAAGAATTTATCCAGCATTTGAAGTTTCAAAAACTGTTAGACCACTATGATGATTTATACAGCATGGATATGTTCGGTGAAAGCATAGAGGGACATAAATATAGGACACCTTATCAAGTCGTAAAAATGATAAACCCCAATTCAAAAGAAGATATGGAATTATTACGGGAAGTATTGAAAAATAACGATTTTGATGATGAGGACGAGTAACCCTTTTCCTCTTTGTAGAAGATACAGCAAACAAAAAGCCCAGTAAAGAGTGCAAAGCACCACCAATGGTGGCAAGGCTCTTGACAGGGCTTTTCCTTTACTGTTTGTGGCAGACAAGAGGAAGAAAGGGACAAAATCTGATTTGTAGTAAATTATATAAAAACGATATGAGATGTATTTGTATCATTTTCTTGTTGACACCATTTATATTAAGTGATATATTTGTCTTATAAAGATACAAAAACATCACATTGAAAAGAGGGATGATTATGACAAAAAAACAAATGAAACAAGTTATCTTTATGGGAGTAGGGTGTGTAATATTACTGATTGCAGGGATAATTTACTCTTTATTATTTAACGACGCACGCTGGGTTAAAAACATGGATATGTCTAATTATGTATTTTCCATAAAGGATATACCAATGTTGATAGTCGGTGCTTTGATAGCTATTTATGTCTTATATGTAACAGTTATCTTCTTTAAAAACGCCTTTTCTAAAAATTTTAAAGACAAAAACTATTCAAGAACAGTATCTTCATATTGGGGACTGTGTGGAATATTTGGATTTCTAGGTTTTAGCGGTTTTTGGACTTATTTTGAATATGGGAAAATATATCCTTTTGTATTCTTTATATTTTTTGGCTTTTTCGGCTTTTTCTTTGAAGGAAAACTTTCCCACACTTTAGAAGATGAACTTTTTTTAGAAAATAAAAGAAAAGCAGAAATAAACGCCTATAAAGTAGGATTTAAACTTCTCTTTATAGTCATTTGGCTTATGGCAATAGGAATGTTTTCTCGTAATGTGGAATGGTGTGCAATTTTTATGCTCATTTCTGTTTCACTTATCTATGCTTTAGTCATTTTTCTTAGCAACTATTTATTATACCGCTACGAAAAAGGAGAATAAGTCATGGTAGAAGATTTCATGTGCAACTTAAAGGTATATCGTGTAGCACAAGGTTTAACACAAGAACAACTGGCAGAAAAAGTCGGGGTTCGTAGAGAAACAATTATGAGGTTGGAAAAAGCACAATACAATCCATCTCTAAAACTGGCGATTGATATTTCACGGGTTCTCAATGCACCGATAGAAGATATTTTCATTTTTAAATGAGATAGTGGTAGTAAATTCGGTTCTATGTGATATTGGGAACAATAGAATATTAAGTTTTACATCAATATAAGAGTAATGCAACTATAATGTTAATTTGTATTGCTTGGAGGAACAATACCTGATGAAGATGATAATGATGTCATCGCAGAACAACTTGCAAAAATCAGTGAACAGATGGCAATTAAGAATAGGCGTAGCAAAAAAATTTGGAAAATTGCTGGGGTTATATTCCTAGTAATTGTGCTATTGAATATCCTCTTGATAATATTTAATATGTCAGTATCTAAAAACGTTTCAACAGATAGTAGCACCACTTTCATAGAAATAGGTGAAGATGATGTGATTGATGTAGAATAATTTCCAACATACAATCCCAGTTTGACAACTTTATATCCATACACACAAAGCAGTTAGTCTTAGGATTGACTGCTTTTTAACAAAAGACACCACTCAGGTGTGGTATGCTCCCCGTCAAGAGGACAATAAAAAATAATAAATTTTTGTATCGTCAGCCATGCTATGGCTGGCGATATTTTATGCTGCTTTTGTATATTGCTCATGATATTTCATTGGTGTCATTACATGCAGTTTCCTTTGAAGTCGTTGGTTGTTGTAGTAATCTATGTAATTAGCTATCGCAGTAATCAAAGAGCTTCTGTCATTAAAACGCTGTTTATAATACATTTCTCGTTTTAGAATTCCCCAAAACCCTTCCATTGGTCCATTGTCAATACAGTGGGCAACTCTAGACATACTCTGCTTCATATGATGTTTTTTTAATCTAGTATAAAACTGTGCGCTTGTATATTGAAAGCCTCGATCAGAATGAACTAATGGGTGTGCATCTGGCTCCTGACGAACAGCCCCATCAAATGTGTCCATAACTAATGGATTATCATTATGATCGCTGATTTTAAAGGAAACAATCCTTCTATCATATAAATCTAAAATAGCACTCAGATAAACTTTATGAACTTCTATTCCGTTGTAGTATTTAAATTCAGAAACATCTGTAAGCCACTTTTCATTCGGTTTTTCGGCGTGAAATTCACGGTGTAAATAGTTTTTTGCTATGTGATCAGGATTTCTGTCTCTTCTGGTACAACTCTTAGGTTTCCATTTAATATTTGATTTTATATCGTATTTCCTACAAATACGAAGTACTCGTTTATCATTCACATGAATTCCTTTATGTCCATCTAATTCATCACGAATCCTTCGGTATCCCATATCTGGATGCTGGTTATGAATCCTTTGGATTTCAGTGGATAGTCTTTCGTTTCGAAGTTCATTATTACTTTTCGGATATTTTACCCAGCGGTAATACGCAGAACGTGTAACATTAAGATATTTACAAAGTCTATCTATGGGATAATGCTTAGTAGACGATAGTTTTTGGATGGCTTCATATTCGGCTAACCGATGGATTAAAGATAGCGACCCCTCCTTTCCAGTTCTCTGACTTTTTTTAACAGATCATTCTCCATTTGTAAGTCTAGATTTCTTCTTTCCAGTTCAGCTATCTTGTCACGTAGCTCTTCTTCAGGTGTTCTGCTTGGAAGAGAAGCTATACGACGTCCACGTCTGTCTTCCAGACCCGCTTGACCCATCTTTTCGTATCGTATTACCCAATTGCGTACTTGTTGATAGGAACAATCATATTTGAGTGCCATTGCACCATAATTCTTATCATTTGCAAGACAATCTGTTACTATTTTTAATCTCTCATCAAGTGTAGTGTTCTTTGCTTTTTTCATGTAAGCACCTCCAGTGGATGTTTTTAATATTCCACCAGAATTATACACCTTAATCCAATCGGAAAGCTGTCTGTGTGAACGAATTCCGTATTTTGTGCAAATATCCTGAAGAGATCCTTCTCCGTTAAGATAATCATTTATAGCAGATATTTTTAAATCTTTTGAATAAGATTTGTTTTTCGGTTGATTGAGTAATCCAGTTGGTCCATCATACTGATAAATAGAAATCCAATTTCGAATACTATGATGATCAACTCCCAATTCTTTTCCTGCTTGCTGTATGCCAATTTCTCCTGCAAGGTAGCGTTCGACTATTTTTACTTTTTCTACTGGTTCTATCTTACTCTTTCTGAACATGAAAATACCCCCCATATAGGACTTTTATATTTCATTGTCCTATATGAGGGTAGCATATCAGTGTAAAGGGTGTCTTTTTAGTGCTATTTTATTGTCATATCAAGGCTCATTCAATTGTGGTAAATTCGTGGTAAATTAAATAATTTTCTATACTTCAAAGTGCTTGAAAGTATAGTGTTTATGCGGATAATCGCAAATTAGATATAAAATTTATAATAAAAGATATATATTAGAAAAAGGAAATAAAAAATGGCAATTGAAGTAGAAATCAAACTGAAAATCCGGGACAGGCAGGCTCTGGCAGCGAAGCTGACCGAGCTGGGCTTCCGCCCCGGCAGGCTTCTGCGGGAGACGGATGTGTATTTCCGGGCGGCGCATCATGATTTTGTAAAGCGGGACGAAGCTCTGCGGGTGAGAGAGACGGAAGACCTGGAGACCGGGGAGAAGACGGCGCAGTTGAATTTCAAGGGGCCGAAGCTGGATGATGCTTCCATGACCAGGAGGGAAATGGAGACAACTGTTGGCGATGGCGGGACCGTCCGGGCGATTCTGGAGCAGATTGGTTTTACGCCGGTGATTCCGGTGGAAAAGGTACGGAACTATTTTCACCGGGGACGGCTGACGGCCTGTGTGGATCAAGTGACCGGGCTCGGGGACTTTCTGGAGCTGGAGATTCTGACGGAATCCGAAGAAGGATGGAGCGCGGCACTCACCGAGATAGAAAAAGTATTGCGGCATGCCGGGTATTCCATGGAGGATACCACGCAGGCCTCGTATTTGTCACAATTATATTTTAAATTAAAAAATAATTAGACAAAATTGTCGTTTTATTATATTATAATTATATAAAAAGACAAAGGTGGCTTGTAAAATGAATGGCTTAGAATACCAGAAACTTATTGGTGATAGAATAAAGCAATATCGTGTCAATGCGGGAATTTCACAGAAAGACCTGGAAGAGATGTCAGGAGTGTCAGTTCGCAGTATATCCAGGCTGGAGCAGGGAGCATCCATTCAGCTTGAGAGTTTTATTAAAATTTTGTATGCACTTAATCTGGAGAATAATATAGATTTACTAATTCCGGATCAAACGAAGCGCCCGTCTTTTTACTTAAAAAAGAGTGAAAAACCAAGGCAGCGGGTACGAAAAAAAGAGAATACGAATAGCAGCTTTAAATGGGGTGATGAAGAATGAATACAACTGCGGAAGTATATTTGTGGGGAACCAGGGTAGGAATTATACACCAGGATTTAAACAAACCATATGCTTCGTTTGAATATGATGCTGATTTTTTAAAGAGTGGAATAGAAATATCACCGGTTATGATGCCGCTTAGTAATATTGTTTATGAGTTTCCGCTTCTTTCGGGTGAACCATTTTGGGGAATGCCGGGGTTGGTCGTAGATTCTCTGCCAGATAGTTTTGGCAATAAAGTTATTGAACAATGGCTTGCATCACAGGGAAAATCAATAAAAGATTTTACTGCAATTGACAGACTGTGTTATACCGGAAAAAGAGGAATGGGAGCGTTGGAATATGTACCAGCCAGCTCGGGAATAACAGATATCAATGAAAATATCAATGTGACTGAAATGGTCAAGTTTGCTTCAGATGTGTTAAATCAAAGAGAGTCAATTACATTAAATGCACAGGAAGCATTGACCTATTCGCAATTGGTTCAGGTTGGGAGCTCTGCTGGTGGCGCACGGGCAAAAGCATTAATTGCCTGGAATAAAAAAACAAATGAGATTCGGTCAGGACAGCTTAACCTGGATAAGGATTATGATTATTGGCTGATGAAATTCGATAATGTATCAAAAAATGGGGATCATGGATTGGAAGATGAGCCTGAATATACTTTAATTGAGTATGCGTATTGTAAAATGGCTCTGGATGCAGGAATTCAGATGAATGAATGCAGAATATATTCAAAAGCAGGGGAAAACCACTTTATGACAAAACGCTTTGACCGTATAGATGGAAAAAAGGTACACATGCAATCATTGGGGGCAATAGCACATATCAGTTATAAAGAGCCAAGGCTGTGCAGTTATGAAATGGCAGCACAATACATGCAGGAAATGAATCTGCCAATGAAAGATATTGAACAATTCTACAGAAGAATGGTTTTTAACTGTATAGCTGTAAATCAGGATGATCATGTAAAAAATATATCTTTCTTAATGGATAGAAGCGGAAAATGGAGACTGTCGCCAGCATATGATATGACTTTTTCGTATAATGTTATGAACAAGTGGCTAAGCGCCCATCAGATGACCGTAAATGGGAAAAAAAGTGGTATAGATCTTGACGATTTATTAATGACTGGGACGAAAATGGGACTTAGAAAGAAAAAGTGTGTAGATATAATTTCCCAAGTAAGTATAGTGGTATCTAAATTTGCAAGATATGCGGAAGAACTAAAGATTAAGGAAAAGACCATTCTGGATATAGAGAAAATTCTTGCTCAGAATAAGGTGGAAATATAACTAGTTTCAATACAGAAATCAGGAGAACAAAACCATGGAAGAACAACAGACCCTCCACAAGCGCCGCGTGCGCTACAAGGGCAAATATCCGAAAAAATTTGAAGAAAAATACAAGGAGCATCAGCCTGAAAAATACCAGGACATGGTGGAGCACGTGATCCGGAAGGGCAACACGCCTGCCGGCATGCACATTTCCATTATGGTAGAGGAAATCCTGGATTTCCTGAAAATCCAGCCGGGTGAGACTGGCTTTGACGCTACTCTGGGTTATGGCGGCCATACCAGGGCTATGATGCAGTGCCTGAAGGGACAGGGTCACATGTACGCCACAGACGTGGATCCGGAGGAGTCGGCCAAGACGAAGAAGCGGCTGGCGGATCAGGGCTTCGGCGAGGATATTCTGACCATTAAGCTGCAGAATTTCTGCACCATTGATGAGATTGCGAAAGAAGTGGGCGGTTTCGATTTTGTATTGGCAGATCTGGGAGTTTCTTCCATGCAGATCGACAATCCGAAGCGCGGCTTCTCCTTCAAGGTGGACGGCCCGCTGGATCTGCGCCTGAATCAGCAGAAGGGTATCAGCGCGGCGGAGCGCCTGGACACCATCGGCAGGGACGAGCTGGCAGGAATGCTCTATGAAAATTCCGACGAGCCCTACTGCGAGGAGCTGGCGAAGGCCATTACTGATGAGATCCGCCGGGGAAATCGGGTGGATACCACCACAAAGCTGAGGGAGATTATCGAGAAAACGTTGGATTTCCTGCCGGAAAAGGAGAAAAAAGAGACGGTCAAAAAGACTTGCCAGCGGGTATTCCAGGCCCTTCGTATCGACGTAAATCAGGAATTCGAGGTGCTTTATGAGTTCATGGAGAAGCTGCCGGGCGCTCTGAAGCCGGGCGGACGCGCGGCCATTCTGACCTTCCATTCCGGGGAGGACAAGCTGGTGAAGGCAGCCATGAAAGAGGGTTATCGCTCCGGCATTTACAGCAGCTATTCCAAAGACGTAGTGCGTCCATCAGCCGAAGAATGTGTGCGGAATCCCCGGGCCCGCTCCACAAAAATGCGCTGGGCCGTCCGGGCAGAGGAATAAGCAGAAAACAGTCCATTTGTGAGAAAACATATCTGTTATGTCAGGTATGAGTCTTGAAGGAAAGACAAAAGGGCGCTATACTATATAGAAACGCAGCGTGTGAAAAGCCGATAAACGGGAGCGGCAGAGAAGGAACACAGCTTGCGTATATAATAAAAACGGGAGGATTTTATCATGAAAATCGCAGTAACTTATGACAATGGCAATGTATTTCAGCATTTCGGTAAGACCGAGTCTTTCAAGGTATATGAAGTAGAGAATAATCAGGTCGTAAAAAGTGAAGTGATTGGCTCCAACGGAACCGGACACGGCGCTCTGGCAGGACTTCTGGCAGCTCAGGGCATCGACGTACTGATTTGCGGCGGCATCGGCGGAGGAGCCCAGGCAGCTCTTGCAGAAGCGGGTGTGGAGCTTTGTTCCGGAGCGGAAGGTGACACGGACGCAGCTGTAGAGGCTTATCTGAAGGGAGAACTGACAAGCGCAGGCGCAACCTGTGACCATCATGATCACGAAGAGGGGCATTCCTGCGGCAATCATGAGGAAGGCGGCTGCGGCGGAGATTGCGGCAGCTCCTGCGGAGGCGGCTGTGGCCAGCCGAAGCTTACCGGACGCAATGTGGGCAAGACCTGCAGAACCCATTACAAGGGAACCTTCAACGATGGCACTCAGTTTGATTCTTCCTACGACCGGGGCGAGCCCCTGGAGTTCGTCTGTGGCGCAGGCCAGATGATCCGCGGCTTCGACGCGGCGGTGGCAGACATGGAGGTAGGCCAGGTGGTGGATATTCACCTGATGCCCGAGGAAGCCTACGGCATGCCGAATCCGGACGCCATTTTCACGCTGGAAATCGCTCAGCTTCCGGGCTCTGAGGAGCTGGAGGTGGGGCAGGGCGTATACCTGACCAACCAGTTTGGCCAGCCGTTCCCGGTGAAGGTAACCGCCAAAGACGAGAAGAGCATCACCTTCGACGCCAACCATGAGATGGCGGGTAAGGAGCTGAATTTCAAGATTGAGCTGGTAGAGGTAAAATAAGACAGAAGAAAGATACAGGACATTTTTCGGAAAAACCGGAGATGTCCTGTATTTTTTGTTATGGAATAGGAAATTCCGATAGAATTCCCTATTCCACAAAAGCAAGCAGAGCTTGCAAAGATGCGCACTCGGCGCAGTGGTAGATGGTTGCTGAAGCAACCGCGCCTCGGCGCGAGGGCGTGTGAAAAAATGAGAAATCATTTTTTACACGCTCTTTTAGACTAAAAAATTATAAACGAAGTAGTCTCTAAAAGCGCATTTCCCCCTT
>NZ_JAOQKC010000011.1:0-119001 GCF_025567165.1 Laedolimicola ammoniilytica
TCCTTGCATACTTCGGCTGCTTCGGGCGGCTGTTCATGGTAAGCCGTTCCGTCTGTGTCAGAAGCACGTTATTTTGAAATACAGGGTCGGTGTAGGGCTTAATATCTTCGGCAGTTCCCCAACGGGCAGAGCCGTATTCGATACCTTTCCGGTATTTCTTCGCGTTCTTGCCTTTTACATAGACAATCAGCCGGATAAGCACCGCGCCTAAAATTCCTATCAGTAAATCCATAGGGGCAAGGCTCGGAAGCGGGTTTGAAAAAGCCATAGAAAAGCCCTCCCCAAGCGACAGCACCTTGCCGGACAGGTCAGCTCCCGGCGCAAGGCGTACCGCCTGCCCGACTTTATCAAAGAGATACACAAAGAGCAGATAGGGAATGTTGGGAAGCAGCAGCTTTTTCCAGTTGATAGCGTTCATCTTGCAATCCCCCTGTCTTTGTTTTTTACTTTGTCCCGCTGTGCGTTCAAAGCCGCCGCCTTTTCTTTGAGGGAAACAATCAGCTTTCGGATAGAGGGCTTTTGTTCCTGCGTCAGCTTCTTTGCGGAAAACTCCTTGAAAGCTGCGGTCAGTGCGTCCGCGTCCCGTCCCTTGAAGAAAACAAGATAGCGGGGCGGGATTTCGGTGCTGTCTTTCTTTAGGGCAAAGTCAATCCCGTACTTTTTCGCCGTACTCTCAAAGGCTTTGATATTGTCCTTTGTGATTTCAATGTTGGAAACGCCCGCGTTCTGCTTCATAAGCTGCTTTAGGGTCTGTTTGCCATGCGGGATTTTCTGTCTGTCATGCTGCTTTTTCATCTGTGCAAGCAGGGCTTTCATAGCCTTTTGGAGCTGCTGTGCCGTCAGTTTCCCGGTTTTGATGTAAAGGGCTATGGTCTTTTCGTTGGTTTCCTCCTGCAATGGGTGTCCTCCTTTCATGTTCTATGGTGGTATGCCCGCCGCCGGGAAGCGGGGCGGGCATGAAAAAAGAGCGTCCGTTTTCACGCCGCCCTGTTAAATCCGTACCCGCAGCCCGGAAAGGTCTGCCGCCCGAATACCCACAAGATACCAGTTGTCCCCGTACTCCATACGGGTAGGCTTCCATTTGCCCCGCACAAAGACCTCCATGCAGTCGCCGCAATGTAAGCCCCCGTAGTAGTCGTTTACGTCAAAGCGAATGTCGTAGCGGTCAGCGGTTTCATCAAAAATCAAAGCTCCTGTTTTCTGTGTCATAATCAAATCCTCCTTTGGGTTGGTTTACAGGCTTTCGCCCTCGTTGCAGGTGTAATCGGGTATGCCGGATTTTTTCGGTTTCCCATAAAAAGTACCATCTGCCATATCGTGAGATACAAGGGACGTGTAATAGCTGCCAATCGTAGACGGGGCATTGAAAAGGGCAGCTTTCATGTACTGCTTGATGTTGCGGATTTTGGTGGTGTTTTCCTGCATACAGTCAAGTACAAAGCGGATATGTTCGCTGTTCAGTTTCATAAACCTTGCTTTTACAAGCTCTGCCGGGTAGTCGTCCCCGGCGATACGGATTGTTTTTCGTTTGGTGCAGACGGTTTCAAGAATAAGGGCAAGGATTTCCTCTATCCTGTCCCGGTCAAGGTATCTGTCCTGTATCAGATAGTCGTACTCAATATTGTCCTTGATGATTTCCTCATACACGCTGTATGCGTCTGTCGCTTCCTTTCGCTTCCGTTCCGGCGGCTGTGCCGCGTCCTCTAAGGGAGAGGGATTTAGGGAATGGAAAGGAATGGAATGGGTACTTGATACATCTGTATTTAATTTTTCTTTTTTGGGTAAGTTAGTTTTTAATAGTTCTTTATTTAATTGCGTTGGATTTTCCGACGTCGGGTTATCCGGTGTCGGATTTTCCAATATCGGCTTATCCGCTGTTGGATTTTCCAATACCGGACAATCCAATGCTAGGGGCTGTGGCTGTTCGTAAATGGTGTACTCGATAGCGGTCATTTTGCCTTTCTCGTCGCGTCCCTGCCGCCTTGTGATATATCCGGCTTTTTCAAGCTCCCATACAGCGGTGCGGATAGCGTCGATACTTTCCCGGTTGATAAGGGACAGCCCTGCAAGGGTGTAGTCCCAATCTTCGGGAAGTGAGAGCATTTGCGACAACAAGCCCTTTGCCTTTAGGGAAAGTTCCTTGTTGCGTAAATGGTGGTTGCTCATAACCGTATAACCTTTGTTCTTTTCCACGCGGAAAACTGCCATAGCTTCATCACTCCTTTGGTTGGATTTGTTACGCAGTAGAAACGCGGTTTTGAGGGAAAAGGTATCAACCCTTGCATTTCTCATTTCCGCGCTCTAAGAGCCGCATAAATCAAGGCTTCATTTGCCCTTACTGCGTAACATGAGGGCATAAAAAAGCAGCGTTCCTGTTCTCCAGTGTAGGAGTGAGAAACGCCGCCTTATAGGTGGTGTTATTTTATTTTTTCTTTTCGACGTGCCGCGTAAGGTGGTGTAGCGGTCTATCCGGCAGCCCGCAGGTGCTTTTTGCATATCAAGGCTCAATCCGTTAAAAGTAGTAAATGAGTAGTAAAATCAATTTGCAAACCTGCGAATATGCCCGTAAATCAAGCATTTTTCAAGACAATCAACTAATTTCTTAAAATTCTTGACGCACACCTTCTAATCCGATATGCTGTTCCTTACAGATGATAAAGGAGTTTGTTATGAGTACGTCGTTAAATCAGCATTTCACGCCCTGGGCGCTTTTAAAATTCGCGTTTCCGTCCATCATTATGATGATTTTCATGTCTCTCTACACCATTGTGGACGGCATTTTTATTTCACGTTTTCTGGGAAGCAATGCCCTGTCTTCCCTGAATATTGTATTTCCGGTCATCAATGTGGTCATTGCCATCGCCACCATGCTGGGCACCGGCGGCAACGCCATCATCAGTAAATATCTGGGAGAAGGCCGGGACCGGGACGCACGGGAATGCCTGACCCAGCTTACCGTTATTGGCCTGGCCATCAGCCTGCTGCTTCTGGTGCTGACCCCAATCTTTCTGACGCCCCTCTGCCGCGCCCTGGGATCCACAGACGTCCTGCTTGCGGACTGCAGGGCTTATCTGTCAGTGTCTTTGCTGTTCGCGCCGGCCTGTATGCTTCAGACCCTGTTCCAGTCCTATCTGGTGACAGCCGGTATGCCTGCCCTGGGTCTCTTTCTGACCATCGGCGCCGGAATTCTGAACGCGATTCTGGACTATGTCCTGATCCTGGTGTTCCCTATGGGAATCGCCGGAGCTGCCATTGCCACCGGTATCGGCCAGTCCGTTCCCGCTGTGGCCGGGCTCTTTTACTTCCTGTTGTCCCGGAAGAGCCTGTATTTCACCCGGTTCCGGCTGCATCCGAAGGAGCTGTTCATGGCCTGCTACAACGGTTCCTCCGAAATGGTGACTCAGCTCTCCAACGCTGTCATCACCTTCCTGTTCAACCTGATTATGCTGGATCTGGCCGGAGAAAATGGCGTAGCGGCCATTACCATCCTGCTTTACGGGCAATTCCTGTTCAACGGCTTTTATCTGGGCTTTTCCATTGGTATCAGCCCCATCGTAGGCTTCCAGTACGGAGCCGGGAACCGGAAGCAGCTTCGCAGCATCTACCGGACCTCATTTCTCTTTGTGCTGGCTTCTTCCGTGGCCCTGACCGTAATTGCCGTCATCTCCTCCACGCCTCTGGTCTCTGTCTTTACCAGGGATCCGGAGACCTTTACGCTTGCCGACGCGGGCTTTCGAATTTTTGCCTTCAACTTCCTGTTCAGCGGCTTTAATATCGCCTCCTCCGGCTTCTTTACCGCCCTGTCCAACGGCCGGGTATCCGCGATCATCTCATTCTTACGGACTCTGGTATTTATCGTGCTGTCCCTGCTCACTCTGCCCCGGTTTTTTGGGATAACCGGAGCCTGGCTTGCCATTCCCGTGGCGGAATTCCTGACCCTGATGCTGGCCCTGCGGCTGCACCGGACTTACTTTATCCGTCCCGGCGAAAGAAATTATCTGCTGTAATCCCATACGTCTTTCAAAAATAGGGCGTCCCAATGGTGGGACGCCCTATTTTATTCATTCTCTCTTACCTTTTATCTACCTGTGGATTATACGCCCAGCTTCAGCTTTCTGAGTTCCTCTTCTGCTGTCACATTGGTTACCGGCTTGTAATCCTTAAGCGGCATAATCTTCTCGTTGATGGCATCCAGGATCCATTCCTTCTGCGGGAAGAAGTACTTGTCGTACTCGAACGGAGGTGTAATCCAGTTCTGAGCGCCAACGATTGCAGGCGGTGCATCCAGATAGTCAAATGCCAGTGTGGTAATGTTCTTTGCCACATCGTCCAGGAAGCTGCCTCTTGCGCATGCATCGGAAGCCAGAACCACCTTGCCTGTCTTCTTTACAGATTCAAGAATCTTGGTGTAGTCAAGCGGTACCAGGCTGTGCAGGTTGATAAGCTCTGCAGAGATACCATATTTCTCCTTCAGTTCCTTCACTGCGTCGTATGCGCGGTACAGAGTAGCGCCGACAGTCAGGATAGTAACGTCAGATCCCTCTGTAATGATATCTACATCACCCATGGTGATTTCGTACTCTTCCTTCGGAACGCCGCCCTCGTGGAACTTCTCTCCTACGTCGTAGATTCTCTGGCTCTCAAAGAATACAACCGGATCAGTTCCGTTCAGCGCTGCCTGCATCAGACCCTTTGCTTCATACGGGGTAGCCGGGAAGCAAACCTTCAGTCCCGGTACATGAGCACACATAGCGGTCCAGTCCTGAGAGTGCTGAGCGCCGTACTTGGATCCTACAGATACACGAAGAATCAGCGGCATCTTCAGAATTCCGGCACTCATAGCCTGCCATTTTGCCATCTGGTTGAAGATCTCGTCACCGCAGCATCCGATGAAATCGCCGTACATCAGCTCGATGACAGCGCGGCCGCCGCACATGGTATAGCCTACGCCGGTACCCACGATAGCAGACTCGGAAATCGGGGAGTTGAACAGTCTGGAGTAAGGAATCACATCGGTAAATCCTCTGTATACGGCAAACGCGCCGCCCCAGTCACGAACATCCTCGCCGTAAGCGATGAGTGTCGGGTCTTCATAGTATTTATTGAACATGGGCTCAAAGACAGCGTCACGGATATTATAACGCTTCATGGAGCTTACTTCTGTACCATCGATATAGTGTGTACGAACCTTCTTCTGGATATCGTTGTAACGCTTGCAGTTCTCCTTCGGTCCCATTACAGACGGCTCTCTGGTAGTATCCATGCTGCGCTGATGTCCGTTGTTCAGCATCAGACGCTCTACGATAGCCGGATCCTTGTCAAAGTCAAGATACGGAGAAGCATCCTTGTCTGCTGCCAGGCGGCAGATACGGGCCATTCTTTCCTTGGTCTTTGCCCAGATAGCGTCAAATTCGCTGTCCTCAGCGACGCCTGCGTCTACGATGGCCTTGCGGAAGGTGATGATCGGATCCTGTGCCTTCCATGCCTCGATCTCCTCCTTGGTACGGTACGCGTTCTGGTCGGAAGTAGAATGTCCAAGCAGACGATATGTAACCACATCCAGGAATACCGGGCCTTCACCGCTCTTAACCAGCGGAAGCTTTCTTCTGTATGCGTCGATAACTGCCAGCGGATTGTAGCCGTCCACGCGCTCTGCGTGCAGCTGGCTCTCGGTTACGCCTGCGCCCATACGCGCCAGCTCGCCATAGCCCATGGTCTCGCCGCAGGTCTGGCCGCCCATGCCGTAGGAGTTATTGTTGATGTTGAAGATCAGCGGCAGGCCGCCCTTTCTTCCCTCTTCCCACAGAGTACGGTACTGATCCATGGTAGCGAAGGAAAGTGCCTCCCATACGGG
Organism: Laedolimicola ammoniilytica; assembly: GCF_025567165.1. Lineage (NCBI taxonomy): Bacteria > Bacillati > Bacillota > Clostridia > Lachnospirales > Lachnospiraceae > Laedolimicola > Laedolimicola ammoniilytica. The sequence continues at coordinate 5,855 of NZ_JAOQKC010000011.1, forward strand.
GCCGCGTCCCATGGAACCGTCGCCCAGGTTTGCTACTACGACGCCGTCCTTGTCGTTACATTTCTTGAACAGGGACGCTCCTGTCGCGATGGTTGCGGAGCCGCCTACCAGCGCGTTGTTCGGGTAGATACCGAAGGGCAGGAAGAACGCATGCATGGAGCCGCCCAGTCCCTTGTGGAAACCATTTTCACGGGCGAACAGCTCTGCCAGAGCGCCGTATACCAGGAACTCGATAGCCAGCTCTTTTACATCGCCCTCTGCCTTGCTGACCGTCTGGATAGCCTTCAGGGTCTTGCCGTCGAAGAAGTTCTCCATGGTGTCCATCAGCTCTTTGTCATCCAGCTTCTGGATACAGGACAGACCTTTTGCCAGAATCTCGCTGTGGCTTCTGTGGCTTCCGAAGGTGAAGTCCTCTTTTCCCAGCAGATAAGCCTCGCCGACTGCGGCTGCCTCCTGTCCCAGGGACAGATGGGCCGGACCCGGATAAGTTGTCTCCACGTCTGCGTATTTTGCCTGCGTCTTAATCTGGTTCAGCATATCCTCGAACTCACGGCAGATACTCATATCGCGGTAGATGCGGAGCAGGTCTTCCTTGGTGTAGTTGCCTTCCTCTACCTCTTCCTTTACGCTCTTTTTGTATACATTGATCGGGATGTCTTTAAATGTGATTTTTCCTTCCGCACGCATTTTGTCCGGATCTACATATAATGACTTTGGCATGTTCTTTCTCCTTTTTTGATTTGGTTAAGTTCTATATTATTCAGCTTCCGCTGAACAGTATCTTTCCTGTCTGCCCTTATGGCAGTAGCCGAGGGCGGGGTTGGTGTCGCCCCCGGCTTGAAAGTTGGTTGGCTAAATAAAATTATTTCATCATCAGAAGTGAGAAGTTCTCAAGCGCTCCGCAAAGCTCTTTTACAAAGCGGGACGCCGGGGAGCCGTCGATGGCTCTGTGGTCGTAGGTCAGGCAGAGTCCCATGGCCTGATACGGCTTGATTTCTCCACCCACTTCCTTGATGCGGGTCGTGGTTCCGCACACACCCAGGATACCTACCTGAGGCGGATTTACAATCGGGGTGAACATCTCCACACCCAGGGAACCTACGTTGGATACGGTAAAGGTCGCTCCGGAAAGCATATCCGGCGTCGCCTTGCCCTCCTGGCAAAGCTTTGCCAGACGTTTTGCCTCTGTGCTGATCTCTGCCAGACTCATCTGATCCGCATTGAAAATGGTCGGTACAAACAGTCCCTTGGGTGTATCTACTGCCATTCCCAGATGTACGTGATGATACTGACGGAGCATATTCTCCTGAGGCATGGTCGCGTTCAGATCCGGATGATGCAGAAGGATTCTGGATACCGCGAACAGTACCATATCGTTCAGTGTAATATTCGGCATGCCCATGGTCTCGCCGTTGGCCTTGATCTGCTTTCTCAGCGCCAGCAGTGCGGACGCGTCGAAGGAATGATAATGGGTCAGCTGCGCCATGGTGCTTAAGGACTTCATCATGCCCTTTGCGGTAGCCTTTCTGACGCCGGAGAACTTCACATCGGTGTACTCCGCGTCGTCCGCTGCCGGAGCCGGTGCTGCTGCCGCCGGTGCCGGAGCCGTCGCTGCGGGTGCCGGTGCTGCTGCCGCCGGTGCAGGCGCGCTTGCCGCGTACTTCTTCACATCCACTTCCATGACTCTTCCGTGAGCGCCGGTACCGGTAGCCGCTGTAGCGTCTACGCCAAGCTCTGCCGCTGCCTTTCTGGCTCTCGGGGATACCTTTGCGTCCGGGTTGGCCGGTCCGTTTGACGCTGCTACAGGCGCTGCCGCGGGAGCCGGTGCTGCCGCCGGTGCAGGTGCTGCCGGAGCCGCTGCAGGCGCTGCCGCCGGTGCGGTGCCTTCCTTCAGACCCTCAATGCTGTCGCCCGGCTGTCCTACCGCGCAGACATTTACAAGCACGGGTACTTCGTCGCCGTCGCCATAGAAAATCTTGAGCAGGGTTCCTGCTGCTGTAGACTCGCACTCGAAGGACGCCTTATCTGTCTCATATGTAAAGAGAACATCGCCTACATTGACCTGATCTCCTTCTTTCTTCAGCCACTCGGTAATCACGCATTCCTCTACGGTAATTCCTGCCTTCGGCATCAGGACTCCCTGTGCCATATGCGCGCCGCCTGCCGGTGCTGCTGCCGCCGGTGCGGGTGCTGCTGCCGGTGCCGGAGCCGCTGCGGGCGCTGCCGCCGGTGCGGTGCCTTCCTTCAGCCCCTCGATGCTGTCACCCGGCTGTCCGATGGCGCAGACGTTGACAAGTACGGGTACTTCATCGCCATCCTCGTAGAAGATCTTGAGCAGGGTTCCTGCTGCTGTGGACTCACACTCGAAGGACGCCTTATCTGTCTCATATGTAAAGAGAACATCGCCTACATTGACCTGATCTCCTTCTTTCTTCAGCCACTCGGTAATCACGCATTCCTCTACGGTGATTCCTGCCTTCGGCATCAGGACTCCCTGTGCCATATGCGCGCCGCCTGCCGGTGCTGCTGCCGGTGCAGGTGCTGCTGCGGGAGCGGGTGCTGCCGCCGGTGCTGCTTCCGCTGCCGGTGCGGATCCGCCTTCCTTAATTCCGGAGATATCGTCGCCCGGCTGTCCGATTGCACAGACATTGACCAGAACCGGTACCTCGTCTCCATCCTCATAGAAGATGTCCAGAAGTGTTCCTTCTGCTGTGGACTCGCACTCAAAGGATGCCTTGTCCGTCTCATAGGTGAAAAGAACATCGCCCACATTGACGTGGTCGCCCTTCTTCTTCAGCCATTCCGTAATCACACATTCCTCTACGGTGATTCCCGCCTTTGGCATCAATACGCCTACTGCCATTTTTTTACCCTCCATTATACTTTCCTATATAGTTCCAATTTTATTACTTACTGGTTCAGGATTCTCTACAGAATCTCGACTCCGGCCTTCTCTGCCCGTTCTCTTAAGCCCTCCGGGATCTCCCCGTCAGTGATAATATAGTCCACATCCTCCACATTTCCGAAGGTATACGGTAAAATCTTGCCGCACTTGGAGCTGTCCATCAGGATGACCTTTTTCCCGGCCCGCTCTACCATGAGCCTCTTCACCAGCATCTCATCCTCTTTGCCGCAGGTGAAGCCTCCCTGATCCGTGTAACCGGACACGCCGATGAAGGCCAGCGCAATGTTGATTCCCTGCAGCATCTGAAGCGTGCTCTGTCCGGATACGGCCTGGTTCAGCCGGTTCAGGGTGCCGCAGCACATATGGATCGTCGGCGCGGATAACCTGGAAAGCTCGATGGCCACATTGGGCGCGGTGGTAAAGATGTTCAAATCCATGTCCGGCAGGGTCTGTGCCAGCACGATACTCGAGGTTCCCGCGTCCATAAAAATGGCGCTTCCCGGCTCTATCAGCTTCAGTGCCTTTTTCGCCATCTCGCGCTTCGCTTTCATGTTGGTCTGCATACGCGCTTCCAGCTTGGCCTCGGTAGGACTGGAACCCTGTACCACGGCAATGGCTCCGCCCCGGGTCCGGGTGATCACACCCTCCCGCTCCAGCTTCTCCAGATCGCGGTGAATCGTCATCAGACTAACCTCCGGAAAAAGAGCTCCCAGCTCCTTTACGGTAACAGCGCCCTTATCCTGGATATATTTTCCTATGGTCTCTTTTCTAAGCAGATTCATAATGATACATCCTTTTGTTAAGATTTGTTATATTAGCCCGGTTATCTGTAACACATCATAACATTTTATAACATTTAAGTCAACGTATTTTTCACTTTTTTTTTTCTATTTTCCAGGTTTTCCGGGCAATCTCGGACAAATCTCGGACAAGCCTTGATTTTCCGTCCAAACCATGCTATACTATCGCCTGTTGCAAAGCCCATAAAAACAAGGTCGTACAGGGCTTGCCAGGCGGTCACCGCCTATAAATGTGCCGAGTGTTCGTGACCTTCCACTCGTAAAACAAAACTAAAGGAGAACTGAATATGAAGACAAACAAGGTGCAGTTTATGACCCAGGCAGCCATGATCGCTGCCATCTATGTAGTGCTCTGCGTGGTGTTCCAGCCCATCAGCTACGGACCCATCCAGACCCGGATTGCCGAAGCGCTGACGGTTCTGCCGTTCTTTACGCCGGCTGCGGTTCCCGGCCTCTTCGTGGGCTGTCTAATCGCCAATCTTCTGGGCGGCGGCATTCTTCTGGACGTAATCGCAGGAAGCGTGGCGACACTCATCGCGGCTTTCGCCACCTACGCACTCCGCAATAAGAGCAGGTATCTGGCTTCCGTTCCGCCGGTGGTGGCCAACGCGCTCATCATTCCCTGGGTTCTGAAATACGGCTACGGCGAGCCCCTTCCGATTCACTTTATGATGGGAACCGTGGCTCTGGGCGAGATTCTGACCGCCACGATTGTGGGAACTATCCTTCTGGTAGTCCTGGACCGTTACCGGACCGCTATCTTCAAGACAGCATAAGCTAAGGGTATCTTGAAAAACCTTCGAACACTTTTCTGTTGAAAGAGCAGAAAAGTGTTCTTTTTTTGCCAGTTTTTCATCGCGTTAATCTGCTGTATTGACGCATTGGCACATTATTTGCTATGATTATACTTATTTAAAATAAGAGGGAGAATTCTGTATGGAAAAACGTGAACGCTTTTCATCCCGGCTGGGTTTTATCCTGATTTCAGCCGGCTGCGCCATCGGACTGGGAAATGTCTGGCGCTTTCCTTATATCACCGGTAAATACGGCGGAGCTGCCTTTGTACTGATTTATCTGATCTTTCTGATCATTCTTGGCATGCCGATTATGGCTATGGAATTTGCGGTGGGCCGCGCCAGCCGGAAGTCCGCGGCCCGCAGCTTTCATGTGCTGGAGCCCAAGGGCACCAAATGGCACATCGAGGGCTATCTGGCCATGCTGGGCAATTACCTGCTGATGATGTTCTATACCATCGTGGGCGGCTGGATGATTTCCTATATCTTTAAGATAGCTTCCGGTTCCTTCCAGGGACTCGCCCCGGATCAGGTGGGCGGCGTATTCAATGATATGCTGGCCTCTCCGGACTCCATGACCTTCTGGATGGTGGTGGCTGTACTTCTGGCCTTCGGTATCTGCAGTATGGGGCTCCAGAACGGCGTTGAACGCATCACCAAAATCATGATGTCCTTTCTGCTGATTATCCTGATCGTGCTCTGTATCCGCAGCGTGACCCTTCCGGGCGCCTCCGCGGGACTTCAGTTTTATCTGATTCCCGATTTCGGCAAAATCGTGAAAAATGGACTCGGAGAGGTCATCTTCGCTGCCATGGGACAGGCCTTCTTTACTTTAAGCCTCGGTATCGGCGCCATGGCCATCTTCGGCAGCTATATCAGCCGTGACCGCACCCTGATGGGAGAATCTGTCAATATCTGTATTCTGGACACCATCGTGGCCCTGATGGCCGGACTGGTGATTTTCCCGGCCTGCTTTGCCTTCGGGGTAGATCCGGGCGAGGGACCCGGACTGGTCTTTGTCACCCTGCCGAATATCTTCAACCAGATGGCTGCCGGAAGGCTGTGGGGAACCCTGTTCTTTATCTTTATGAGCTTTGCGGCCCTGTCCACCATCATTGCCGTCTTTGAAAATATCATCAGCTTCGGCATCGACCTGTGGGGCTGGACCCGTAAAAAATCTGTCCTTGTAAACCTGGTTCTGATCCTGGTGCTGTCCCTGCCCTGCGTACTGGGCTTCAATGTCTGGAGCGGTGTCGCGCCCTTGGGAGCCGGAAGCACTATCCAGGATCTGGAGGACTTTATCGTATCCAACAACCTGCTTCCCCTGGGAAGCCTGCTCTACCTGCTGTTCTGTACCAGCCGCTACGGCTGGGGCTGGGATAACTTCATTGCCGAGGCAGACGCCGGTAAGGGAATCAAGTTCCCGAAATGGGCCAGATTTTATGTCAGCTACATTCTTCCGCTGATTGTACTCTTTATCCTTGTGATGGGATACTGGCAGAAATTCGCGGCGTAAATAACAGATTGTCTTCAAAAATGAACAGCCCTGGCAGGTTGTACACACACCTGCCAGGGCTATTCTCTTTTCTCTACATCTTTGCTTCAAAATCCTCCAGGCTCTCAGAACGCGCTGCGAGCTTCAGCCAACCTTTCAGGGTTTCTTTATCATCCTGGGCTGCGATTTTTTCTTTGAGTTCTTCCGGAACTTTTCCATATTCTTCCAGTAATTCTAAAATACTCTGAATTCTCGTTTCTTTTGCCGCCCTCTCTGCGGCCTCTTCTCTTTCGTAGTATATGATGTCATCCAGTCTCATAAATTCTTCCCTCACCTCCGGTAATACTTTTACCTTTTTGATGTGTTCATGTATCCTCTGTAACGTTTCGCTCCTGACGCAAGTTTCCGTGCTGTTCTGGAAATAGTGAAGCAATTCCCGAATCGCCGGACTTCCGCCCTTTCTCCCCTTTGTATTAAAATAAATATAACGCAATCCGTCCCGATATTCAAGCCCCGGGACTTCCAGACATTGATTCTGAAACTGATACATCATATAGTCCTTCCCGAATGGATCGTAGGGCAGGATCGTTATCACATAGAGATTTGGCAGCTTTGTAAAATCCCGCTCGCCGCTCTCCAAGTAACGGCTGTCGATTTTAGCTTGGTAGAAACGGTTGGATTTTTCCAGACCTTTTTTGTGGTAGCGGCAGGGCTCAATGTCGTAGACGTTCAGAACCTCCGCTGTGGTCTCGATTACTTCCACGTCCATACGGATTCCCCGCTGGTTCGGCGTGCTGGCCGGTATAAATTTCTGGGGATTTACACGAACCTTGCCGATATCCCGGTTCAGAAGCGTCGATAATATCAGGCGGCAGAATTCTTCCCCTCCCTCCCGATCGGATGCTGCTGCGTTCATCAGGAAATCGTCTATTACATTCAAGTCTTCCAGACTTCTCTTTTTCTCTTTCGTAGTCCCGTCGTTTTCTCTCCGGATTTCTTCCATTCCATCCTCTCTTTCCGGCAGCGCTGCGTAACTGCCTGTCTTACTAAGCTGTGAAAATCGTGGCGATATGCCGGGAATCTGACTGTGACTTGCTGGATACAGTTCATGACTTTTTTCACTGCTTTTATTATACCGCTCCCAGAAGCCTGGTCAATTTTTGAATTTCTACAAATTTTTCCCGGAAACGACAGGTTTCCTGTCGTTTCGACCTCCTTTTACACGCAACACAAAAGCAGGATCGAAAAGGCGCGGCCTTCCGGCCGCGCCCTGTTATATATCTATCTTCTTTATGCTTCCTTCTTTTCCTCGTGATACTCTTTCTCCGTATTCACGCTCCAGATATTCTTCTTATCCTTTCTGCCGCTCAGGATATTGTCCACAGCCTCGAAGGAGGTAGCCATGGAGTGATCCATGTTGTTGTAGCGGTGCTGACCGTTACGGCCTACGCAGTACAGGTTCTCAAAGGTATCCAGGTACTGAATCAGGTCGTCCATATGGTCATAGGTATCAAAGTAAGCCGGGTATGCCTTCTTCACCCGTTCTCTGTGGGAATCCAGCACGTCCTTCTCGCTGGTGATGACACCCATCTTTACCAGCTCGGAGATACCGAACTTCACCCACTCCTCTTCGCTCATGTTCCAATACTTATCGCCCTCGCTGCAGAAATACTCCAGACCAATCCATACCTTGTGATCCGGATCGGAAACCAGATACGGGGACCAGTTGTTGAACACCTGGATACGGCCAAGCTTTACGCCCACGTCCTGCACGTAAATCCAGCAGTCCGGGACAATATTGTTCAGGGTCTTCAGCTTCGTCTCATTCTTCAGATTCAGCTTATCCACCAGCAGTCCCACCGTCACGAAATCACGATAGGGCAGTCCCGCCGCAATCTTGCTCATCTCTTCCGGCACATCGTTCATGCCGCCTACCAGATCCTTCACCGGCATGGAGGAAATGAATACGTCGCCCTCGATGGTATGCTCCTCGCCGTTCTGTACATAGGACAGGCTCTGTACCCGGCCGTCCACGGTATGCAGTCTGGTCACCTTGCAGCCCTTACGGATCTCGCCGCCCATCTTCTCTACCTCAGACGCAGCGGTCTCCCAGAGCTGGCCCGGGCCGTACTTGGGATAATTGAACTCTTCGATCAGGGAGGTCTGTACCTGGTGCTTGTCCTGCTTCTTCGGCACCAGCTTCTGTACGTTGTCCTTCAGGATTCCCATAATGGAAAGTCCCTTGGTACGCTGCGCGCCCCAGGAAGCGTCGATCTCGCTGGGGTGACGTCCCCACAGTTTCTCGGTATAGCCCTCGAAGAACATGGAGTACAGCTTCTTGCCGAAGCAGTTGATATAGAAGTTCTCCAGGGAATCCTCCGGCTTCTTGGCTACGGCAGCCTTCAGATAGCTGAAGCCCGCCACCATGGTGGTGGCAAAGCCCATGTTCTTGATGGTAGTCGCATTGACCTTGACCGGATAGTCGTAAAACTTCTTTCCGTAATAGATACGGGATACACGGTTACGTGTCAGCATCACCCGGTCTTCCTTCTCCGGATCCGGTCCGCCTGCCGCCAGGGGCACCTGGCGTCCCAGCTTCTTATCATCGTAGGAGGGCGCGCCCTGCAGGGGCATAATCTCGTCCCACCACTTTGTTACCCGGTCGTCCTTGGAGAAGAAACGGTGTCCGCCGATATCCATCCGGTTGCCATTGTAACGCACTGTGCGGGAGATACCGCCGATCTCCTGACTCTCCTCCAGAATCAGTACCTCGTACTCATCCGACTTTTTTAATAACTCATACGCCGCCGTTACACCTGCCGGTCCGGCGCCTATAATCACTGCTTTCTTCATGCAAAGCTCCTTTTTCCCAATTGTTCTCTTGATCTTCTCTGTGCTTCCTGCTCCCTTTCCGGGCAGGCACACGTTTTCTTTATTGTACACGATTTTTCCCCGAATGTAAACAGGATACTCTTTTCCAATCACTATGGTTTAAATATAAATTCTATTTCTGTAGCTGCTCCAATGCCAATCCGATCAGTCTATCCGCCTGATCTGCCATAAACAGCGGAATGTTCAGCACATCATCATCCAGCTTCAGATTGTCCAATGAGAAACGGATACGGAGCCTGACCTTATCAGGGAACAGCTCCTTGAACTTCTTCATACTTCTGCTGGTTGTGTTGGCTTCGGATTTGACCTCCACGGGGAAGATGTCGTTCTCCCGCTGAATGAGGAAATCTACTTCATAAGGCGGGTTGTTCTGGCTCCAATAGCGGGGCATAACTTCAAACTGCGTAATGAAAGTCTGCAGCACAAAGTTTTCGGTTAATGCGCCTTTGAATTCCGTAAAAAGGCGGTTACCTTCGCCAAAGGCAGTGGGGGCCAGCTGTGCCAGACGACGGAGCAGTCCCACATCCACCAGATAAATCTTGAAAGCAGACAAGTCATCGTAAGCTGCAATCGGCAGACCGGGAGCTGAGCTGCGGTAAATTTTATGCACCAGACGGGCATCCACCAGCCATTGCAGGGCGTCCTCATACTCACGGACCCGCGCGCCTTCCTTGACCACTTTATAGACGAACTTCTTATTCTCTCTTGCCAGTTGAGAAGGAATGGATTTCCAGATCATTGAGATTTTCGGAAACTCGCTGAGATTAGGGTGTTTGGCGAAATCTCGCTCATAGGCTCCGATGATTCCGGACAATGCTTCCTGCATGGCAGAAACATCCCGTGCCTCCGTCCACATCAATACCGGCTCCGGCATACCACCGGTGACATAGTACATTTTCAGCTTCTCATACAGTGGATTAAAGAAGGCGTCAGGGATGGGTGCAAGGCTGTCCACCTGTTCCAGATACTGCGCCAGATTTTCATCCCCGTTGGCAAGCAGGAATTCCTGAAAGGTCATCGGGTCAATCTGCATAAAGTTGACCTTACCCACCGGAAAAGAGGAAGGTTTCGCCAGAGCAATCCCCAACAGGGAACCGGCGCAGGCAACGTGGTACTGCGATGCGTTCTCGCAAAAATACTTCATAGCGTTAATGACCTTAGGGCAGTCCTGCACTTCATCAAAGATGATAAGGGTTTTTTCAGGCACGATTTTTTGACCGCTTGCCAGCATAAGGTTTTGCAGAATCCGGTCCACATCCTTGGTTGTTTCAAAAAATTGCTTATATTCTTCGTTTTCGTCGAAGTTAAAGTAAGCTGTATTTTCATAACAGCGTCTGCCGAACTCTTTCAGAATCCAGGTCTTACCCACCTGACGTACGCCCTTCAGGATTAAAGGTTTACGGTAGGGAGAATTCTTCCAGGCCATCAGCTTTTTTAAAATAAATCGTTCCATCGAATCACTCCTCACATTTTTATTGGAGTTTTATGCTTCAAAATCACACTTTTATTATATGTGAAATCCATGAAAATTACAACAGAAATATCATACCCCTCTAATGTGGTAAAATCAAAGTTGGATTTTTCAACAGTGTGGCAATAACCGGGGCATATTTAGATATTCCATAATCTTCAACAATACTGGTTATTCTAGCCCCTGCATCCTTTGATGAAGCCCCACATAAGAAAATCCTTTCATTAGCAGATCCATAATCTAATACGATAAAACGATCATGGAATATACCACCTGTCTTTTTCATTGATATTTTTACGGATGGATATTCCTTGCAAAAATCCGTAAATTCTATATTGTGAAGTTTATTATTTCCAACATTATCACTGAATAAAGTAATATTTACTCCTGTAGGAGAATTTTTAAGATGTACCAGTGTTCTTAATCCAATATAATTATCAACAACATATATCGACGACTTTGCCTGCTTATAAATGGACTCATATACCTCATCTGCACTACTAAATTTTGCATTAAACATGAGCCATTTCTCATTATCATCTGAAACAAAGCTGTTCATCATATCAGCCAACTCAGATTTTGTCACAACCTCCTTTAAGCCTTCTGCAACATCGGAAATCTGTTTTTCAAGAGAGAGCATATCTGAGTTGATTTTGTTAATTTCTATTCTGTTGTTGGCAGTCTCCATGCTTAACTGAAGTATTTCCCGCTGACCTATTAAATCACGATTTTCTAATATGTAATCTTTCATTTTCTTAAAGGTTCTTATTAATGCCTTGCTCTGCTTAACTGCCAACGGTCCTTTCAAGACAGTCATCAACATATACAATCCTTGCTCTGTAAATACATGAGGATTATATCTGCTCTTACTGTTAAGATTTGCGGTCAAAAAATTTGACCGCAAATTTTCTACCTCGTCATCCGTAAGTTCAAACATAAAATCTTCATCAAATTTCTCCATATTATTTTTTACTTGTTGATTAAATGCTTTTGTAGTATAACCATATATTTCAGAAAGATCGGCATCTAAGATTACTCTTTGTCCTCGAATTTCATAAATTCTTTCTTTCAAATATTCTTCTGTAATATCAATCACAGCAATTTCTTTCTTGCTATCTTCTGCCATAAAACTCCTCCATCCATTTTGCGGTCAAAAAAATCGTCTGCGACTCTCATATAACATATTGCTGACATCAGCAAAATGGTCTATTCCTCTTTTTCCCTTATTTTGTCATAGTACGCTTTATACCTATAAATCGTTCTCTCACTGACATTGTTCCGCTTCGCAATTTCTACCATCGTCATACCACTCTCATATCCAATGACAAAATCATTATAAATTGCCATCCACTTGGCGTTATGTTTCTGCCGTCCGCTTAATTTACGATTTCTGTAATACTCCAATTCCTCCCGGTACACAAAAATAGTGCCGGCCGAGGCCGACACTATTTTTTTCCGTCACCGTTTCCGGCAACCTTGCTTATCCCATTTTCTTTCGCTTCCGGTACATAACCAGCAGCAGAATCAGAACAGCGCCGCCTGCGCATGCCAGCAGCAGGATACCCTGACTGTTTTCTTCCGCCGTTACCTTCAGCGCTTCCAGGTCAATGCCTGTATTCTTCAGCAGTCCGGCAGACTTCAGCGCCGTCAGCTTCTGATTTTCGCTTATCAGGGAAGCCTGCGGCTTATTGCCGTCCAGCAGTTCCTGTTCGCTGTAAACCTCGTACTCGCCGGTCTCGCTGTTCATGGCGATGACATAGCCGTTGTTCGGCACATCTTTCTTAGCCGTGCCTCCCTTACCGGTTCCGTCCGCCTCTGCCATTCCTTCGGCGTCTTCCGTCTCCGCGTCCGCAGCCTCTGCCGCCTTCACGATATCCGGAGTCTCCAGTTGCCGGGCCGCCGCCTCGTCCACAGCCTTTCTTACTTCTGTGCTGTACTCAGAGAGCAGCTTTTCCGCCTCTTTCGCGTCAATGCCCTGGGCCGTCAGCTCGCTTATAAGCTTCGCCTTTGTCTCCGGCTGCTCCAGCGCGCTTCGGATCGTACTCTTGATGGCCGCCGCGTTTCCGCTGTCAATGGCGATCTCATCGGCTGCCTTTTCTGTGGCTGCAGCTGCATCCGGCTCGACAGTGGTGCTGTCGCTGCCCTTGCTGCTGTCTTTATCATAGCTTACCGCCAGCTCCCGCACGCTGTCTTCCAGTATCGTCTGAGCCGTATCCAGGAAGCCCTGGCCCTTCTCGCCCTTTGCGTTCAGCGCCTCGTCTTTCCAGTTGGCTGCAGCCGCGTTCAGAGCTCCGGCCAGCAGGTTGTTGCCTGCCGTTACCCGGTTGGCTGTCTTACCCTCCTGAAGCTCTGTGGAGAAGTTCTCCGCCTTTCCGGTCACATTCAGCGCCAGTTCCGTATCGATGGGCTCTTCCAACAGGCCGTCCGCCACCTTCACTGCTGCCAGATAGGCGGTATTGTCCGCTTTCCTAAAGGAGCTCTTCAGGTCTGCTAGCCAGATATTCGCGTAGCGGATAAAATTCAGCTTCTTCTGCTCTCCGCTATCCTTCGCGATCAGCGTTCCGGTCAGATACTGGAAGGCCGCCACCGTATTGTCCTCGTAGCGCACCAGCAGGATCGGCTCTGTGCCGGTTATATTGCCGGCGATCTCGCCCAGGCCATTGTTGCTCAGTTCCTTCGGCCAGTGCAGTCTGTCGTTCAGATCCTTTACGCTTCCGTCCGCAGTCAGATAGGACAGATACTGATACTTACTCTGTCCGTTTTCGTAGATATCCGCTACCAGATCGTGCAGTCCCGCTCCGTCCTCTTTCGCCGTATCCACATCTACCGCGAAGGTCTGTCCCTTCTTGGAGAACATCCGGAACTGCCGCGCTGCGGTCAGTCCCTCTGTGGTCGCCAGAGAGTAATCGGAATACAGCTCCAGTACGGAACCGCTGCCGGTATAGGTGGTGTAGGCTGCCTGGGCGTCCAGACTCACCGTTCCCACCGCCGCGCTATCCACGCTTCCGGTCGCCTCGCCTGTGGTCAGATCCACGATCCGTCCGTCTGCGCCCAGCGCTTCCGAACCATAGACATGGACAAAGGTTCCTTCTGCCGCCAGAGCGTCCGCCGCGTAATCTCCGGCCTTTTCCGCATCCTGATTCTTCAGTGCTTCTGCCAGTTTCGCTACAGATACCACTCCGTCCTTCCGGATATAATACTGATCCCCGCCGCTGCTTGTCAGGGTTCTCGCCTGGGTCGCAGGGTCGATGGCGTAGGTCTCATATACCTCCTCGCCGTCCATCAGACTTAACGTCAGATAGGTGTTGTAATCATACCGGATACTTAAGCTTCTCGGTCCGCCTGTGCTTCCCGAAGCCTTCAGGTCGTCGATGTCGCCGGAGGCTGTGATATCGCCGTCCGCGTTCTCGATCTTCCAGCTTAATCCCAGTCCGCAGATCTCCTCCGGAATGTCGATATTCAGCCGGTCAATGCCGCTGGCGTAACGGGTCAGGGTATCGGGTTCTACCGCGATCTCCGCGTCCGTGCTCATCAGGGAAATGCCTGTAGCTCCAGACGCCTCCTTTGCCGCCTTCGGCAGGAGGATACCGTCCTGAACGACAGAGCCGCTTCGGATGCTGTCGCTGCCTCCGTAGGGTACGCTGTCCACCGTTCCATATATCCAGAACAAATACGGTTTCGTCACCTGTTGGGTGGTAGTAGATGTGGGAGTATCCTTTATACTCGCCGTCCGATTTGCAAACAATACCAGATCATTGTGCTGTCCATGCAACAACGGGAAGGTTGTAATTGTTTTACCATCTTCCGTTTTCCCGCGGTTGTCCGTATCAAAGAACCGATTGTTTGAGCTTTCCCTCAGATACAGGCCGCCTGTTGCCAGATTATTTCCCTTGTAGGATTTTTCGTCCGCAAGCCAGCTGTCATCTACCGTATAGGTTTTTTTCTGATCTTCCGTAGTCAGTTTTTTATTAGATGCATTTAATTTAGCCGACAGCTTCGTCATTTGCTTTACTTCATTCTCGACATCACCGTCAATCCCTTCGTATACGCGCAGATATCCGATTCCCGCGCCGTCTCCGGTGGCCGTGCTGGCGCTGTTGTACACCGCATCTACAGAACTGCTTCCCGTCACTGATACCGGCGCAACCAGAACCTTGCTGTAATTCTGGTTATTGATGTATCCGATGTATCCGCTGTCTATGTCGTCCAGCGGTTTACCGTCGTCCGGGTTAATCGGTCTGTCTCCCGCGTCAAACTGTCCGATCAGACCTCCCGTCTGTGCGTTGCCTTCGACCGTACCTCCTACGATAATACTGTTCACCACCGTATTCGGATAGGTAAGGGTCACAGTAGAACCGATTGCGCTGGATATGGTCTGCGGACTTACTACGGTCTGCATATAACCAATCATCGTTCCGGCCAGTCCGCCGGTATAATTTCCCTTTCCTGTTACCTTGGCTCCGGTTCCTGTTACTGTCGTACCGCCATTTACCACACAGTCGTATATGTAATAATTACTGGTTCCACTACTCAGCGCGTAACCAATCAGACCGCCTGCGTAGGTATCTGCCTTGATCTCACAGCCTTCTACCTGACACCGGTATGTGGTATAGGGAGATACGCCTGCCAGACCGCCCGCCATGGTTTGGGCCTGAACCCTGCTGTCTTTTACCACGCACTGTGTATAGCTATCGTTGTATGCGCTGATTCCGCCCGCAGCCCTTCCTGCTGTGGTCACATCACAGTCCTCCACATACAGCCAGGAGAGACCCCAGCCGCCCGTTGTAGCCATAACGCCGCCTGCTCCATAGGAGCTGCTTTCCGCCTGAGTTACTGTATTGTGCATACTGATCGCCCTGGTAATATAGCTGCAGGTACCGAAGACGCCGCCGGTATAATAATTTCCGCTTACCTTACTATTGGTAACCTGTATATAATAGAAGATTTCATTCCGGCGGATACTGTCATCTACCGTAGAATCGTCACGGGTTCCGTAATACTGATGCGCATAACCGGCCAAACCTCCGGTATACCCTCTTCCGGCGACGCTGACGCGATCCACATAGCAGTAACGGGCATAGTTGTTATTCAGCCGGCCGGCCAGGCCTCCGGTATACTCGCTTGCTCTTCCGGTCTCGGAGTTTATGGAAATCTTAAAGGTAAAGTCTTTACTTCCGCCTCTGTCACCCTCACTTCCCACTGCGCTGCAGTGCTCCAGAGGTCTCTCGCCATAGCCTACCAGACCGCCCACATAATTAGTACGGGTATTCGGATCGTTGGAAATCTGGATATCCTTTGCACGGACATATTCCATATCTCCCTGATTATAGGCGATACAGCCCACATAATCACTTGCCTTATTGGCATGGATGGTAATCCGGTCAAAATCTACATAATTTACCGTACCGGTACTTCTTCCGATCAGACCGATATAGCTTCCGCCTCCTCTGTTGTTCCAGGTAATATTCTCAAACCGCAGACCCTCCAGGGTTCCCTGCAGCGCGCGGATCCAGCTTGCGCCACTTCCGCCTGTCATATTCAGGTTTTTCAGTGTGATCGTCGGACCTGCCGGATAACTGCCTTGCGGCGCTTCCTGATTTCCTTCTTCCTGATCCGGCCTCTTTCCGAAAAGCAGATAATCCTTGGACACTTGCTCATTTTCAAATGGCGGCTCTGTATAGTCAGCACCGGACATCCGGTTGATATTCAGGTTCATCAAATCCGAATCGTTCTTCACAGAATCCGGCAACGTACTAAAGTCCAGATCGTTCATAATCAGAAAGTTCTGATAGTTCCTTCCCTCTGCCTTCATAGCGCGTACCAGCTGGTCAGATCATTCGAATTATCCTGATTGTATACAGACGTAATATGTATATACAGCGGTTCGCCGAAGATTCCCATATAATTGGTGTTATTGGCGTCCGTTTTTCCAAGGATCACATTTTCAAAGGTCAGATTCCGAATTTGCGCATTCTCCACATAAGGGATGAACGCGCACTGCCTGTCCTGGAAGCCTGCCACATCAATATTTTCTGTCAGCCGATAATTTCCCTCATTATCATCAAAGGCCGTCAGCCAGTTGTAAATCCGCTTCCGCAATCCAGTACCAGCGCATAGGTTCCCTTTTTCAGAATATAGCAGCTGGTGGCTCCGCCGAATTCACTGTATTCGTCCCCGTGCATGGGCATTGACCCTCTGCAGCCGCAGACATACAGTCTCCATGCTTTCGACAACTTCCAACACCTCCAACATTTTTCCGGATAATTCTACATTTCATTGTATCATGCATTTTCCTGTCATTGCACCCAAATTGCTCTTTTATTTGCTAATATTTTCTAGTTATTTTCTCTTCTTGAACAAGCCCTCCTCCAATGCTATACTTGACCTATAGATACAGGAGGATAAAAGCGTGTATTATTTTATTGTAAACCCTGCTTCCCGTTCGGGAAATGGAAAATACGTCTGGCAGAAGGCCGAAAAAATACTGGATCAGGAGAATACCGAGTACCGGGTGTATTTCACCTCCTATCAGGGGCACGCCACAAAGCTGGCCCGGGATATCACCGCCCGCGGGGAACGCCTGACCCTGATCGCGGTCGGCGGCGACGGTACCGTCAATGAGGTGCTGAACGGAATCCGGGATTTTTCCCGGGTCATCTTCGGATACATACCCACTGGCTCCAGCAATGATTTCGCGCGCTGCATGGGGCTTCCCACGGACACGGAGGCCACCGTACAGAATGTTCTGCATCCTGCACGCTTTGATAAAATCGATCTGGGACTTATGGAGCGGAACGGACAGAAGCGTTATTTTGCCGTAAGCTCCGGCTGCGGCTTTGACGCGGCGGTCTGCCAGGAGGCGCTGGATTCCCGGATGAAGCGGCTGCTAAACCGGCTTCACCTGGGCAAGCTCACCTATGCCGGCATTGCCCTGAAGCAGATTATCTTATGTAAACCCGTTCCTGTCACCGTTACGCTCAGCAATGGGAAATCGCGTATCTTTTCCAAAGCTTATTTTGTATCGGGCATGAACTGCTGCTGCGAGGGCGGCGGTCTCCGGCTTTCTCCCCGGGCAGATGTTCACGACGGGGCGCTGGATTTTTTTGTGGTCAATAAGCTTGGCAAGCTGCTCATCGGACTCATGTTGCCGACGGCTTACATCGGCCTTCACACCATTTTCCCGGGCGTCCATATCTACCGGGCCCGGAGCGCCCAGATAACGGTCTCCGGCGTCCTGCCTCTCCATACGGACGGCGAGCCCTGCCTGATGAAAGGGACGGTGACGCTGTCCTGCTGCCCGCAGGCGCTCACGCTTCTGGCTGCCGGAGATAAATAAGAAGGGCTGTCATAAAATTGTGATTTTTTTCTTAAAATATTATGAACCCGATTGAACCGGAAATGGCTTTGTGCTATACTGCGATTCAGGTTTAAAGAAGTTATCTGATTTTGCAGAAGGAGGTTGACCGTATGAAAGCATTTTTCCAGAAATATAAGCACGCCTGGGTTCTGCTCTACGCCTTTCTCTACCTGCCCTGGTTTTTCTGGCTGGAGAGCCGGGCCAACCTGCCTTATCATGTAATCCATGTATGGCTGGACGATAAGATTCCCTTCGTGGAATATTTCATCGTGCCCTATCTGCTGTGGTTTGTATACGTTGCCGCTGTGTTCCTGTACCTGTTCTTCAAGGGAACGAAACAGGAGTTTTACCGGTACTGCGCCTTCCTTTTTACCGGCATGACGCTGTTCCTGGTGATCTCCACCATCTACCCCAACGGACACTTGCTGCGACCCACCGAATTTCCAAGGCACAATATCTTCACCTTCGCGGTGCAGATTCTGTACCAGACGGATACCCCGACGAATATCTTCCCGAGTATCCATGTATTCAATTCCATTGCAGCCCACCGGGCTCTGGTGAATAACCCGCGCCTTGGCCGCAACCGCCTGATTCGCGATGCCTCCTTGGTACTCATGGTTTCCATTATCCTGGCTACCATGTTCCTGAAGCAGCACTCGGCCCTGGACGTGATGGCGGGTATCGTGCTGGGCACTCTGATGGATCAGATCGTGTACCGGATGGAGTTCTCGTTCTCCCGGGAACGGGTACCGAAGAGGAAGCGGGAGACGGTTATTTAGAAAAATTTTTATGGGAAATGGGAACGGCTGGCAAATCAGATATCCTCTGATCTGCCAGCCGTGGTTTTTGCCTGATTATTCATCCTCAGCTTTGCCTGTTTGATTTTCCTGTCTGATGGTGTTTTACTTTGCTGTCAGTTACGCTTTTAGGGATTCTAATTCTTTAGCTTTTCTGGTCTGTCTGCTGAGCTTTGTGTGCTTCCAGCTCGGCTTTTAAAGCTGCAATTTCCGCATCCTTTTCCTGAATACGCATCTTTTCTTTATCCAGCTCTTCTTTCAGTTCTTCCACATAGTATTTCAGGGAATTCTCATCTAATATCCGCAATGCTTCTGACCACATACCGATGACCTCCTCCGGGCTACGACGCAGCAGGGCGATTTCCTGATAAATGGGTTCCAACCACGGGTAATGCCTCATATTCCGCTCAGCGTCGGTCAAATTCTCCGTAGTCAGCAGGGATAACCATGCATGCAAATCACTTTTGTTATCCTCAGCATACGGGATTTTCTTAAACACGTCAAGGGCAATCAGAAAATATTCGTCCAGCATTTCCAGCTTCAGGCCGCTGCCGTAACTTATTTTTCCATGATGAAAACAGGTATCTCCGTGACGGTGAAATTCGGCTGTAGACTTCTCGTAGAGAACAATGACATAAACCTTTTTTATGTCGTGGTATGTAAAATCAGCGCCGCGCTCTCCGCGAATCCGCGTATACTGCCGCATTAACAAATCCGCGGCATAGCAGGACAGGCGCTCTTCCGTAAAGGCATAGCCGTTTTTCTGGATCTCAATATTCGCCAGTGAACCATCTTCCAGCTCCACCAGCAAATCCATGATCAGATAGGTTTCCCCGTCTATCAAGCTATCCTCCACCGGGAGAATCCTTTTGATTTTTACATGGATTCCCAGAATAGAGGAAATGAAGTTCTCCAGCCGGTCCGCATGTCTGTCCGGATTGAAAATGAATTTGAAAAACGGATCATAGGTCAGTGGCAGAGACTGGTTCCCTGCGAAGAAATCCAGGATTCTGGCTCTCCATCGTTCATTTTTGATTCCCTGATAGGTTCTGTACAGTCTGGGCGACTGCGTCAATCTCATCAGGGCTTCCTCCTTCGTCTGTGGTGCGGACTCCCATACCACAGCCTCATCGTTGCATACTGGTGTGTCTGTTTGCGTAACAAATCTCCTTTCTTTCATTTTTTACTAAAGGGAAATGTCCGGCGAAAAGCCGAGGGATGAAACTTGTATGCCTGACGGCATGAATAGATAATAGCATGTTGTTTGTTGAATTACAAGTTTTTCCAATTATTTTATGAAACTTTCCTACAGTCACCTTTTTTCAATGAATATATATGAAAATTCACTCACATTCACCTTCTATCATGAAAAAACGCACTAGTTTTCCGTTCCCCTGCAGGTTTTGAAACGCAAAACCACCGCCACCCGCTAAGAGGGATGACGGCGGTCTTTTCTCTTTTCTAATTAAAGCCCACGAACTTATTCGCGATCTTATAAGCCACTTCCGAAATCTTCCGGCCTGTTCGGCCTGGCAGGTTCATGGTACGTCCCAGGACGCCCCATTTCAGCTCGTAGTAGGTCTTGGGATCCTTCTTTTTCAGGTATTT
Organism: Laedolimicola ammoniilytica; assembly: GCF_025567165.1. Lineage (NCBI taxonomy): Bacteria > Bacillati > Bacillota > Clostridia > Lachnospirales > Lachnospiraceae > Laedolimicola > Laedolimicola ammoniilytica. The sequence continues at coordinate 25,974 of NZ_JAOQKC010000011.1, forward strand.
CCAAAGCTCATACTTCTTCTCCAGGTTCTCCTCGGTGCCGGAGCGGATAGCGATAATCGAGGAAACGACCATGATGATCTCCAGATAATTCTTCATATAATGGCGCAGCTTCCGGTTCTGTACCTGTCTGGGATCCGACAGCTTATAATCGTCAATCATGATACGGTTGACCTTCAGCTGCTGGTCGATGCGGCCAATCATGACACTCTCGTTGACGGACTGATCGCTGCGGCCGATAAAATAGCGGTAGAAATTCACATTCAGGTAATACAGGTACTTCACGTGAGGAAGCGGGTGGTATACAAAGATGTTATCCACATAGAAGGTATGCTTTGGCAGCTCCAGTCCACATTCCCGCAGCAGCTTGGTCCGGTAAATGACGGAGTGCATCAGGATATACTGGCCCTTGTGCAGGAATTTCACATCGTCCCAGGTAAAGACCTGATCCTGCGGAAAAGCGGAACGGTAGCTCATGACCTTCTTGCGCTTGACGCCCTCTTTTTCATAGACAAAATTGCTGATCAGCATATCTACCATGGGTTTTGCGCCTGCCAGCTTCTCCAGGGTCTTTAAAATCTCCTTATAAGCGGAAATAGATACCCAGTCGTCGCTGTCCACCACCTTGAAATAAAGGCCGGTGGCGTTGCGGAGACCTGCGTTGACTGCCTCGCCGTGGCCGCCATTTTCCTGATGGACCGCCTTAACGATGGTCGGATATTTCTCCGCGTACTCGTCGGCGATGGCTGCGGTACCGTCTTTAGATCCGTCGTCCACAATGATAATCTCCACTTCCTCGCCGCCTGCCAGCAGGGAATGGATACAGTTGCGCATATAAGCTTCTGAATTATAACAGGGGATTGCTACAGATAAAAGTTTCATGCTTCCTCCTTTTATGCCAGGGAGCGGGCAAGGGCGATGGCCCGGGCCGCCATGGCGTCTATATTGTAGTATTTGTATTCCGCAAGTCTGCCCAGAAGATGGAAATCGGGCAGCTTCGCCGCCAGATCCGCGTACTTCCGGTACAATGCGTTGTTTTCCTCATTCATAATCGCGTAATAGGGAATCTCGCCCTCCGCGCCGGTGTAGGCGAAGGGATACTCCTTTACGATGGTGGTACTGTCGGCCTTCTGTCCGGTCAGATACTTGAACTCGGTAATCCGGGTGTAATCCTCGCTGACCGTATAGTTGACTACGCTGTGTCCCTGATAATCGGGCCGGTCGTAATGTTCAAAGTCAAAGCGCAGGGTCCGATAGGGAAGCCGTCCGAAACGGCAGTCGAAGAGCTCGTCCACCGGGCCGGTGTAAATGACTGTGCCATGGAACTCCTGACCGTCTAGCAGTACCTTGCCTTCTTCCTCGGAAATGACCAGTACGTCCTTCGCGTTGGTATTGGTGCGGACTTCGATGTTCGGGTGAGCCAGCATTTTCTCAAACATGGGCGTGAAGCCGTCTAAGGGCATGCCCTGGTACTTGTCCCCGAAATACCGGTTATCATAGGAAATGACCACCGGGACGCGGCCCGTTACCGCCGGGTCGATCTCCTCCGGCGTCTGGCCCCACTGCTTCATGGTGTAGCGCAGGAAGACATTTTCATAGACGTAGTCCGCGATGGCCCGCAGATCCTCGTCCTGCTGCTCCCGGAGCTTCAGAATCGGCACTCTTGCACCGAAGCCGAAGGTGTCCACCAGCTTCTTCTCCAGAACGGCGGCTTTTTCTTCGCCGTAGACCATTTTCAGGGTGTTCAGATTGAAGGGGACGGGCAGAAGCTTGTCGCCCACCCGGGCTACTACCTCGTGGCCGAAGGCGTACCAGTCGGTGAAACGGGACAGCCACTCATAGACTTCTTCATTGCCGGTGTGGAAGATATGCGGACCGTACCAGTGTACCAGGATACCGTACTCGTCCTTCCCGTCGTAGCAGTTGCCGCCGATATGGTGTTTCTTTTCCAGTACCAGAACCTTCCTGCCCTGCTCCTCCGCCAGGACTCTGGCAGCGGCAGCGCCGGCGATTCCGGAACCGATGATGATGCAATCGTACATAGTTAAACTTTCCTCCATAAAACCTCTAGTATCTATGCTTAAAATATTCCGTATAGGCCGCAAAAGCCGCCGGAATCGAATATTTCTCTTCCATCTGTTGCTTCTCTACAAAAAATAACTTCTCCTGGGGATCTGCCTGTGCAGCCGCTGTCGTCTGCCCGGCTGGCATCTCCGGCTCCTCCACCTTCACCACATAGCCTTCCATATGCCATTCGATGTGACTGAAGATATGCTTCGCCGCCGGGAGCTCCTGGATTCGGATGGGGGACAGTCCCTCGGACTTCACATAGTCCAGCACCTGATCCGGCTTCAGATGGCCCTCCAGGTTGGGCAGCTCGTAGAGGCCTGCCAGAAGCCCTTTTGCGGGCCGTTTCCGAAGCGCCGCCTGATTGTCCGACACCAGCACCAGAACCGTCTTATCCTGGATTCTGCGGCTTTTGGGCGGTGTTTTCTTCGGAAGCTCTGTCTCCACGCCGTCCCTGTGGGCCTGACACAACGCTGCCAGCGGACATTCCCCGCATTTTGGCGCGCCGTTGGGGACGCAGACGATGGCTCCCAGCTCAATCAGGGACTGGCTGAAATCTCCGGCCCGGTCCGCCGGGATTACTGCCTTCACTTCCTGCTCAAAGCGCCGTTTCACCGACTGCTTCAGGATATCGTCATAGCTTTTCTCAATCCGGGAAAGCACCCGCAGCACATTGCCGTCCACAGCCGGATAGGGCAGGCCGAAGGCAATGGACGCGATGGCCCCCGCCGTATAGCTTCCGACGCCCGGCAGCTCCAGAATCGCGTCAAAATCCGCGGGCATCTGACCGTCGTATTCCGCCACCAGTTTCTGCGCCGCCTTCTGCATATTCCGGACGCGGTTATAATATCCTAACCCTTCCCACAGCTTCAGGATGACATCCTCGGGAGCCTCCGCCAGATCGCGGATGGTGGGAAGCGCCGTCATAAAGCGCTCAAAATAGGGCTTTACCGCCTCCACTCTCGTCTGCTGCAGCATGATTTCCGATACCCAGACCCGATAGGGAGCCGGGTGCTCCCGCCAGGGAAGAACCCGGGCGTGGGCGTCGTACCAGGCCAGAAGAGGTGCTACTATGTCACCTAACTGGCTGTCGCCCACTGCCGTGGCAGATATTTTTTTCTGCTCTTCTTTTTCTATATTATAATCTACCTTCAAATCTTTTTTCAAAAATAAACCTCAGATTTCTATTCTGCTTAAAGACAAACTTTAATTTCTCTGTCTATCTTCAACTCGTCCGGCTTCACCAGACAATCATAAGCCAGTACCTTCACGCCCGCCTCCGCTGCTCTCCGAAGCGTTTCTCCAAAGGCCGGATGAGTCCGGTCATTGGGCTCCAGCCGCGTGACGCCCTTCATCTGTATCACGAAGCAGACATACGCATCATATCCGTCCTCGACACAGCGCATCAGTTCCTCCATATGCTTCACGCCCCGCTCAGTGGGCGCATCTGGAAAACGGGCCACGCCGTCCTCCTCCAGGGTCACGCCCTTGACCTCCATAAAGGCCTTACGGCCCGCATATTCCAGATAAAAGTCAAATCGGGAATTCTCATACTTGCACTCGGGCTTCACATAGATATCTGTGGCGCCAAGTCCGCCTGCTTTCAGCCATTCCGCCACCGCCTTGTTGGGGGCCTGGGAATCCATATTCACCCACTGCTCTCCTTTTTTCACGGAAATCAGGTCGAGCGCCGTCTTCCTGGCCGGATTATCGGATCGCTGTACATATAACTCTGCGCCTGGAAGTAATAGTTCCTTACAGCGCCCGGTATTTTTCACATGGCAGATTTCCTGCCGGCCGTTCTGCTCCACGTAGGCCACGAAGCGGTTGGGCCGGGAAACGAAACGGGCAGGCTCCATATGTTCGTATCTCATTTCTTCCCTCTGCTATTGCTGTTCCCGCTCTTCCTTCCAAATTTTCTGTCGAAAAAAGTAGCTCAGAACAGCAACTGTTTTTATTCTAGCGGCATATTTTTAATATGACATAGAATCTTTCTTAATATTTTGTAAATTACCCTGCTTTTCTATAACCTATCTCGCCTGTTGCATCCTTGAAAATCTATATTTTGCGAGATTGTTTTGGCATTAATGCACACAGGTATATCCGTTCTCAGCGTCAAAGCCCACCGCCGTCACCAGACTCTCCGTGAAATGGTCATAGATCAGCACATTGACGCCGTTCAGGGTCTTCAGCTCACTCTCGCCATCGAACATCAGGAACTGGCTCCCACCGTTCACCTTCACTTCCAGATCCGAAGCTGTAAATTCCAGCGCGCAGGAGCCTTCCGCTCCGCCCGGCAGCGTCTGACCGCCGTCCACTCCGCCGATCCACATGCCGCCCCGGTCCAGAATCTCCTCCGGCACCCCGAGCTCTTCCAGCGTCTCTCTCACAGGCTGTTCGCCATTGTCCCAGGCTCCGGTGAGGCCGATCACATAAGTATAGGTTCCGCCGTTTTCACGCAGCTTTTGCAGCAGACCCTCCCAGCTTTCCTCCTCGCTCAGCGCCTGGTTTAAGTCCTTCTGCTTCCAGTCGGCCGCATTTTCGTCCCAGCTGGCATAAGCCTCATCGCCCCGGTGATCGGCCAGATCATAGTTTGACGCCAGCCAGCCTGCCAGATAGCGGCTCAGCTTCTCGGTTCCCCGATAATTCAGATGGGAAGCCTCCGCCATATCCGTCTCCGGGTTAAGCCCCAGCTCATCGTACATCCGGTTGAAATCCAGGAACGGAATACCCTCCTCCTCCGCGATTTCCCCGCAGCGGTTGAAAATCATCTGCTCGCTCTCGACGATGCCCTGATAGGGGGAAATCATGAATACCAGAAGGATATCCTCCTCTTTTGCCAATGCAATGATTTTCCGCAGATATTCCTCGGACTTGGGGGCCAGGTCGCTGCTTTCGGTGATCTCACTCATATCCGCCATGGAATCATAGGATTTGGTCACATACAGCGGATAATAGCCCTTGGAGGCCTTGCCGTGGGGATCACCCAGATACGCCGAGAAATCCGCCCGGGAAAGCTCCGTATACCGGGAATGGTACACCGGATAGCCCAGCAGATAGGGGATCAGATTGTCCGGCGTGCTGACCTGAATGTTTTCAATCTTCTCTTTTGAAAATTTCATACCGAAGGTGTTGGTCACCGTCCGGGCCTCTTCGATGTAATCCCGGCTCTCGATGGCCCGCACCAGCTCCACCACCATGACCTTAGGTGTCTGATATTTCAGGCTCTCCTTCATGTAATAATAGGTGTTCCAGAGGGGCTGCAGGCTGCCCGCCAGATCGTAGGAGGAGATCCCCTCCTGATCCCAGAGCACCGCCGGGTTGATATCGGAATAGGTATGGCTGCTTCCGTAGAACATCACGTCGATGGTCCCCGGCTCCTGCTCGTAAAAGAGCTCCATGGGAACGATGCCGTCCTCCTGCTTGAGACGGAACGCATCGTTCAGCTTCCACAGAAGCCCCGCCGCCAGCGCCAGAAATACAACCGTACCGATTAGTTTCTTTTTCATGTAATTCTCCTAAAACTGGAAATAGATAAACTGCTGGGCGTCATATCCCGGCCCGTAGATGCCAAAGATGGCCACCGCCGCAATCAGCGCCAGCAGCACGCCCCATCGGAACCAGAGATTCTGCTCCGCCAGAAAGGCATCCAGTTGCTGCTTTTTAAAATAGCGCACCAGATCCGCCAGCAGCAGAACCAGGAGGCTTCCGAACAGCACGTTCATTTCCACCCGGTCAAGGCCCAGATTATAAAGCTCGCCGTTAAACAGGCACCAGAGATCCGGCTTGGTGAACATCCGGCGGATATAGCCAAAGGCGTCGCCGAGGCTGTTCGCCCGGAAAAAGATCCACGCGAAAGCCGTCAGACAGAAGGTTACCAGCACCTGGCCCAGCTTGTAGCTGAGACAATCCGTCTTTGTATGCAGTTGTTCATTGATTCTGTCCTTCACGCCGCGCAGCTCGTAGCCGATGATCTGATAGAGGCCGTGCAGACCGCCCCAGACCACGAAGCTCCAGCTGGCGCCGTGCCACAGACCGCTGGCCAGGAAGGTCACCATCAGATTGAAATATCTGCGCCATTTCCCACAGCGGCTGCCGCCCAGGGGAATATAGAGATAATCCCGGAACCAACTGCTTAAGGAAATGTGCCATCTGCGCCAGAACTCCCGCATGGATCGCGAGAAATAGGGCGTCTGGAAGTTCTCGATGATCCCAAAATCCAGCACCTTCGCCACGCCGAAGGCCATCATGGAATAGCTGGCGAAATCGCAGTAAATCTGAATCGTATAGGCGATGGCTCCCACGATCAGGCCGAAGGTGCCATACATGTGATAATTGTCAAAGACCTGATTGGCCAGAATGGCAATCCGGTCCGCGATAACCATTTTCTGAAACAGGCCAAATAGGAGCAGCGTCAGACCGCCCGCCACCCGCCCATAATTCCAGAGGGCTTTTTCCGGAAGCTCCCGAATCTGCCGGAGCAGGTTGCCGGATCGCTCAATGGGGCCCGACAGAATCACCGGGAAGAAGGACACGAACAGGGCGTAGTTCAAAATATTACGCTCTGCCTTTGTATCGCCCCGGCAGACGTCCACCATGTAGCCCAGGGACTGGAAGGTATAGAAGGAGATACCCACCGGCAGGCCGATGCTGAAGGGCTTATTCACGGGTCCGATTCCCGCCATTCCGAGCACCGTATTTACATTGCCAAGCAGGAAATCAAAATACTTCAAAAATCCCAGCACGCCCAGGCTGCACAGGAAGGTCAGCCACATATAGAGTTTCTTCTTTTTCGGTTCCGCCCGCTCCACCAGCAGGGCGCCCGCAAAGGTAACCAGGGTGGAGAATAGCAGAAATACCACGTATTTCGGGCTGGCGCTCATATAAAACACGTAGCTTGCAAGAAGAAGCCAGAGGCAGCGCGTCTTTTTCGGAATGATGAAATAAACCAGCGCCGCCACTGGAAAAAAGATTGCAAATTGCAGCGAATTAAACAGCATTCGTTCTATATTCCTCCATCAGCTTCTCAAAGGCCGGCATGGAATCCACGATAGTCTTCTCCGCCACGCAGTAGGAGATCCGCACGTAGCCCGGACAGCCGAAATCGTCGCTGGGGACCAGAAGCAGATCGTACTTCTTCGCGCGCTCGCAGAAAGCGTATGCGTCATCCTCCAGGGCTTTCATGAACAGATAGAAGGCTCCCTGGGGCTTTACACAGGTGTAACCGATGCGGTTGAGACCTTCCACCAGGATATCCCGGTTCTTCTTATAAGCGGAAATATCGCCAGTATCGTCCACACATTTGGCCACCACCTGTTGGAACAGGGAGGGGGCGCACACAAAGCCCAGCACCCGGGCAGCGCCCGCAATGGCCGGAGCCACATGCCCATAGTCGGCAATGCGATCGGGAATGACGATATATCCGATACGCTCGCCCGGCAGGGACAGGGACTTACTGTAGGAATAACAGACCAGCGTGTCATTATAATATTTTGTCAGATAAGGTACTTCGATATCATCGTACACGATTTCCCGATAAGGCTCATCGGTAATCAGATAAATGGGTGCGCCGTACTCTTCCTCTTTCTTTTTCAGAATTGCGCAAAGTTTCTGGATTGTTTCTTCGGAATAGACAACTCCGGAGGGGTTGTTCGGGGTATTCACGATGACCACCTTGGTTTTCGGTGTAATGGCCTGCTCGAAAGCTTCCGCGTCAATCTGGAAATCCGGCAGCTTCGCCGGAATCACGTTCAGGGCAGCACCCACACCCTCGACCCAGACACGATATTCCGGGAAAAACGGCGCAAAGGTGATGGCCTCCTCGCCTGCGTTCAGCAGGGCCTTCAGACAGATATTTAAGGACGCCGCCGCACCGCAGGTCATGAAGATATTGTCCATGCGGAAGATCTCTCCAAAACGGCGGTTCAGGGACTCTGCGATGGCCGTACGCACCTTCGGGTCGCCCGGCGCCGGAGAGTAGGCATGAATCTTCTCGGGGGGCAGCTCCAGTAGCTCCAGAATCGCTTTCTTTACAGATTCCGGCGCCGGGATGCTGGGATTGCCCAGGCTGAAATCATAGACCTTGTCCTCGCCCACCTCAGCCTTTCTCTTCAGGCCGTAGGAAAAAATCTCTCTTATGACAGAGCTTTTACTGCCAAGCTCGTAGCATTCCTGTGATATCATAATTTGTCCTCCTCTGTGGATCCTTTTTATCCAGACTGCATGACGAAAAGTGCGCCTTATGCGCAGGCGCATTGCATACTTGATATTATTTTACTATCCATGGAAAGAAAGTGCAAGAAAAATGCAAAAAACGCCCCCGGGATCGAATTTCTCCGAACCCGGGGGCGTCTGCGTTCACATATCGAACAATCCGTTAAGGCTTATACCAGCTCCAGAAGTACTTCCATCGCTGCGTCGCCCTTACGCTGGCCGATCTTTACGATTCTGGTGTAACCACCATTGCGGCTTGCGTACTTCGGTGCGATCTCGTCAAACAGCTTCGCTGTCAGATCAACCTTCTTGGTGTTCTTCTTCTTTCCTGCAGCTGCGGTCGGAACCTCAGTTACAGTGTAGAGAACCTTCAGCATCTGACGTCTGGCATGCAGTCTGGACGGCTGATCCTTCTTGATAGTCTTCTCTACTTCGTCGTATACAGTCACTTTCTTGCCGTCTACCACTTCTTTTACGCGCTTTCCGTCAGCGTCTTTACGCGGAACCTTAGCGGTAACAGTAACGGTATCGAAGTTGTCCTTCTCCTTTACTGCCAGTGCGATCAGTCCCTCAGCAATCTTGCGAACTTCCTTCGCCTTAGCCTCGGTTGTTACAATCTTGCCGTTCTCCAGAAGAGCGGTTACCTGATTTCTCAGGAGAGCCTTTCTCTGGCTGGATGTTCTGCTCAGTTTTCTATACTTTGCCATTTCAATCTTCCTCCATCTGTGGAGCCGCATCCCCATGCTTCTTCGGTCTTACTGGGGAGGGCTTTCTTCCATAGTGTTTACATATCATCCTGGCGAAGAATTTTATTCCTCGCTAGAAATAATGGAACCTTCTCGAAGCTAGTTCGAGAAGTATCACCCAAGCGAAGATTACTCTTCGCTTGGATTCAGCTGGAGACCCAGCTCTTTCAGTTTTGCAAGCACTTCTTCCAGGGACTTCCGACCAAGGTTCCGAACCTTCATCATATCCTCTGGAGTTCTGTTGCAAAGCTCTTCTACTGTATTGATGCCTGCTCTCTTCAGGCAGTTGAAGGAACGAACGGAAAGCTCCAGCTCGTCGATGCTCATTTCAAGCACTTTTTCCTTCTCATTGTCCTCTTTTTCTACCATAACCTCTGCGGTCTTGGCATTCTCGGACAGGTCGATAAACAGGCTCAGATGCTCGCTTAATACCTTTGCAGCAAGGCTGACAGCCTCATCCGGAACCAGGGTTCCGTTGGTATATACGTCAAGTGTCAGCTTGTCGTAGTCAGTTACCTGACCAACACGGGTATCCTGCACTGTCATATTGACACGCTCAACGGGTGTGTAGATAGAATCGATCGCAATCACTCCGATGGGAAGATCCGGATTCTTATTCTTATCTGCACTCACATAGCCTCTGCCCTTCGTAATCGTCAGCTCCATGTACAGCTTGCTGTCTGCGCCGCCGTTCAGATGAGCGATGACAAGCTCCGGGTTCAGAATCTCGATATCGGGATCTGCCTGAATATCAGCTGCTGTGACTACGCCCTCTCCATCAAACTCGATGTAGGCGGTTTTCGCTTCGTTGCTGTCGCTTGTATTCCGAATGGCCAGATTCTTGATGTTCATGATGATCTCAGTCACATCTTCCTTTACTCCAGGAATGGAACTGAACTCATGCAGAACGCCTTCGATCTTCACCTGGCTGACTGCTGCACCCGGTAACGAAGAAAGCATGATTCTTCTCAGTGAATTGCCCAGTGTCGTACCATAGCCTCTCTCAAGCGGCTCAACCACAAATTTTCCATACTTCTTATCATTTGAAATCTCTGCAATCTCAATTTTCGGTTTATTAAACTCGAACACTAAAAGGCTCCTCCTTCACATTTTGTTTGGGTGTTATGCTGCCGATGTTATACTCTTCGGATTACTTAGAATACAGCTCGACGATAAGCATCTCATCAACCGGAACGTCGATGACTTCTCTGCTCGGAAGCTCTTTTACAGTTCCCTTCAGAGCCTCGAGGTCAGCCTCAAGCCACTCCGGAACCAGTCTTCCTGCAGTTGCCTCTACGATATCCTTGTATCTCTGAGAGCCCTTGCACTTCTCTTTGATTTCGATTACATCGCCAGCCTTTACAAGGTAGGACGGGATGTTCACCTGCTTGCCGTTTACCAGAACATGCTTGTGATCTACGATCTGACGAGCCTCTCTTCTGGTTCTGGCAAGGCCAAGACGGAACACTACGTTGTCCAGTCTGCTCTCCAGGATAACCATCAGGTTCTCACCGGTCTGACCCTTCATTCTGTCCGCTCTCTTGTAGTAGTTGCGGAACGGCTTCTCAAGTACGCCGTAGATGAATTTTGCTTTCTGCTTCTCACGAAGCTGAAGTCCGTACTCGGACATCTTTCTGTTTGCTCTCTTTAACTCTCTTGTGGACTTCTTATCAATTCCTAATACTGTCGGCTCCAGACCAAGGGAACGACATCTTTTTAAAACCGGAACACGATTGACTGCCATAACTTACGTACCTCCTAAATTAGACTCTTCTACGCTTGGGCGGACGGCATCCGTTGTGCGGAACGGGTGTTACGTCACGAATACTGGTTACCTCCAGGCCGCATGCCTGAAGTGCACGGATTGCTGCCTCACGGCCTGAACCCGGTCCCTTAACCATAACGTCTACAGTCTTGAGTCCATGTACTAAAGCTGCCTTGGTTGCAGTCTCAGCTGCCATCTGTGCAGCATACGGAGTAGATTTCCTTGAACCTCTAAATCCCAGACCACCGGCACTTGCCCATGACAGAGCGTTTCCTTCGGTATCTGTCAGGGTAACGATTGTATTGTTAAAAGATGACTGAATATGTGCCTGTCCGCGTTCAACGTTTTTCTTTACGCGCTTTTTTGTCACTTTCTTTGTAACTTTCGCCATTTTAAACTAACCTACTTTCTTCATATCTTGCATTCGCTAAGTGCTCAATGCTTATTTCTTCTTATTAGCTACTGTTCTCTTCGGACCCTTGCGAGTTCTTGCGTTGGTCTTAGTCTTCTGACCACGAACCGGCAGTCCCTTACGATGACGGATACCTCTGTAGCATCCGATCTCCTGCAGACGCTTGATGTTCATCGCGATCTCACGTCTTAAATCTCCCTCTACCATGTAGTCAGCGTCGATTACTTCGCTGATTCTCTTGACTTCGTCGTCAGTCAGGTCTCTTACACGGGTATCCGGATTTACCTTTGCTGCTTCCAGAATCTTGGTTGCGCTTACGCGGCCGATGCCGTATACGTAAGTCAGGCCAATCTCTACACGCTTTTCTCTTGGTAAGTCTACACCAGAAATACGAGCCATTTGATTATTCCTCCATTTAATAAAAAATTGGGTTCCGGGCGTTTTTTAATAGGTGCCCGATGACACTTTCCTAAATGGGATGCGGTGTTCGCATCCAGCCGGATATTTATCCGACCTTTCAGATACTCTGCGGTACGCATTTCTCCGTTTTAAGCAATATCATTGTGAATAATCTCCTGCTCACAAATATATATGAAACGAGATTTATCACAATCTGCGGAATTAACCCTGGCGCTGCTTGTGCTTCGGATTCTCGCAAATTACTCTGATACTACCTTTTCTTTTGATGATTTTGCACTTCTCGCAAATGGGTTTTACAGATGATCTTACTTTCATCGTAAAAATCCTCCTTTCACATCTTTCGTTCTTCTTTACTCTTCCACAACTGGGTTTTGATGTGGAAAAATGCCGAAAAACAAGGCGTTTCTTGTTCCCGATCTCACGAATCTTCCAAAACCCGTTTCTTAAAAACAGGCGCAGAATCCCCGTGGAGATCATACGTCTAGTATGATAACACACGGGGATTCAGAATGCAAGTATTTTTTTATTTATGCTGCCAATTTTTTTCTTCTGTTTTCACTGCTTTTAGCGCTCCAGGCTGTTCAGCCACTGGCGGCCCACCTCGATCTGGCGGCGTACCTCGGACGGAGCGGTTCCGCCGAAGGATACCCGGGCGTCTACGCAGGTTTTGATGCTGATATCACCCAGCAGCTCTTTGGTCACGCGACTGTCGATGGCCTGCAGATCCTCGTCGGTCAGATCCTCGAAATCGCAGCCCTTGTTCTCGCAGGCCTTTACCATATGACCTACGATGGAGTGCGCCTCACGGAAGGGGATGCCCTGCTTTGCGAAATGCTCCGCGATATCCGTAGCGTTCAGGAAGCCCTTACTGAGCTGCTTCTCGATCTGATCCATACGGAACTCGGTCTTGTCCAGCATCTTCGCGAAGATGTCGATAGTAGCCTTCCAGGTGTCGATGGCGTCAAAGACGCTCTCCTTATCCTCCTGGAAATCCTTATTGTAGGCCAGGGCAGTTCCCTTCATGACGGTCAGAAGCTGCATCAGATCGCCGTATACACGGCCTACCTTGCCACGGATCAACTCGGCCATATCCGGATTCTTCTTCTGGGGCATAATGCTGCTTCCGGTGCAGAAGCTGTCGTCGATGGCGATATAAGAGAACTCCGAAGAATTCCACCATGCGAACTCCTCCGCCCAGCGGGACAGATGCATCATGGAGATGGACGCGTCGCTTAAAAACTCCAGGCTATAGTCACGGTCGCTGACGGTATCCATGGCATTTTCAGTGGGCGCTTTAAAATGAAGCAGCTCACTGGTCAGATGACGGTCAATGGGCATCGTGGTTCCGGCCAGGGCGCAGGCTCCCAGCGGATTGTAATTCAGACGCTTCACCGTATCCATCAGCCGCTCGATATCCCGCTTGAACATCTGGAAATAAGCCATGAACATGAAGCCAATGGTAATCGGCTGCGCATGCTGCAGATGGGTAAAGCCCACGGTAATCTGATCCGCGTACTTCTCCGCTTTCCCCAGGATCACGCTCTCCAGATAGCAGAGGCTGCTCAGAATCTCATAAATCTCTTTTCGCAGGTACAGGCGGATGTCCACCTGGCACTGGTCATTGCGGCTTCTGGATGTATGCAGCTTCTTACCCACATCTCCGATACGCTCGATAAGCCGGCTCTCGATTCCCATATGGATATCCTCGTCATCCACGTTGAATACGATCTTGCCCTCCGCAATATCCTGACGAATCGCCTTCAGGCCCGCGATAATCTGCTCCTTCTCCTCCTCGGACACGATGCCCTGCTTTCCCAGCATGGTCACATGGGCAATACTGCCCTCGATGTCCTCATTGTACATTCTCTGATCAAAAAAAATAGATGCATTGTATTTCTTTACAATATCATCCATATCTTTTTCAAATCTTCCGCCCCACAGACTTGCCATTTGTTATCACTCCTTTTGTGAATCTGCATTTACAGTTAAGTTTTTCTTTTCATTGAATAATCAAACAGACCCTCTGCCTGTGATATTTTTTCACAAACAAAGAGTCTGCTCTGTGAATTCTCTCTTATTTATCTCTCCAGATGATACGTCCCTTGGACAGATCATACGGGGACATCTCAATCGTTACTTTGTCACCCGGCAGAATCCGGATAAAGTTCATGCGGAGCTTTCCGCTGATGTGGGCGAGAACCTGATGTCCGTTCTCCAGCTCTACCTGAAACATGGCGTTCGGCAGCTTCTCCACTACTGTTCCTTCGATTTCAATTACATCTGCTTTTGACATCTTCTTCCTCCTTTTCGTGCAGCCTGATGGCCCGCTTTACGTCAACATCGGTTATTTTCGTCAGGTCCCGGCCTTCGGGTGTCCTGTACATGGGCTGAATATGCTTTTTCTTCTTTTTTTTCGGGTTTGACATGGGACGTAACCGTCCGTCTGTCAGATATACATATTCGCCTTCTGTTCTTAATATGATATATAATTTACCTTTATCATGTCCGGCCTTTGATCTGGCGAACATTCCAATTTCCACTCTTTCCATAGACTTCTCCACAGGCTTACAGTGTCAGAGTCAAAATTTCCGGCTCACCCTCGGTAATCAGGATGGTGTTTTCGTAATGAGCAGAAAGGGAACCGTCATCTGTAACTACAGTCCAGTCGTCGTCCAGCCATGCGACCTCCCAGGTGCCCGCATTGATCATGGGCTCGATAGCCAGGGTCATACCCGGCACCAGCTTGATGCCTCTGCGGTGCTGACGGAAGTTGGGAATCTGCGGATCCTCATGCAGATGCTCGCCGATTCCATGGCCGACCAGATCACGGACTACTCCGTAACCGAACTGGTCAACGTAATCGTTAATTGCTGCTGAAATCTGGTGAAGATGATTTCCGGCCTTTGCCATTTTGATACCTTCGAAGAAGCTCTGCTTCGTCACGTCCATCAGCTTCTGTGCCTCCGGTCTTATTTTTCCTACCGCATGGGTCCGGGCCGCGTCAGAGTGATAACCCTTATAAATCAGGCCTGCGTCCAGACTTACGATGTCACCCTCCTGAAGGATTCGATCGTCCCTGGGAATTCCATGTACGACCTCGTCGTTGACGGATACGCAGATAGACGCCGGATATCCGTTATAGTTCAGGAAATTGGGAATACAGCCTCTCTCCCGGATAAGCTTTTCGCCCAGACGGTCGATGTCAAGGGTGGAAATGCCCGGCTTTACAAAAGCCGCAAGCTCGTTGTGAACCTCTTCCAGCAGCTTGCCTGCTGTGCGCATCAATTCGATTTCTCTGGCAGATTTAATTGTAACCGACATAATTACGCTCCTAAAATCTTAACAATGGCGTTGAACACGTCTTCCATACTCTGAGTTCCATCCACCTCTGCAAGCTTGCCCTGCCTGGTGTAATACTCGATCAGCGGCTGAGTCTGATTGTGATATACATTCAGACGGTTCTTTACGGTCTCCGGCTTATCGTCGTCCCGGAGAACCAGCTTCTCACCGCAGCGATCGCAGATGCCCTCGACCCTGGTCGGAGCATATACAATATGATAAGTGGAACCGCATGCCAGGCAGGCTCTCCGGCCGCCCATACGGTTGATGATATTCTCATCCGGTACTTCCACGTTGATTGCGTAGTCAATGGTTTCGCCCTTCTTCGCCAGCGCTTCCGTCAGTGCCTCTGCCTGCGGGATGGTACGGGGGAAACCGTCCAGCACGTAGCCGTTCGCGCAGTCCGGATTCTGGAAGCGATCCATGATCAGCTCCAGCGTCAGCTCGTCCGGTACCAGCTGTCCCTGATCCATATAGGACTTTGCTTTCTTACCAAGCTCTGTGCCTTCCTTTATATTTGCTCTGAAAATATCACCCGTGGAAATATGCGGAATCTGATATTTTTCAGCTATCTTCATCGCCTGTGTGCCCTTTCCGGCACCCGGTGCTCCTAACATGATGATTTTCATAATGTTACTCCTCTTCTTAAAATGCGCTGTTCGCATTTCCTCTGCAAATTGCCACAAAACTTCCGAAAGCCTGTACGGAAACGGGTCCCGCACAGGCCGGAAGTTTGTTACTGTTCACTTCGTTCACAGTAACACGCTTGCATAACTCGGGATTTTGGCATATTCATGCCAAAACACCTCGCGGGATAGCACTTGTGAACAGTAACAAAAGTTTACATATTAATCGTTCAAGAAGCCCTTGTAGTAGCGTACTGCCATCTGAGATTCGATCTGCTTGATGGTCTCCAGAACAACACCAACGACGATGATGATGGATGTTCCTCCGAAGGATACGCTCGCTCCGAATACTCCGTTAAAGAGAATCGGTACGACACATACAATAATCAGGCCGATTGCACCGACAAAAATGATGTAATTCAGGATTTTTGCCAGATAGTCTGACGTAGGCCGGCCCGGACGGATGCCGGGAATGAAGCCGCCCTGCTTCTTCATGTTATCCGCAATCTCCAACGGGTTGAAGGTAATGGATGTATAGAAGTAAGCAAAGAAGACTACCAATACAATATACAGCAGCAATCCCAGCGAATAAACAGGCTGCTGGGGATTACACCAGCTGCTGGAGCTTAAACCGGTGATAATCTTGCCGCCGATTCCGGTTCCTGCACTCTTTCCCATCAGGGCGAGAATGATTCCCGGAAATGACATCAGGGAGGATGCGAAGATGACCGGAATAACTCCTGCGGTGTTGACCTTCATCGGAATGTTGGTGCTCTGTCCGCCAATCACCTTTCTGCCCTGAAGCTTTTTGCTGTACTGAACGGGTATTCTACGCTCTCCGTCCTGAAGAATAATAACGAATACAACCGTTACAAGGATGACAGCTGCGATAATCACCGCTGCCAGCACTGCCATAGCCACGCTCTTGCCGCTCATGAACTTTGTATACAGCGCTACAAAGTCATCCGGCATACGGGAAACGATGTTGATCAGGAGGACGATAGAGATACCGTTTCCTACACCGTTCTGGTTGATACGCTCACCGACCCACATCAGGAATGCGGAACCGGCTGTCAGCGCAACCACTACGACCGCCATGTTGTACCAGGTTGCATTTTCCAGAAGACCCTGATTACCAAAACCTACGGTCATGGCAATACCCTCGATGAGAGCCAGCGCTACGGTTACGTAACGGGTGATATTCTGGAGTTTTTTCCTTCCATCCTCTCCATCTTTCTGCATTTCCTCAAGCTTCGGAATTGCAATCGTCAGGAGCTGGATGATAATGGAAGATGTAATGTACGGGTTGATACCTAACGCAAAAATGGACATGCTGGCCAGGGAGCCGCCGGTGAATGCATCCAGAAGATTGAATGCATCACCGGTCTGCGCTGCAAGCCAGTTCGCAAAGAATGTGCGATTCACGCCCGGTACCGGCAGCTGAGATCCCAGTCTGACTACTACAAGCATCAGAAAGGTATAAATCAGCTTCTGCCGGATATCCTTGATCTTAAATGCGTTCTGTAATGTTTTGAACATTAGATCACCTCTGCTTTTCCACCAAGAGCCTCAATCTTTGCTTTTGCTCCCTCGGAGAAAGCATTTGCCTGTACAGTGAGCTTCTTTGTCAGCTCGCCATTTCCAAGGATCTTAACGCCATCCTTCGGATTCTTAATGATTCCCTGCTCAAGCAGAGTCTCTACAGATACAACTGCATCGTTCTCGAATACTTCCAGAGCGCTTACATTGATTCCAACGATAACCTTGGAATTTCTGTTTGTGAAGCCTCTCTTCGGAAGTCTTCTGTATAACGGCATCTGACCGCCCTCAAAGCCCGGTCTCGGTGCTCCAGAACGAGCCTTCTGACCCTTATGACCCTTACCAGCTGTCTTACCATTTCCTGAACCGTGTCCACGACCTCTACGGAAGTTTCCGCTCTGCTTGGAACCTTCTGCGTACTGTAAATTAGATAAGTCCATTGTGACACCTCCTATTCCGTTATTATAATTAAATCTCTTCTACCTTTACCAGATGTCTTACATGCCAGATCATTCCTCTGACTGCCTCGTTATCCGGCATCTCAACTGTCTTGTTTACCTTACGAAGGCCAAGTGCCTCTACAGTTGCACGCTGCTTCGGGATGGCTCCGATCGGGGATTTTACCAATGTAATCTTTAACTTATCTGCCATTGTCCGTATCCTCCTAGTTCGTGATCTCTTCCACGGATTTGCCACGGTTCTTAGCAACTTCTTCCGGAGTCTTCAGTGCCTTCAGACCCTCGATGGTAGCCAGAACTACGTTCTGCTTGTTGTTGGAACCAAGAGACTTGGTACGGATATTCTTGATACCTGCAAGCTCCAGCACGTTACGAGCCGGGCCTCCAGCGATAACACCAGTACCTTCCGGTGCTCTCTTCAGCAGTACGGATGCGCTGCCGAACTTTCCGATATAATCATGTGTAATACTGTTGTTCTCGTCAATTGCAACGGTTACCAGCTTCTTCATGGCATCCTCTTTGCCCTTGCGGATTGCTTCCGGAATCTCAGTAGCTTTTCCAAGACCGGCGCCAACATGTCCGTTGCCGTCGCCGACAACTACCAGAGCGGTGAAACGCATGGTACGACCACCCTTGACAGTTTTGCTTACACGCTTAATTGACACTACCTTGTCAGTTAACTCAAGCTGACTCGGGTCGATAATCTCATGTCTCATCTGTCTTTTTCCTTCCTTTCCTAGAATTCCAATCCAGCCTCACGGGCTGCGTCTGCCAGTGCCTGAATCTTGCCCTGATAGATAAAGCCGCCTCTGTCAAAGACAACGGTCTTAATACCCTTTTCCAGAGCCTTCTCTGCGATTACTTTTCCAAGGTATGCTGCTGCATCAACGTTGTTGGTTTTCTCAAGCTCAGCCTTTACACTCTTTTCCATAGTGGATGCTGCTACCAGAGTATTTCCGACTGTATCGTCAATAATTTGAGCATACATATGATTATTGCTTCTAAACACAGCCAAACGCGGTCTCTCAGCAGTTCCGCTGATATGATTACGTAATTTTCTATGCTTATTTACGCGAACTTCGCTTCTTGACTTCTTACTAACCATTTTTATACTCTCCTTACTTATTTTTTACCAGTCTTACCGACTTTACGTCTGATAACTTCATCAGCATACTTGATTCCCTTGCCCTTATACGGCTCAGGTCTTCTCTTGTCGCGGATTTCTGCTGCGTACTGGCCAACCTTTTCCTTATCGATACCCTTAACGATAATCTTGTTACCATCTACTACAGCCTCGAGGCCTTCCGGATCGATCATCTCTACCGGATGAGAATATCCAAGAGACAGAGTCAGTTTATTGCCGGACTTCTGTGCCTTGTAACCTACACCGTTTACCTCAAGAGTCTTCTCATATCCCTCGCTTACGCCAACTACCATGTTGTGAATCAGAGTTCTTGTCAGACCATGTAAGGATTTCATCTTCTTCAGGTCATTCGGTCTTGCAACGACTACCTGACCATCTTCAAGCTTAATTTCCATCTCTGCGGGCAGTACTCTTACCAGTTCGCCCTTCGGACCTTTAACGGTCACCTTGTTGCCTTCCTCGATGGTTACTGTTACGCCAGCGGGAACGGCTACCGGATGTCTACCAATTCGTGACATGCCATTTACCTCCTAAAACTTAGATTTTCGGAGAAGCTGCTTTGGCTTCTCTGTTTTCAGTTGCATTGAGCACTTAGTGAGAGCGAGCCTTACGGCGACGCTCGAACTTAGTGCGAAAGTACACCCGGACACTTGGCGAGGTATTTTCGAGCCTAGTGACCGTGGTGTTTCCTATTGAAAGGTTCTCAGCCAACTACAGTACTGATTACCAAACAAATGCAAGTACTTCTCCGCCTACGCCCTGCGCGCGAGCTTCCTTGTCTGTGATTACGCCCTTGTTTGTGGAGATGATAGCAACTCCCAGGCCGCCCAGTACCTTCGGCAGCTCCTCTTTGTTAGCGTATACACGCAGACCCGGCTTGGAGATTCTCTTCAGACCGGAGATGATCTTCTCGTTCTTATCCTTACCATACTTCAGGGTAATGCGGATAGTCTTGAAGTTTCCATCTTCTACGAGATCGTATTTTGCAATGTATCCCTCGTCTACCAGAATGTTCGCAATTGCGATCTTCATCTTGGAAGCGGGTACATCAACAGTATCATGTTTAGCGGTGTTTGCATTACGGATTCTTGTAAGCATATCCGCGATGGGATCATTCGTTGTTAATGCCATGACTTGTTCTATACCTCCTATTCTTGTTCACACAAACGGTAACATGGTAACACCATGTTCACTAAGTTCAAGCTTCGCCTACGGCTCGCTTTCACTAAGTGTCCAGGTGGGCTTTCACACTAAACTCAGGCTGCGCGCTATGCGCTTGCCTTCGTCAAGTGTTCAATGCCTGCCTACCAGCTTGCTTTCTTAACGCCAGGGATCTGGCCCTTGTATGCTAACTCACGGAAGCAGATTCTGCAGATTCCGTATTTTCTCAGATATGCATGCGGACGGCCGCAGATTCTGCAGCGATTGTACTCTCTAACTGCGAATTTCTGTTTCCGCTGCTGCTTAACCTTCATTGCTGTCTTAGCCATGAAATTTTCCTCCTATCCTATTTTGTGAACGGCATATTGAATAATGTCAGTAACTCGCGGGCTTCTTCGTCAGTCTTTGCAGTTGTAACGAAGATAACGTCCATACCTCTTACCTTGTCTACCTTATCGTATTCAATTTCGGGGAAAATTAACTGCTCTTTGATACCCAGCGCATAGTTTCCGCGTCCGTCAAATGCGTTCGGGTTTACACCACGGAAGTCACGCACACGGGGAAGTGCCAGGTTGATCAGACGGTCAGCAAACTCGTACATTTTCTCGCCACGAAGTGTAACCTTGCAGCCGATTGCCATACCCTCTCTGATCTTGAAGTTCGCAACAGAGTTCTTTGCTCTGGTCAGAACTGCTTTCTGTCCGGTAATGGTCTCCATATCCTTTACAGCAGATTCCAGAACCTTCGCATTGTCCTTTGCCTCGCCTACGCCCATGTTGATGACGATCTTGTCGAGCTTCGGAACTTCCATAATGTTCTTGTATCCAAATTTCTTTGTCATTGCGTCTACGATTTCATTCGTATACTTTTCTTTCAGTCTACTCAACTTTCTGCGACCTCCTTCCTTGATTAATCAATTACTTCGCCAGTTGCTTTCGCATAGCGGACTTTCTTGTCTCCATCCATCTTGAAGCCAACTCTTGTAGCTTTGCCCTTCAGGCTGTACATTACGTTAGACAGATCGATAGGAGCCTCCTGGTGAATAATTCCGCCATTCTGGTTTGCCATGGAAGGCTTGGTGTGCTTTGTAATCATATTAACGCCTTCTACGATTACAGTGTTGTTTTTATGATTGACGGCAATAACTTTGCCCTCTTTATCCTTGTCTGCGCCGGCGATAACCTTAACGGTATCACCTTTTTTAATCTTAACTGTAGACATTTGGCACCCTCCTATAATACTTCCGGAGCAAGTGAAACAATTTTCATAAACTGCTTTTCACGAAGCTCTCTTGCTACTGGTCCAAAAATACGGGTTCCTCTCGGGTTCTTGTCATCCTTGATGATAACTGCCGCATTCTCGTCAAACTTGATGTAAGATCCGTCTTTACGACGAGCGCCCTTTACTGTACGAACGACTACGGCTTTCACTACGTCGCCCTTCTTAACAACTCCGCCGGGTGTTGCATCTTTGACGCTGGCAACGATGATGTCACCGATGTTTGCATATCTTCTAGTGGAACCGCCCATTACGCGGATGCAAAGAAGCTCTTTTGCACCGGTATTGTCTGCCACCTTGAGTCTGGTTTCCTGCTGTACCATTCCGGTAACCTCCTTACCTTATTTCGCTTTCTCCATGATTTCAACGAGTCTCCATCTCTTGTCCTTGGACAGCGGTCTCGTCTCCATAACCTTTACGGTATCACCTACGTGGCACTCATTGTTCTCGTCGTGAGCCTTCAGCTTGTAAGTATCCTTTACAATCTTCTTGTACAGCGGATGCTTAACGTGCTCCTCAACAGCAACAACGATGGTCTTGTCCATTTTATCGCTTACGACCTTGCCGACACGTGTTTTTCTCAGATTTCTTTCCACGATAATTCTCCTTCCGCCTTATTACGCATTCGCCTTCTGCGCGATAACAGTCTGAATTCTGGCGATGTTCTTGCGAACTTCCTTAATTCTGCTAGTGTTATCAAGCTGATTGGTTGCGTTCTGGAATCTTAAGTTGAACAGTTCCTTTTTCGCAGCTACTAATTCCTCATTTAATTCCGCAGCAGATTTTGCCTTTAATTCTTCAACATACTTATTACTCTTCACTGTTATCACCGCCTTCTAAGTCTGCTTTAGAAACGATCTTACACTTGCAGGGCAGCTTGTGCATTGCAAGACGAAGTGCTTCTCTAGCTGTTTCCTCCGGTACGCCTGCAACTTCGAACATTACACGGCCCGGCTTAACGACTGCTACCCAGTACTCCAGTGTACCCTTTCCGGAACCCATACGAGTCTCGGCAGGCTTTGCTGTAACCGGCTTATCCGGGAAAATTTTGATCCAGACTTTACCACCACGCTTCATGTAACGGGTCATGGCAATACGGGCTGCCTCAATCTGGTTTGATTTAATCCAACACGGCTCTGTAGCGACGATACCGAACTCGCCCATGGTGATCTTGTTGCCTCTCAGGGCCTTACCAGCCATGGAACCGCGGAACTGTTTACGACGCTTTACTCTCTTCGGCATTAACATTATTTATCGCTCCCTTCCTTGTTTCCTTTCGTCGGAAGTACCTCGCCTTTGTAGATCCATACCTTTACGCCAATCTTGCCGTAGGTGGTATCTGCCTCAGCGAATCCGTAGTCAATATCTGCTCTCAGTGTCTGCAGCGGGATAGTTCCCTCGCTGTAAAACTCGGTACGAGCCATATCGGCTCCGCCAACACGGCCTGCAACAGCCGTCTTGATTCCCTTAGCGCCTGCCTTCATGGTTCTGCCCATGGTGGACTTCATAGCGCGGCGGAAGGACACACGGTTCTCCAGCTGAAGTGCGATGTTCTCAGCAACCAGCTGTGCGTCGCGGTCCGGTCTCTTAATCTCTTTGATGTCTACGATAAGCTTCTTATCGGTATACTGAGCAAGCTCAGCCTTTACCTTCTCAATCTCAGAACCGCCCTTACCGATAACAACGCCCGGCTTTGCGGTGTAGATGATGATCTTTACTCTGTCAGAAGCACGCTCGATTTCAATCTTTGCAACTCCTGCGCTGTAGAGCTTCTTCTTCAGGAATTTACGGATGTTGTAGTCCTCTACAAGATAATCAGCGAAGGAATCTTCTGCATACCATCTGGAATCCCAATCTTTAATAACGCCGACTCTGAGGCCGTGCGGATTAACTTTCTGTCCCATGCTTTACCTCCTATTTCTCATCAAGCACGATTGTGATGTGGCTCATTCTCTTCTCGATTCTGTAAGCCCGGCCCTGTGCTCTCGGTCTGATTCTCTTCATTGTCGGTCCCTTATTTGCGTAGCACTCTGCTACATAAAGGTTACTACGGTTCATTCCGTTGTTGTTCTCAGCATTTGCGATTGCTGACTTTAATAATTTTTCTACCAGAGTGGAAGCGTAACGCGGATTGTACATTACAATACCAAGTGCTGTCTCCACATCTTTGCCACGAATAGCATCTAATACGAAACATGCCTTCTGAACAGATACGCGAGCGTAGGAAAGCTTTGCTGACGGTCTTGTATCCTTCTGGGCATTTCTCTCTCTCTTAATCTGACTTCTATGTCCCTTAGCCATTGGATGAGTCTCCTTTCTTTCCTGATAAACGATTAACGCTTAGATTTCTTCTCGTCTTTTCCGTGTCCACGGTAAGTTCTGGTCGGAACGAACTCTCCGAGCTTATGTCCTACCATATCCTCTGTGATGTATACCGGAACGTGTCTTCTTCCGTCGTGAACTGCGATTGTATGACCAACCATCTGCGGGAAGATAGTGGAGCGGCGGGACCAGGTCTTAATAACGGACTTGTCGCCTGCTTCATTCATTGCGTCTACCTTTTTCAGTAAGCTCTCATCTGCAAATGGTCCTTTTTTTAATGAGCGAGCCATGTGTTTTCCTCCTTACTTGAATGTTCTGCCGTCTCTTCTTCTAACGATCAGCTTATTGGACTTCTTGTTCTTCTTTCTCGTCTTCAAACCAAGAGCGGGCTTGCCCCACGGTGTGCAGGGACCAGGACGACCAATACCGGTCTTTCCTTCTCCACCACCATGCGGATGGTCGTTCGGGTTCATTACGGAACCGCGGACTGTCGGGCGGATACCCATGTGACGCTTACGTCCAGCCTTACCGATGTTGACCAGGTTGTGCTCAGCATTTCCTACAACTCCGATAGTAGCTCTGCAATTTAAAGGAACCATTCTCATCTCGCCGGAGGGCAGACGAAGTGTTGCATACTTGCCTTCCTTAGCCATGAGCTGTGCGCTGTTTCCTGCGGAACGAACCATCTGTCCGCCCTTGCCCGGATGCAGCTCAATGTTGTGTACCTGTGTACCTACGGGAATCTCAGAAAGGGGCAGGCAGTTTCCTACTCTTACCTCAGCTTCCGGTCCGTTCATGACCTTCATGCCATCCTTCAGGCCCTGAGGTGCAAGGATATATGCTTTCTCGCCGTCTGCGTAGCAGATCAGTGCGATGTTTGCTGTACGGTTCGGGTCATACTCTACACCGATTACAGTTGCGGGGATACCATCTTTGGTTCTCTTGAAATCGATGATTCTGTATTTTCTTCTGCTTCCGCCTCCGCGGTGTCTTACAGTGATTTTACCCTGGTTGTTACGACCTGCGTTCTTGTTCAGAGATACAAGCAGTGCCTTCTCCGGCTCCTTCTTGGTAATCTCAGAGAAATCAGAACCAGTCATGTGTCTTCTGGAAGGTGTATATGGATTATATGTCTTGATACCCATTACATTTCTCTCCTTTCGTTCTGTTCAAATTATTAGTTGTCAGGCGGTTGGAGCCGCCTATAATGTGCGCGATTTGTCGGGGATGTTCGCTCAACTAGGCTCGGAAACACCTCGCCAAGGTTCGCGAACAGGGTCCGACTAAGGCTCAACTATCGCCTTCGGCTCTGTTTCGTCAAGTCTTATAACCCCTCGAAAATCTCGATATCTGCGCTCTCTGCGGTCAGCTGTACGATAGCTTTCTTAGCCTTAGCTGTCTTTCCTACTGCTGTTCCACGTCTCTTCTTCTTTCCGTCCAGGTTCATGGTGTTGACGCTCTTTACCTTTGTTCCGGCAAACATCTTCTCAACAGCCTCTTTAATCTGGGTCTTGGTTGCATCTGTGTGAACCAGGAAAGTATACTTCTTCTCGCCCATAGCATCCATGCTCTTCTCGGTGATAACCGGCTTCTGGATGACATCATAATACTTTACGTCTGCCATTATGCGTACACCTCCTCGATTGTTGCTACAGCTGCCTTGGTTACGATAACAGTGTTGTACTTCAGGATATCGAATACGTTGATGGTATTGGTCAAAGCAGTCTTAACTGTAGGAATATTTCTTGCGGATAATACTACGTTTGCATCGTTCTCGTTCAGAACTACCAGAGCCTTGGAAGCCTTCAGGTTGTTCATTACGTTTGCGAAATTCTTTGTCTTAACTTCGTCGAACTTCAGCTCGTCTACTACGATAAGCTTGTTCTCAAGAACTCTGGAGGTCAGAGCAGACTTAAGTGCCAGTCTCTTCTCCTTCTTGTTCAGACGAATGGTGTAATCTCTCGGTGTGGGTGCGAACACAACGCCGCCGCCAGTCCACTGGGGAGCTCTTGTTGAACCCTGTCTTGCATGACCGGTTCCCTTCTGTCTCCAGGGCTTTCTTCCGCCGCCGGATACTTCAGAACGGGTCTTTGCCTTCTGCGTTCCCTGACGCTTATTTGCAAGCTGCGCTACAACCGCCATGTGTACCAGGTGCTCGTTTACTTCCACACCGAATACAGCATCGTTTAAGTCGATTGTGCCAACTTCATTTCCTTCCATATTGTAAACAGATACTGTTGCCATCTGTAAGTCCTCCTTTCCGCTAAAGATTATCTGCTAACCTTTACTGTTTCCTTGATAGTAACCAGAGACTTCTTGGGGCCCGGTACTGCGCCTTTTACCAGAAGCAGATTCTTCTCTGCGTCTACGCGGACAACCTCAAGGTTCTGGATGGTGATCTTCTTGTGACCCATCTGGCCAGGCATTCCTTTTCCCTTGAATACCTTGCTCGGATCGGAGCAGGCACCATTGGAACCAGCATGACGGTGGAACTTGGAACCGTGAGCCATGGGTCCTCTGTGCTGACCATGTCTCTTGATAGCACCCTGGAATCCTTTACCCTTGGAAATAGCGGTTGCGTCAATCTTGTCGCCAGCGGCAAAGATGTCAGCCTTAATCTCCTGTGCCAGAGCGTAGCTCTCAGCATCCTCTAATCTGAACTCTCTCACATATCTCTTGTAAGATACGCCTGCCTTGTTGAAATGACCCTTCTGAGCCTTGTTCACCAGCTTCTCTCTCTTGTCTGTGAATCCGACCTGTACTGCGCTGTATCCGTCGTTCTCAACAGTCTTAACCTGAGTTACTACACAGGGTCCTGCCTGAAGAACTGTAACCGGTGTCAGCACGCCGTCTTCATTGAAAATCTGCGTCATTCCGACTTTTGTTGCTAAAATAGCTTTCTTCATTTCTTTTCCTCCTTATTTCTCTACAGCGGAACGCTAAAGCGTTCATTCTAGCTGAAGGATTACTTGTTTTTCATTTTGATGTCGATGTAAACACCAGCCGGCATCTCCAGTCTGGACAGTGCGTCTACTGTCTTCTGGGTCGGGGTAATGATATCGATCAGTCTCTTGTGAGTTCTCTGCTCGAACTGCTCTCTGGAGTCTTTGTACTTGTGTACAGCTCTCAGAATGGTAACTACCTCTTTCTTGGTGGGAAGCGGAACCGGTCCACTCACCTGTGCTCCATTCTTCTTTACAGTTTCGATGATCTTCTTTGCGGATGCATCCACCAGCTGATGGTCATACGCTTTCAGTGTGATTCTCATTACTTGACTTGCCATAAAAAAAGTCGCCTCCTTTTCGTACTTTTAAAGACCAGTACGACAAGCGGTGACTGTACACTCTCCCGTGTGTGTCCCAACTCTGAATTCGAACAACACGTTGTTTCCATGGCTCTGCATGGACAGTTATTTTGTACAGTGACTTGTCGCCAGTTTCCTAACTTGACATTCGCTCCACGGAAAACCTGCCTCATGGGCAGCAACCTCACGCTTCACAGCTATCAATGTCACAACAGTTGCAATTATACAGGAAGTTTCGGGGAATTGCAAGGTTTTTTTCAAAAAAAGTGGAAGAAAAGTTTTTATAAATTTCACAAACTTTCCGCCCACTTTTTAGTGATTTTAACCAATTTCCAGTTTCCAGTTTTTATTCTGCCGCCAATACATCACGCCCAGGCAGACAGCCGTAGTTATCCAGGTAATCGGATAGATTCCGGCCACTCCTTCCGCGCTGTGATAATGCCGCATCAGGAACCAGAGACTCAGCATACGGATTCCGCACATATTTACAAGGATAACCGCCATCGGCCCCATTGTTTTTCCCGTTCCCCGCAGCGCTCCGGAAAAACCCTCCAGAAATACATATATAAAATAGAAGGGAAAGGTTACCTGCGCAATGCGGATTCCCAGCTCTATCACTTCCGCATTTTGGGAAAACAGGCTGAATACACCATATCCGTGCGTTAGAAGGAGCGTGCTTATGGTCACGGTAACAAGGATTCCCATCAGAATGCTGACTCTCGTTCCCTTCCGCATTCTTTCCCATTTTCCCGCTCCGTAGTTCTGTCCGCAGAACGTTGTGTTGGCCTGTCCAAACGCCATGATGGGAAGATATACAAAATTTTCCACCTTAAAATAAGCAGTGAAGGCCGCAATGCTTACGATTCCGAGGCTGTTGATCTGCGCCTGGACAATCAGGTTACTCAGCGTAATCACCATAGACTGAATTGCCGCCGGAATCCCGATTTTCAGGATTCTTCCGCAGACCTGCTTCTTAAGCGCAATATCCCTGATCCGCAACCGGCATTCGAAATCCGGCTTCATCAGATGGCCTACTGTAAATACAGCCGCCATCATCTGCGATACCAGGGAGGCCAGCGCCACTCCTTCCACTCCCATGTGCAACACGCACAGGAAGAACGCGTTTCCCGCCACATTGGCAATTCCGCCTATCAGCTGATAATTCATCGGCGAGCGCGAATTTCCGAAGGCTCTTAAGATTCCGGAACCGATATTATAAAAAACCATGGGGAGCATACTGAGAAAATAAATTCTGATGTAGGCAACGGCCAGCTCCATAATATCTTCCGGCGTATTCATCAGACGCAGCACAGCCGGCGTGAGAAATATCCCGAACAGAATCAGCAGGGCAGAAGCCGCCAGCGCCAGTCCCGCCGCGCAATGAATCAGATCATGCAGTTCTTTCTGATTTCCTGCTCCGTACGCATGGGATACCGACACGCTTACTCCCACGCTCATTCCGGTAAAGAAGCCCAGAACCAGGGTAATCAGAAGACTTCCCGCGCCGACGGCTGCCGCCGCGTCCGTGCCCAGAAGCCTTCCCACAAAAATCAAATCGACGGTATTATACAGCTGCTGAATCAGGCTGCTTCCCAGAAACGGCAGCGCAAATAAAAGCATTCCTCTGCCAATGGCTCCCTGTGTTAAATCTCCCCGCTCAGCCTGCCTCATCTGCTATCATATACTCCCTTATTCCATACGCGACCAGGGTTGTGCCTTCTTCCACAGATAAACCTGTATTATAATAGAAGACAACCCCATCCTCTTCCGCGTAATACTTCTTGATTACCTCTCCGTAAAAATCCGTACAGTACCCCAGAAGCTCTCCCCTGGCTACTTCCATATTTTCATGGAGATCCGTATGCCAGATTCCCTTCGTATCGGAGGTAAGATAGATGGTTCTGGGAACTACCGTTTTTTTACACACCGGTTCCTCTGTATCAACATCACCATACATTTCCAAATGCTTCAAAAGCAGGAAAATGTCTCTGTAATAAGCGTCTACCCACTCCTTTTTGCAGAATCCGCCATATCCCCGTTCTACCAGAAGTCCGGGAACCTTATGATAATTCGCGGCGTAAGAATACTGCCCAGCCGTAGCCGTCGAAGCTATCAGCCACGGGATATCCAGGGCGCGCGCCGCAGCCAGCGCTTCCTCCGTCACAGCCTCCGCCAGCGGATAGAAGAGGCAGGGCGTCAGGGGCTCCTGCTGCCCCCCGGAATGCATATCCATCATAAAATCAATCTCATCGAAAAAATTGCGCACAAAATAATCCGCAATCCGTTCTCCCGTGGTTCCGCCCTCTTTTCCCGGATACTGTCCGTTCAGATTGAAATCGTCCTCCGGAACCAGACCAAAGGTTCTCTTAAAAAATCCGCTGGTATTGACACAGTGAATAAAAATCAGGTTTCCGTTCAGCTCCTCCGGCTGAATCTCCCCTGCCGCCCGTATCACGGCGGGAATAGCCGGGTATTCTCCCGCATGGATCCCCGCTGTAATCAGAACGGTCTTTCCTTTTCCGCAGCCGCAAATCAATGTCGCCGGCATGGGATACATTTTTTCCTCTCCTGCTTCTTCCACCGGGATTTCTATCGTCACTCTTCTTTTTTCTCCCGGCTGTAAAGAAAATCCTGCAATCTTCCACATGATATGGTCCTCTCTTTCTTGTCATGCATACAGATGACAGGCAATCCAATGCCCTTTCTCCACCTCCCGGAGCTGCGGCCTCTCCGCAGCGCAGATCTCCATGCATTTTTCACAGCGGTTCCGGAACGGACAGCCTGTCGGACGCTCCAGGGGGCTTGGAATCTCGGAATCCAGGCTTTCTATCTCTTTTTCAAAATCCATATCCAGAGAAAATACCGCGCTTTTTAACGCCTCTGTATAAGGGTGGCAGACGCCGCGGCCCAGCTTCTTTCCTTCCGCAAGCTCCACCACAAAACCCAGATACATAACTGCCGTTCTGTGGGAGACGGAACGGATCAGCGCCACGTCATGGCAGATGAAAATAATCGACGTATGCTTCTCTCTCTGAAGCTTTACCAGCAGCTCCACGATACTTTTCTGAACCGATACGTCCAGCGCCGATGTGGCTTCATCGCAAATCAGGATTTCCGGCTCCAGGGCCAATGCGCGCGCAATCGCCACACGCTGCTTCTGGCCGCCTGACATACTGCGCGGATACCGCTCTGCAAATTCCTCCGGAAGCTCCACCATCTTCAGAAGCTCCCGCGCCTTCGCCTCTTTTTCCGACGGTTTTATCAGCCCATAATTTTCCAGCGGTTCGCACAAAATATCCTTTACCTTCATTCTGGGAGAAAATGAGTCCGTCGGATCCTGAAATACCATCTGAATATGACGGCGCATTTTCCGCTTTCTCTCCCCCTTCCAATCCGCGACATTTTCGCCGAACAGGAGAAGCTCCCCATCGGTAGGCGGCTCAAGCAGCGACAGCACGCGCACCAGCGTACTCTTGCCGCATCCGCTTTCCCCGGCAATTCCAAGGGTCTCGCCTTCATAAAATTTCAAAGATATATCGTTGTTTGCGTACAAAGGGCGTCCGTCGGGGGCTGTAAATATCTTATTTAAATGACGAGTCTCCAAAATTGGTGTTTTTTCCTTACACATAGCCTTCTCCATACATATTCGGAACCGCAGCCAGCAGTTTTCTGGTGTATGCGCAGCCCGGCTGCTCCAGTATTGTCTTCCGGTCTCCCTCTTCCACAATCCTTCCATTCTGCATAACCACAATCCGATCCGACATATATGCCGCCACGCCCAGATTATGGGTTACCAGGATAATGGAGGTTCCGTGATTTTTCCGCAGCTCCATCATCTGGCGCACGATCTGTGCCTGTGTCGTCACGTCCAGGGCAGCCGTGGGCTCGTCGGCCAGCAGCAGCTCCGGCTCAAAGGTCATGGCCATGGCGATTCCGACCCTCTGACGCATACCGCCGGACAGCTGGAAGCTGTAGCTCTTCATAATGCGCTCCGGCTCCGACAGCCGCATGGCTTCCAGCATGGCCACCGCCTTTTCTTCCGCCGCTTTACGGCCTAGCTTTTCATGCTTCTGAATGTATTCTATATACTGCGAGCCGATTTTTCGTATCGGATTCAGCATGGCTCCGGAATCCTGGAAAATCATGGATATCCTGGATCCCCGGAGTTTCTGCATTTCCTTTTCGCTGTATTCAGGAAGAGACTTTCCCTCAAACAAAATATCGCCGGATACCAGCTCTCCTTCCTGTGGCAGAAGTCCCAGAATGGAACGTATCGCCGTAGTCTTTCCGCTTCCGCTTTCACCTACCAGGCTGATAATTTCCCCTCTCTTCATGTGCAGGGAGAAATCCTGCAAAAACGGCTGTCCATGATATGCAACTGTTATGTTCTCTATATCCAGCATGGGAAAGTCCCCTTTTCTATATATTCTTCTTTATGACGCCGGTGTGATATCCTTTGTTACCCAGTAGTAATCGCACACATAGCTGTGAACGCCTTCCACGGAAGCCGCGGAGCAGAGATTGAAATTATAGGCGCCGCTGCAGATGGTCGCCACATCCTCCATCAGGATTTCCTGCATCTGTGTAAAGATTTCCGTCCGCTTTTCCATATCAAATTCGCCAATCAGCTGTTCATACAGCGCGTCGTATTCTTCATTATGATAATTTCCGTAATTAAAGCTTGTATCGGTAATCTTTCCGTACCAGTGCTTCAGGAAGTTCTCCGGATCTCCGGTAGGTGTGGTTACTTCATTGTTGAACATCAGATCAAAGCCCTGGGATACCCGCAGGTCTACCACATTTTCCGGCATGGAAATGGTGCTCTTGATTCCGATTGCTTCCAGCTGAACCCCATACGCCTGCGCAATTACGTCCTGCTGACGGCTGGTTGTCGCTACAATACTGATGTCGATGTTTTTGCCGTCCAGTTCGCGGTATCCGTCTCCATCGCCGTCTACGATACCGGCCTCGTCCAGCATAGCCTTAGCTGCCTCCGGATCATAGCTGTACGGGTTATCCAAATCATAGCCGGGCACCGGCGTATTATTGGTGTAAGTATAGGAGCCGCCTGTGGATACATCACACACGGTCTGACCGTCAATTGCCGTCATCACTGCTTTTCTCAGAGTATCATTGCCCAGTACTCCGTCAAAATTGATAAACCAGTTGCAGACACGGTTTCCACCGGTGACGTCAATCTGATAATTTCCTGCGTTCTCCAGAACCGCTCTGTCAGACGCCGCAATGTTGATTCCCATGTCGGCAGAACCGTCCTGCAGGGCCATTGCGCGGGCAGAAGCCTCCCCGAGCTTCATGACATTGACCGTCTCAAAGGGTACTTCACCGTCCCAGTAATTGTCATTTTTTACCAGCTGGATATCATGCTCCGGATCGTTGGATACAAAACAGTAGGGTCCTGTACAAATCGGTCCGTCCGCAGCGATATCGCGATCCGCAGAGCCAGCCACATCGATAATGCCATACCAGGGATACGCAAGGCAGCCCGGCAGGTCTACCGTCGGCTCACTTGTTACAATCGTCACAGTCCAGGCTTCATCGTCCGCGCTGATACTGCTATATGTGAAATAATTCCAGGGGTTTCCATTTCCGCCCTTATTGGGATCGGTCACATCAAATAATCTCTCCAGGGATTCCTGAACCTTCGTCGCTGTCATCGGCTCTCCATTGGAGAAGGTTACATTTTCTTTCAGCTTTATGGTCCAGGTCAGCTGATCGTCCGCTACAGACCAGTCTTCTGCCAGCCACGGCGACACGGTGCCGTCGTCCTCAAAGCGGGTCAGCGTTTCCAGCGCGCCCCAGCGCATTACAAACCAGCTGTTCCACTCATCTGCCGGATCCAGGGTTGCGCTGGTCAGCTCTGTCGCCACATTCAGCTGTGTTTTCGCGTTTCCTCCGTCTGCCGCTGCTTTCTGCTCTGTTCCTGCGCTGCCGCCGCATGCTGTGATACTGCCCGCAAGGCACAGGCTAAGGGCAAGGGCAATCAGTTTTTTTCCATTCATGTTCTCTTTCTCCTCTTCTTTCTTCGTTTTTCTGTTGCATTTGGATCTATCATATCTCTAATACAGTCACCCCAGAGATTAAAGATGACTACCGTAATAAAGACCGCAAGTCCCGGACAAAACAGCAGCCACGGGCTGCTCAGTATATAAGTTCTTCCCTCGCTCAGCATATATCCCCACTCCGGTGTGGGGGGCTGGATTCCAAACCCAAGGAAGGACAGGCTTGCCAGCGACAGCATGATGGTGCCGATATCCGTCGCCGCCGTAATGATCATCGTGGGAAGCGCGTTGGGCAGCATATATCTCATAAGGATTCTGCTGTGTCTGGATCCTGAGATTTCCGCCGCGGATATATAAGTCCTGTTCCGTATCTTCAACACCAGGCTTCTGGAAAGTCTGGCGTATCTGGTCCAGCTTACCGCCGCGATTGCAATCATGGAATTTTTCAGGCTTGGCCCAAGAATTCCCGCGATTGCCATAGCCAGAATCAGATCCGGGAAGGCGATCATCATATCGCCCACTCTCATGATTACCGCGTCTGCCACGCCGCCGAAATACCCTGCTATGATTCCAAGAAAGGTACCCACAACCAGGATTACCGCCACCAGAATCAGTACGCTGTATACACTGGTGGTCGCCCCGCAGATCACCCGGGAGAACACATCCCGTCCCAGCGCGTCGGTTCCAAAATAGTGTTCTTTTCCGGGCGCCTGGAACGCGTCGCTCAGTGACGCGCTCAACGGATCGCAGGGAACGATTTTGTCTGCCAGGAACGCCACTGCCAGAATAAGGAAAACCAGAATGGAAAGCACCGCAAATCTTGTATTCTTTTTCATCCGTTCTCCCCCTCCCTGGTCCTCGGATCAATATAATGATAGGATATATCCACCAGCAAATTTACTACCATATAGATCAGGGCTATCCATAATACGAAGCCCTGGATCAGCGGATAATCCCGCGCCTTTACCGCTCCCACCGCCAGGATACCCAGTCCCGGATAGGAGAAAATAATCTCCACCACTGAAGTTCCTCCGAGAAGTGATCCAAAGGATAGCCCCAGCATGGTAACCAGCGGAAGCATGGCGTTGGGAAGAACCTGGCGGAACAGTATTTCCCACTGATTCATTCCCCGGGCTCTCGCGCCTGTCACGTAATCCTGGTGCAGCTCCTCCAGTACCGCCGTGCGCACCTGTCTGGAATATTTGGAGGCCATGGCAATGGCCAGCGTGATGCCCGGCAGCAGCATCTGTTCCATTCCGACGGAGCTGCTCGCCACCTTTACCAGTCCCAGCTTCAAAGCGAAGACATATAATAAGATCAGGCCAATCAGGAAGCCCGGAAGCGAAATACCCAGAAAAGAAAGAAAGCGAACGATATAATCCGCTATCCCGTCCTGTCTGACCGCCGAAAGGATTCCAAGGGGAACCGAAACAATTAACATCAGCCCCAGGGAAAACAGGGCCAACCGGAACGTTGCCGGCAGCCTTTTCATCAGCAGCTCCAGTACCGGGGCGCTTTTACTGAAGGAGGTTCCAAAATCTCCGTGAAAAATACCGCCTATCCAGTCCACATATTGCTGTAAAAAGGGTTTGTCCAGTCCCATGGACTGCCTGGCCTGCTCCAGCATTTCCGGACTCGGGGTAATTCCCAGGGAATCATACATGGCTGTGGCCGGATCGCCCGGCGCAAGGTAGGTTAATAAAAAGGTCAGAAAGGAAATGCCTATCAGCACTACGCACATCTGGATAAGTCTGGATACGAGCCTGTTCTTTTTCACTGTTTTCCTCCGTTTCAGCAATAAAAAAGCCATGGATGTTTTTGCATCCATGACCGATTTTACATGGGAAATAAGCCTTCGCAAATAAATCGTTCGCTAAGGTTGCTGCATAGCAGTTCTCCTGACTCACATATTCAGGGAAGAAGCCCAGCGAACTCTCCTCGCCTTCTCAGGTTTACCCCAATGGCGGACTTTCATCTAAGGATCATTCTTTATGTATACAGTGGCGGTACCGTCCATGATTTCCACATGATTCTCTATTCTTTATCAGCCGCCGTACGCGACTGACAACACTATGCCCATTTATTTTACTTGATTCCTCTATATCTGTCAAGATTTTTCCATTTTTTGTCTTCCGGTAATTCAGCCTGTCCCTTCGGAAACAGGAATTATTTCTCTTTCTGTCCATACTTTCCTTGACCCGCTTCTCTTACATAGGTATAATGGGCATAGATTATTCTCAATACAAAATCAGGTATAAGGAAATCAGACAAATGGATTACAAACTTTTACTCGACACCGCCGTCATGGCGGGGGAGCTGATGCTGGCCAACGGGGCTGAGACTTACCGGGTGGAGGATACCATGCACCGGATGCTTTCCCTGTCGGGACTGAAGACCGCCGAGGCTTTCGTGATGGTGACCGGCTTTCTGGTGACTCTGGACGACCCGTCCATCCAGTCCATGACGGTGACCCGCCGAATTCAGAGCCGGGGGACAAACCTGAGCATCATCGACGAAATTAACAGTATTTCCAGAGGTCTCTGCGGCGGGGAGCTTGAACTAGAGGAAGCCTTCCGGCAGA
Organism: Laedolimicola ammoniilytica; assembly: GCF_025567165.1. NCBI lineage: Bacteria > Bacillati > Bacillota > Clostridia > Lachnospirales > Lachnospiraceae > Laedolimicola > Laedolimicola ammoniilytica. The sequence continues at coordinate 61,366 of NZ_JAOQKC010000011.1, forward strand.
TAAAAAAGCTGAAAAAGGAACCGCACCCTCCCCAGGCCTTTCTGCTGGCCAACGCAGGCGTGGCCGCGGCCTTTGCACTGACCTACGGCGGAACCTGGCAGGAGGCCTTTGTGGCGGGTGTGGCCGGATTTTTCATGGCCATCTGCCTGTATCTGTGCAGCTGCATGAAGCTGCCCTCCTTCTTCGGAATCCTGCTGAGCGCTGTGGTAATCTCATTGTTCGCAGGCGGACTTCTGAAGTTTCTTCCTATTATAGGGAACCTGGATTCCATCATCATCGCGGCCATCATGCCCCTGGTTCCCGGCGTGGCCATCACCAACGCGGTCTTTGACACCCTGCACGGGGATTATATCTCCGGCTCCGCCCGGATGATGGAGGCCTTTGTGGTCGCCGCCTCTGTAGCTATGGGTATTGTCATTGGACTTCGTTTCATTCAGTAAGGAGGAAAGGCTTTTATGCTGATTCAGGTTATAGGCGCGTTTTTTTCCGTTGTGGCCTTTTCTTTTCTGCTGCACGTACCGCGCAAATATATCATCTGGGCCGGTTTCACCGGCGCGGTGGGCTGGTGGCTATATCTGGTTCTTATGGACCTTCAGTTTTCCATGGCTGTGGCCACTTTCCTGTCCGGGTGTCTCATTTCCCTCTGCGGACAGTTTTTTGCAAGAATTTTAAAGACTCCGGTCACCATTTTTGTTATTCCCGGCATTTTGCCGCTGGTGCCGGGCGCCGGTATGTTCCGGATTGCCCGCTCCGTCATCCGTTCCGACGGAATGACCTCCCACCACGTTACCCAGACGCTGATTGTGGCCGGAATGATTGCCCTGTCCCTCATGGTGGTGGACAGTGTTTTCCGATTATTTTTTAAGAACAAAGGAGATTGTCATGTGGATCGCCAATAACTGGACTGATTATGAAATACTGGATACCTCGAGAGGAGAAAAGCTGGAACGCTGGGGCGACTACCTGCTGGTGCGTCCGGATCCCCAGGTTATCTGGGATACCGAACGGAAGGCCCCGGGCTGGAAGCGTATGAACGGCCATTACCACCGCAGCAAAAAGGGCGGCGGCGAGTGGGAGTTCTTCGACCTGCCGGAGCAGTGGACCATCCAGTATCCTCTCTGCCAGGGCAAGAATACCTTAACATTCAATCTGAAGCCCTTCAGCTTCAAGCATACAGGACTGTTCCCGGAGCAGGCTGCCAACTGGGACTGGTTCGGCGAGAAAATCCGCAATGCCGGACGCCCCATCAAGGTACTGAATCTCTTCGCCTACACCGGCGGTGCTACCCTGGCTGCTGCTGCCTCCGGAGCTTCCGTCACCCATGTGGACGCTTCCAAGGGCATGGTAGGCTGGGCAAAGGAAAACGCCCGCTCCTCCGGACTGGGCGAGGCTCCTATCCGCTGGATTGTAGATGACTGTGTAAAATTCGTGGAGCGGGAAATCCGCCGCGGCAACCATTACGACGGCATCATCATGGATCCTCCTTCCTACGGCAGAGGGCCAAAAGGGGAAATCTGGAAAATCGAAGAAGCCATTCACCCGCTGATCCGCCTCTGCTCCCAGCTTTTGAGCGACGATCCGCTGTTTTTCCTGGTAAATTCTTATACCACCGGATTGGCTCCGGCGGTGCTGACCTACATGATTGCCACGGAACTGAAGAAATATAACGGCACTGTCGATTCCCAGGAGGTAGGGCTGCCCGTCACCGCATCCGGACTGGTGCTGCCCTGCGGCGCAAGCGGACGCTGGGAGAAGAAATAGCTTTTTACAAAGTCAATGGCGGCTGGAGGTTCCGGCCGCTGTGTTTTTTATCTGAAGATTTTAAAGGAGGATTTTATTATGAGTAGTATTTACATAGACCCGCAGGTTTACACCGGCCGTCCCGCCAGCGCAGAGGGCCGTCTGGAAAAGGAGATAGCTGTCTACGATCTGCTGGACAGGCTTCAGATTCCCTTTACCCGTGTGGATCATGGAGTAGCCATGACCATCGAGGAATGTCAGGACGTGGATCAGCTTCTCGGTATTGAGATCTGTAAAAATCTGGTGCTTTGCAACGCACAGAAAACCAGGTTTTATCTGCTTCTGCTGCCCGGAAATAAGCCCTTTAAGACAAAAGATCTGTCCAAACAGATCGGTTCCTCCCGTCTCTCCTTTGCCCCGGCGGAGTATATGGAGAAGCTGCTGAATGTAACGCCGGGCTCCGCTACGATTATGGCGCTGATGAATGACCCGGATAACCAGGTACAACTCATCATTGACGAGGAGGTATCTGCCCTGGAGGACTTCGGCTGCCACCCCTGTATCAATACCTCCAGCCTGCGTATGAAGACGAAGGATGTGCTGGAGAAGTTTCTGCCGGCGGTGCACCATGAGGCGATTTTTGTGAAGCTGTAAAAATGAAATTATGTTCCGCGTACATTTTATTGTTATGAAATAGCTGGCACATTACTGAACACTCCGTATGTACACTCGTTTTTCAAACATGTGTGCAACAAAACTATATTTAATTTTGAATTTTAATACACTAAAAAACAGGTTCGTTCTTCTAATATTTGTTATAGAAAGAACAGACCTGTTTTCATTTTCTCATTTTCTTTTAGCATCTGCAGAACATGCAGAACAGCTGCGCCAGACAGAAGCTCCTGCAAAGCTTATCCATGCCCTCGGCCTGCCGCTGATAATTCCGGCTGTTCTGGCTGTATACATTTTCCGCGTAGCGATAGCTCTGAAGCGTCCGCTGGTAAAGCGCGTTATTCGGCTCCAGCTGAAGCGCTTTCTGGATCTGAGTCACGGCCAGCATCTGATTGTTCAGGCCGTAGTTAGCCAGGGAGCTTAAGTAGTACCACCGGGCATTCCGCTCCGATCCAGGCATGCCGTTCAGTACTGAATCCGCGAACTGATATTTTCCCATATTGATAAAATCTACAGCCTGACGCATAGTCTCACTGTCTGTGTAAACCTGCTGGGGCCGCTCCGGTCCCATGCGCATTCCCCAGAAACCGAAGAAATCCTCGAAGCTGCCAAAGCCGCCGTAGGGGCCGCTGCCGTAAGAGCTATTTCCATAGGAACCATTTCCACTGTTGCCATAAGCGCCGCCGAAAGGCCCGTCTCCAAAGGGATTCTGCCCATATCCGCTGCCGGTCTGCTGTCTCCGGTATTTCTCCGGATTGTTCAGCATGTCGTAGGCCTCGTTGATCTCGTTCATTTTCTCCGCTGCCTTCGGGTCGTCCGGATGAAGATCGGGATGGTATAATTTTGCCTTCTGCCGGTAGGCTTTCTTTATCTCTTCCCTGGTGGCGTCCCGGGACACCCCAAGTACTCTGTATGGATCGTCAACCATCCGTCTTCTCCTTTCCACGTATTTTTGCGTAGTATTGCTGCCAGACGCCGCCGTAGAGGATATTGCGGAGCAAATGCTCATCCTGCACCAGAGGCAGCTTTTCGAAGACTTCCATGGCATTTCCCAGAGGGAGCCCCAGAATCGGCTCCATCTCCTCCGGTTTCTTCTTCATTTCAAATAACGGGTTATAATTGCCCGTCTTCATATCCTTTTTATAATCCATGGCCGCGTCCATCAGATAAATAAAACGGCCCAGCTCGTAACCGAAGGCCCTGAGACTGTTACTCCAGAAGTCCTCCTCGTACACAAAGAGCTCCGAGAGCATTCTGCCGGAGCAGTTGATAGCCTGATCCGCGTTGGCGCCCGGCGCCTGCTCGATGAAATCCAGCTCCTGAAGGCTATCGGTGATGGCCTTGCACTGGCGTGGATAGACCTTTTCCACCTCGGCGTATGCCTTCTTCAGCCGATCGCCGTACCATCGCTTTCCGGCCTTCTTCTCATCCTTCCAGTCGTCCAGAGCCTTGTAGTAGGCCAGAGCCACAGTCATATCCGCCGCGTATTCAGTAAACCGGTTTTCCACGCCGCTTCGCGGACGCAGGGGATGGATACCACAGCGGAAGTCCGCCGTCTCTTCCTTCGGCTCATACAACGAAGAAAGGAACAGAATCACAAAAGTCATGTCGTAGCTTAGGCTCATCCGCTCCAGTTCCCCGTATCTCAATTTTAAATTTCTGCAGAGTCCGCAGTAGACGCTTCTGTAACGCTCCTGTTCTTCCTTCGAAAGTTTCGAACGGTTACATTCTATATATCCGAACATTCGCTCACTCCTTTACTGCACAATGGCTTCGCGAATTCATTTTTATTACAGCATGTCTTAGTATCTAAGCTTACCATGGTTCCTGTCAATGTCAATGGCTTTCACACTTCTTTTAGACTCTTTTTAATTTTTTAACATTTCCATTTTTCTCTATAAACTTCCAGTAAAGCATGCTATACTGAACTTATCATTTACGAACGGTAGGCTTCCTGGTGCCGGTTCTCGGAATCGCCCTGGGCGGCATCGGACGATAACACTAATATGGCTTTTATGAATCAGACTACTATGGAAGGACAGAAAAGCTGATGTTTTTTATCTGTGGAATCAATCAGGAAGAAAAAGAACTGGGAAGCTTCGGCCCCTATATCTGCGGAGCCTGCGGCAGCTACGGGCGCTATCAGGTTTACATCACTTATATGTGCCTGAGCCTGTTTTTTATCCCTATTTTAAAATGGAGCAAACGCTATTATGTACGGACCTCCTGCTGCCAGAGCCTCTACGAGCTGGATCCGGAGGTCGGAAAGCAGATCCAACACGGGGAATCCGTGGAAATCCGCCCGGAGGACATGACCCTGATCCGGCGTGGAAACAACGGCCGAAGCGGCTGGCAGAACCCGCCGCGCCGCCACGTCTGCCCGGCCTGCGGGTATGAGACGGAAGAGGATTTCGCGTACTGCCCAAAGTGCGGGACGCGGATGGAGGAGCGATAAAACAGCGAACGGGATAGCGCACCCTTTATGGAGTGTCCTATCCCGTCTGTAGCCGCCTTTATGCAATACTCTTGCTTTCTCTGTAGGCTCTTCTTAACTTTAATATCTGGAATATCCCCACCAATCCGGAACCAGTTCCTGTAAACGAACACTTCTCATCGTGCCCTTCTCGCAATCCAATTCCAGTAGGACTTCAATATCCTTGCTATCCTCGCCAAGCTGCATCATATATTCACGGCACACGCCGCAGGGAGGGCATACGCGCTCGCCCGACTCCACTGCTACGATTTTTCGGATTTTGTGCTCTCCATGAGCAATCATACTGGTGATCGCATTCCGCTCTGCGCAGCTTCCTATAGAAGACGAAGTATCTACACATACACCGACATAGATATTCCCATTTTCTGTCAGCAGAGCTGCTGCTACACTTCCCGCTGTGATAAAGGAAGAAATTTCTCTTTTCCCCCGTATCGCTACTGCTTCATCATATAATCTGATAAACTCTTCCATACCTGCATTCCTCTAATCCAATTTTTCTCCGTTACTCTCGATAACCTTCTGATACCAATAGAAGGAATCCTTCCGGATTCTGCGGCACTCCTTCGGATCATCATCTGTACGATCCACATAGATAAATCCATAGCGCTTTTTCACACCATTACTGGTGGAAATCAGATCCAATGCAGACCACGGACAATATGCCCATACCTCCACGCCGTATTCAATTGCCTTTCCCATAGCCTGAATATGCGCTTTCAGGTATTCAATGCGGTAATCATCATGAATTTTTCCATCTTCTGTCAGTTTGTCAAAAGCGCCCATTCCGTTTTCTGTAATCATCAACGGTTTACCATAGCGTTCATATAAATCGCGAAGGAGATATTCCAGTCCTGTAGGATCGATACTCCAATCCCAGTCTGTCGTATCCAGATTCGGATTTTTACACATCTCATAGAATCCCGGATGCGTCTCATAACCGGAAATATCGCCTTTCTTTCCAGAACGGTTCACGCCATTATACCGAATTTCCTTCGTTCCCTCCGGACACGCTTTCGCACATTCACTTGCATAATAATTCAGCGCAAGGAAATCCGAATACCCCTCTTTGATAAGCTCCATATCGCCATCCTGAATTACCGGAGCCAGGCCATGCTTCTCCAGATAAATCATTGCTGCTTTTGGATAAGTTCCTTTAAAATAAATATCCAGGTAAAAAGAGTTTCTTAAATCATGTGCATTCAATGCAGCCATCATATCTTCCGGACAGGATGTCAGCGGATAAATCGGCGAATAACCCAAAGCCGCTCCTACCTTTCCGCCCGGAACCATCTCATGCACCTGTTTACACGCAATCGCATGTGCCAGATTCATATGATGATTAATCTGATATCTCAGCTGGTTATTATCCCGATACTGCTCCGGAATATAACATTTCTGCGTCCAATACTGAACGATAATGCTCTGCTCATTGATGGTTGTCCACAGTTTTACCTTATCCTTAAACTCATTGATAATGTAACCAGAAAAATACGCAAAGTCATCTACAACCTGACGATCGATCCAGCCACCATATTTTTCCACCAATGCCCAGGGTAAATCATAATGATACAGCGTTACAATCGGCTCAATCCCATTTTTTAGCAGCTCATCAATCAAATCCCGGTAAAACTGAATTCCCTTTTCATTCACTTCACCTACGCCGTCGGGAAAAACTCTGGACCAGGAAATAGAAAACCGATAGGACTTAAAGCCCATTTCTTTCATTAACGCCACATCCTCCCGAAAATGGTGATAGTGGTCACTGGCAATATCCGCATTGGCAAAACCATATTTCTGATAATTCTCCCGGTTAATTATATCCTGCTGAGACGCCTTTTTCCCATCCTCATAAGCAGCGCCTTCTACCTGATAGGCGCTGGTTGCAGCGCCCCATAAAAAATTCTCCGGAAATATATTTTTCATATGTTCCTCCTATTTTTCACTTATAATTTTCAGAATATCCAACATCTCATCCGCCATCTGAATTTCTGACATAATGGTCATCAGCGTATCCTGTGCATGAGCAAAGAGCAAACTGAATTCATACTTTTTTCCGCCTGCTTCACTCTGAATAATATCTGTCTGTGCATGATGCGCCTGTGCAATGCATTTTCTCGCTTCTTCCATTTTTGCACCGGCATTTTCAAAGTCAAAGGCTTTTCCAAGCTTCAATGCGTCCTTAACCTTCAGTCTTGCGTCTCCGGCATTCATAATAATCTGCATGGCTGCCGTTACCATTTCTTCATTTTCAAATTCCTCACCCATAGATAAATTTCCCCGTATTCTTTCATTTTCCATTATCGTGTTTCTTATGCGGCCTGTTCATCCGCCAGCTTGGATTTCTCATACACTTTGAAGAACGGATACCATACCATCACATTGATAGCCAGATAAATAATCCACCAGATCACCGCGCGGAAATCCTCTGTTACAAGCATACTGCTGAAGGGAGCCGGAATCTGTCCCACATGAATCAGCTTGGACGGGATATTTAAAAGCCCAGTGCTCATCAATACCCATACATACACGGGTCCAATAATCGCATTAATCCATGCAGGAAGCATCAAAATCGGGTTGAATACAACCGGCGCGCCAAACATAACCGGTTCGTTGATATTAAATATAGAGGGAATCAGGAACACCCGCCCCATTGTCTTTAACTGCTTTGACTTTGACACGCACATCAGAAGGTTCAAGCCAAGCGTTGCGCACATACCGCCGATGGTTACAAATGCCATCGTAAAGGTTGCCTCATACGTAACAATATTTAATGCAGGCTGACCTGCAGCTACCGCGTCGATATTTGCCTGAATACCTGCCAGAAAAATAGGCATTGTCACAGCATCCCATAACCAGCTGGATACACCAAGTGTATAGAAAAAGGCCGGAATGAAACAGATAAGAATAAAGCCAGGCAGGGTCTGCGCATAACTGGTAACCGGCTGAAGCATACCAAGCACCACCTGGAAAAGGTCTACAGCAAGCGCCTGAAATAAAACCATTCCCAGTGCAAGGCAAATAACAAACGGCAGAATCGTATTAATCCATGAAACCAGAAAATCCGGAATGCTGCTGTCTTTTAAAAACCGCAGCCTACCCCATATATGGAAAATGATGCTGACCATAAGTCCGATAATCATGCCTACAGCAATTCCCGATGCGCCCAGATTGCTCATCAGCGCAGATACGCTGTCCACGTTTTCATCTGTAGGCATAACACTCATAAACAGGGTACACACGGAAGCCAGTCCGGCATTGATGGTGTATTCCGGATGATTCAGCTTTTCCATACACTGATTTCCCATCATAAATGCTACAATCAATGTAATCAGTCCAAAACTGTATGATGCAATCGGAGACAGATCTGGAAGAGACGGCAGATAATATCTCGCCACATTGTATACATATACAACCGATCCAGTCAGAATAAACGGCACTACTTTCTGCATACATCCGGAAACTGCTGACAGCCACGGTCTGCTGAATAATTTATTTGCTGCAGGAGCAAAAGAATCAGATAACCAGTTCATAAATTTCTTCATTTTAACCCTCTTTTCTACTTTCCATAATCTCTGTAACCAGCTTTAAGAGACGCTCTCCGTCCAGCATAGCGTATATATCCTGCGGTATTACCTGTACCGGGACCTTATAAGGCGCTGCCATTTCCTGAAATTTTTCCAGTTCGGACGCATAATGGGGGCCCAGCAGCATTACATCAATCGTTCCAAGCAATTCCATTGCCTCTGAATGACTTCTTGCTTCTACACTAATCGGAAGCTTTTGCTTTTTAGCTGCCTTTCTTGCGCTGCTTGCAAGGAATCCACTTGACATTCCAGCTCCGCAGCATAATAAAACTTTGATATTTTCCATTTTTATCTTCTCCTTCTCATATCGGTTGGACGTCCCGTTGTCGATATCTATATTATGCAGGAATTTTCCCTGACGCTCAACCTGACATTTTCCCCATAGCGTGCAGAACAGAAAACTTTCGTCTTTCCCCGATACAGGGAAAAATTATGATCTATGCTTTTGCCCCGTACAGTGAAAAAAAAGAGTGTTTTCTAAAATATTTCTGCTTTATAATATAGATCTAAAAAATCTTATAAACCAACAGAACAGTAAAGGGAAACGGAATGAAGAAAAAACAGACTGAACTGCTCAGATATCTGTCCGGCCAGAGTCATCCCATCAAAAGCACAGAACTGGCTAACGCTCTTCAGATATCTTCGCGTTCTGTAAAAAATTACGTCAGTGATATTAACTTTCTTTATAACAAAAAAATCATTCTTTCTTCCCGTCAGGGCTACCAGCTCAATCACCAATTGTCTTACCACCTTCTGCTCGACGAGAATGAGGAAAAGCTACCGCAAACCGGAGAAGAACGGGCATTTTATATCATTAAGAGTCTGATTCTCGGGCATACACCCCAACTGGATCTGTTCGATCTCTGCGACTATCTGTGTATTAGCTATTCTACATTGAAGACGGTAATCACAAAGATGAATAAGTCCTTTTCTGCCTATCATGTCTCTTTTATATGTAAGAATGACTGTCTGAAAATTATAGGGAGCGAAAAGGACAAGCGCAGACTTATCAGCTATATTATCAGTGAAGAAAGTCAGAACCGTTTCATTGATATGCAGCAGTTGGAGGAATGTTTCCGTGAAAGCATCCCCGTACGGGAGCTTCGCGATATCATTCTCTCGCTTTTCCGTAAGCATAATTATTATCTGAATGATTTTGCAGCCTTAAATCTTCTTTTACAGCTCTGCATTATCATTGACCGGAATATTAACGGGAATGTGTTAAACCATATGGAGACGAATCTTCCAGAAATAACCAAGGCCGAATCCCTCCTGGTTCAAGAGCTTCTGGAACAACTGGAAATACGGTTTCCGATTCATTTAAACGCCTCTGAACAGCAGGAAATTTATATGCTTTTTAAGGTAAATGCAAATTCCTCTGTTCCAACCTCGAGAGAGGATTTAAAAAAGTATGTAACAGATAAGCTATTGACACTGACAGATTATTATGTGGAGCAGGTAAACAATCATTATCTTGTCAATCTAAGTGATGAACGTTTTACTACAGCCTTTACTCTGCATCTGGAAAATCTGCTGCTCCGTGCCCAAACGGGAAATTATACCAAAAACCCCATGGCAGAATCTATCAAGCTGAACAATCCGCTTATATATGATATTGCCATCTATATTGGTCTGGACTTAATGGAACGATTTCATATTCTTATTCCGGAAGATGAAATCGCTTTCCTAGCCATTCATATCGGAGCCGAGCTTGAACGTCAGAATACAACCCGTTCCAAGATTCGTACCGCGCTTTTATGCCCCGATTACAGAACTCTGAGTAATGAACTTTTAAATAAATTACTTCTCAATTTCGGCAACTGGCTGGACATCATATGCAGTGTATGCGACGAAGCTGAACTGAAGGAGCAGTCTTTTTCTCTGCTTCTTACTACCATTCCTTTGAAGAAAGCCTGGGAATGCGATGTTATCCTTCTCTCACCTTTTAATCTGAACGCACAGTATGATATAATTTATGAAGCCATTACCAAAAAACAAGATCATGATAAAAATGAACGATTAAAGAAAAATTTTCATACTTTTTTTGAAGCAGATTTATTTGAAACCAACGCAGAATTTTCTCACCGGGACGATATTCTGCATTGTCTGTGTCAGAAGCTTTTGCAGAAAGATTATGTAAACCAAGATTTTGAAAATAATGTAATGAAGCGAGAGACCGCTGCTACTACAGCTTTCGGTAATGTTGCAATTCCTCATTCCGCAGACATGGATGCTGTCAAAACCAGCATTGCTGTTGCCATTTCCCGTAAAGGATTTCAATGGGGAAGTAATACCGTACATATCGTATTTCTTCTTGCTATTAATAAAGCTGACAAGCAGGCTTTCCGGGATTTATATGAATCGTTGATCTCTCTTTTTACGGATGCCACTATGATTCAGGAAATTCGCAGCTGCGAAAATTTTTCAGATTTTGAACATCTTATTTACAGTCATATCGGTATTTCCGAATGAAAATAAGGGTATTCTTTTCCGCCTTTCTAATGGAAAAGAATACCCTTTCTTTATACCAGATTTATCTGCTCTGCGGCAATCCGTGTCCGTTTGCCAGAAAACGCAATCCCCATTTTTATAGCAGACGTCAGATTCTCCGCGCTGAAATCAGCGGTATAAGAGCGATCCGTAATCTGCTGTAAAGCTGTCTGAGCCAAAGCTTTCAATTGTGCTTCTGAACAGTTTTTCCCAGCCTTCAGCTCTATCAGAATCCCCGGAAGTTTTTTATTCAACGGAAGCATCTGGATATCAAATCGTCCCTCTCCTGCTTCCCGATTCGAGGTGATGCGATAACTGTTATCCATAATCGCGCACATTCCCAGAATCAGTCCATGATAGAAGGTCTCATTTGCCGCATCATGAAAACTGATAGTCTGAAGCAGAAAATTTTCCAGAGCCTTTTGCAACGCCTGAATATCTACTTTGTAGATGGCTTCCTGGATAGCAATTGCTTCTGAACGCGGAATCACAGCTTCCATCTGAGATAGAATCTCTTTACTGTAGACGAAAGAAATCTCTTTATTCGGCAATGCCACTTCACACATATAATCTTCGCCATATGGCTGGTCAGCGTTCACGGCCTTCAGATAACCTGCTACCAACAGAAAGCTGTACACGGAAGAAGGTTCTTTTTGAATCTGCGGATAGATTACGCCCGTGTCGATATGCGTAACAAAGGAGCCGCCTTTCATCAGTAATTCCAGTCGTTCCATAATGTCTGGCGTGGCTAAAGCCAGTACCTCGCGAATAATATCATTATTACCGGTAGATTGCCAGAAAGCTTTGGGGCGACAGTTATTATTAAAATATCCAATCACAGACCAGGGGTTAAAAATGTCCGTATTGCCAAAGCGATACCCGTCATACCAGTCACACAGCTCCTGATATTTGTCAGAAGCCCTGTAATACTCTGCCATAGCTCTTACTTCTTCTGAAGTAAAGCCGAAATACTCACTGTAACGTTCATCCAGAATCGAGTTAATTTTCAGATTATTCAATCCACTGAAAATACTTTCTTTTGCCACGCGAAGGATACCGGTCAAAAAGCCGTAGCTCAAATGCGGATTGTCTTTCAATCCTCCGGAAAACAGGTTTCGCATAAATCCGATAACCCTGTCGTAAAAGCCATTCATATGTCCCTGCTGAATTGGCGTATCATACTCGTCAATGATGACGAGGGGCGCTGTTCCATGATGCTTATGGAGCAATAGCGTCAATGTACGTAAGGACATCTGATAGTCTATCTCACTTGCCGTTTCTGTCGCAAGACGGGAAAAATCTTCTTTTTCGTAACTGCTGAGCAAAGTACTGGACAGCAGCTCTCCATGCCGTCGAAATTCCAATGTAATCAGCTTCCGAAGCGCCTGATAGGTTTCCTCCCAGGACGCATATTTTACATCTTTGAAGGAAAGAAAAATGACTGGATATTTTCCCTGATGCTCCCGGTAAAAAGAGCCACAGAACCAGATTTTTTTATCTTTAAAATAGACCGACGTATCCGAATCGTTTTTTTCAAAAAAGATCCGAAGCATATCCATATTCAATGTTTTGCCAAAACGGCGCGGCCGGGTAAACAGGGACACCTTGGCCCGTTCATCCAGTAAATCACGGATAAGCAGGGTTTTATCCACATAATAATAGTGGGTACAAGCGTCCTGATAGTCGGAGACGCCGACAGGCAGAGGTCTGCGCACGGGCATTTCTTTCATTGTCATAGTGGATTCCTCCGTAATCATTCTTGACAATATTATAGGCATTATTCAGAGCGAAATCAATCTTCGCTACCTTAATTTTCTCTACTATTTTTCCGCACCAGCAGTCCCACATTCTCCACCCCCGCGGTCTGGGGGAACATATCCACCGGCTGTACCTTGATCAGCTCATAACGTCCATCGGCGCAGAGGATCTTCAGGTCCCGGGCGAAGGTGGCCGGGTCGCAGCTCACGTAGACGATGCGCTCCGGGGCCATGGCCAGCATGGTGGTAAGACAGGCGCTGTCACAACCCTTCCGGGGCGGGTCGATGACGATGACGTCGGCGTGGATGCCTTCTTTTTCGTATCGCTCAGGCAGAACCTCTTCTGCCTTTCCCAAATAGAATTCCACATTGGAAATGCCGTTTAATTCGGCGTTGTGTTTCGCGTCCTCCACGGCCTGGGGCACAATTTCCACGCCGTAGACTTTCTTCGCGCTCCGGGCCAGGAACAGGGAAATGGTTCCGATACCGCAGTAGAGCTCCCAGACGGTCTCCTGACCGGTCAAGCCCGCGTATTCCAGCGCAGTGCGATACAGCTTCTCAGTCTGCACCGGGTTCACCTGATAGAAGGACAGGGGCGAAATCTGATAACTGATATCGCCGATTTTGTCGGTGATACAGGTCTGACCACGCACCGGGATGATCTCGTCGCCCAGGATCACATTGGTGTTCTTCTGATTTACATTTAAGGTCAGGCTGGTCATACCCGGAATCGTGAAGAGGAAATCGGCCAGCTTCTCGATCTGCGGAAATTTCCTGCCATTAATGACCAGGCTTACCATCAGTTCACCAGTGGCAAAGCCCTTCCGGATGAGCGCGTGGCGCAGAAGGCCTTTGCCTGTATTCTCATCATAAGGCTCAATATGATTCTCATTCATAAAGTTGAGGATCATGTTCAAAATGGTCTGATTCTCCTCGATGCCGAGGGCGCAGTCGGTCTCCGGCACGATGCTGTGGGTGCGCCCAGCGTAGAAGCCGGTCACGATACGTCCCTCTTTGTCTTTTCCGAAGGGGAACTGGGCCTTATTGCGATAGCGGTAGGGCTCATCCATGCCCAGAACCGGATTCACCGGAGGTTCCGCGAAGCCGCCCAGGCGTTTTAAGTCCTCCCGCACCTTTTCTTCTTTATATAAAAGCTGTTTTTCATAGGAAAGTCCCTGAATCTGACAGCCGCCGCAGCGCCGGTGCTGGGCGCAGCGGGGCTCCTCCCGGTCTGGGGACGGCTCCAGCAGTTCCACCAGGCGCGCGAAAGCGTAGGTCTTCTTCACCTTGGTCAGGCTCACCCGCGCCCTGTCTCCGGGAAAGGTATCCTTCACAAAGAGGGGATAGCCATCGATTTTGCCTATCCCCTCTCCTGCGCTTCCCATGGATTCAATTGTCACTTCCACCAAATCATTCTTTTTCAATTTAAACCTCCGTCTTACGCAGATTGGACTCAAAGAAACGGTTATAGCCAAGCCAGCCGGTATTGGTGCCTGCTGCCTTGAAGATCTCCTTCATGGTCTCCATCTTCGCGTCCGTATTGTCCGCCAGGTTCAGCGCCATGGCCTCCGCCAGGGCCGGCTTTTTCGGGGAGCCATACTCCAGCTCGCCATGGTGGGCCAGGATGCAGTGCTTCAGTTCATTTTCCAGCTTCTTCGGGAATCCGGGGATCTGACGGGCCCGCTCCGCCACCATCTCGCTGCCCATGGCGATATGGCCCAGCAGCTGGCCCTCGTCCGTATAGTCATTTTCCGGGAACTCAGACAGCTCGTAGACCTTGCCGATATCGTGGCACATGGCCGCTGTATACAGCAGATCCCGGTTCAGATAGGTATAATTCCGCACATAATATTCGCAGAGCTTCGTCACATTTAAGGTATGCTCCAAAAGACCGCCCACAAAGCTGTGATGCACCGTCTTGGCTGCGGAATGGAACTTGAAGCCCCGGATAAACTCAGCGTCATCCACGAACAGGCTCTTTAAGAGAGCCCGAAGATGGGGCTCCTGCACCTGGTTGGCGTAGCCCATCAGTTCATGGTACATCTCCTCGATGTCACGCTCACTGACCGGCAGATAGTCGGCCGGATTGTACTCGCCCTCCCGGGCCTTTCTCACGCGCTTTACGTTCAGCTGCAGCGCGCCCTGGAAGCTGGTGGCCTCTGCCATAATATCGATATAATCCAGCGCCTCGAAATCGTCGATGCCCTGGGAATTCGGATCCCAGATCTTGGCGTCCACCACGCCTGTCTTATCCTGTAAAATCAGGTTCTCGTAGGATTTTCCATTTTTTGTAACCGCAGACTGGCGCTGCTTGCACAGATAGATGCCGGAAATGCGTTCGCCTTCCCGAATGCTTTCAATATATTTCATTTCTTTCTCTCCTCATGATTTCATACAGCCCACTATTTTAACACATCCAGCTTCACACTGCACGTAATTTCTTTATATTCTTCTTTGCCCTGGCGCATGACCTTCACCCGGATTACCTGATCCTTGGAGAATTTCAGCAGCATTTCCTGAATCTCCGTCACGCCCGCGACGGTCTTGCCGCTAATCTCGGTGATGACATCGCCCGCCTGCAGGCCGCCGTTCAGGGCCGGGGAATCCGGCTCCACATTGGACACATAGACGCCCGTGGGAATGCCCTGGATCTCCGCGATCTCCGCAGTCACCTGGCTGCCCTTGATGCCCATGTACACCAGATCCTGGCTGTTGGACAGATGCTCGATGACTGCCTTCATATCGGAAATGGCGTAGGCCGTCATCGCCCGCTCGTTGGAGGCATGGAGATAAGTGTCCTCGATAAGGCCGATGACCTGGCCGTCCAGATTCACCAGCACGCCGGTGCCGCCGTCGGAGCGTTCCATATCCGTAATCAGAAGACGGTACTCTCCGTCGATGACACTTGTCTTGTGGCCCGGCCCCACCAGATTGCCGAACTTCAGGGAACCGGCGAAGCCTGCAGGACTGCCCACGGCAATCACATTGTCGCCTGCTTTCAGATTCCTGGAGCTGCCCAGATCCGCGATTTTCACAGCCTCCATGGTACTGTCATCCACAGCCGCCAGATTCACGCTTACAATAGCCAGATCTGTTACCCGGTCGTAATTCTTCAGAACCGCTTCCTGGCTGGTTCCATCTACAAAGGTGACCTGTAAAAGGCTTGCATCCTTCACCGGCTCGTAGGGGATCAGAACCAGAAGCTCCACACCGTTGTTGCCCACCAGAAGGCCGCTGATCTCCCGGCGGCTCTCGTAGATCTCATTGAACCAGTCCGTGTCGCTGCTGGCCGCCATCACGGTCACTAGGCTCTTATTTACCTCGCCGGCTACGGCCTTCAGCTTTGTATACAATTTCTGATAATCGCTCAGCTCCAGCTCCTGGGGCTCCGTGATGATCACCGGGTCCGCGGCCGGCTCCTGCGCCACTTCATCCGGCTCGTCATTGTCCCGGGGAATCGTGATCTCGTTCTTCTCATCCTGTCCGAAGGTCCGCTCCATAAAGGGCTGTACCTTTACGAACACAAAGCTGGCCACTACGCCGCACAGAACCGCCACCAGCAGCCAGTAGCAGAGCTGGCGGAACCGCCTGGTCTGGTAAAAGGGCTGCTTTTTTATCTTCTCTTTGATAAAGGAAAATTCCTCATTGTTCGATCTTCTGTCTTCAGCCATAAAAATCCTCCGCAGATTTTCTCCATAAACCGCTGCGCCGAGTGCGCATCTTTGCAAGCAGGAACAACCTTTCTCTCTGCAATCTTCGATATCCATATTTTAATACATTTTTATACAGGTGTCTACAAAGAAAAACCCTCTTTTCATTCCATTCAAATTGCGGTATACTTTGGGTATTATGAATAGAAAAGCTTATCACACACTGGAATTTTATAAAATTATCGAGCGTCTAGCCGCCGAAGCGGGAAGCGCAGGCGGACGCAAACGCTGTATGGAATTGGAACCCATGCAGGATCTGGCGGCGATTACGGCCGCACAACAGGAGACTGAGGACGCCCTGACGAGACTTTACCGCAGAGGCGGCGTGGGCTTCTCCGGCACCAGGGACGTACGCGCTTCCCTGAAGCGTCTGGAAATCGGAAGCACCTTAAATATCCCGGAGCTTCTGGATATCTGCTCCCTTCTGGAGACCGCGGCCCGGGCCAAACAGTATGCCCGGCAGAATGAGGGACGGGAGGAAGATCCGGATTCCCTCGATCCACTCTTTGACACGCTGGAGCCCTGTACCCAGCTTTCGAGCGAAATCCGCCGCTGTATTCTCTCGGAAGACGAGATAAGCGACGACGCCAGCCCCGCCCTGCACCACGTGCGCCGCTCCATTCTGGCAGCCAACGACAAGATTCATTCGACCCTGTCCGGCATGGTCAATGGCTCCGCGCGGACTTATCTGCAGGATGCTGTCATTACCCAGCGAAACGGCCGCTACTGTATCCCGGTTAAGGCCGAATACCGCAGCCAGGTGCCCGGCATGATTCACGACCAGTCCTCCACCGGTTCCACCCTGTTCGTGGAGCCCATGGCTGTCGTTAAACTGAATAATGATTTGAAGGAATTATACCTGAAGGAGCAGGAGGAAATCGAGCATGTACTGGAATCCTTAAGCAACCAGACCGCCCTCTGCACCGAAGAGCTGACCCAGGATTATGAGATTCTGACCATTCTCGACTTCATTTTCGCCAAAGCGCGGCTGGCAAAGGATATGAAGGCCACCCGGCCGGAGTTCAATGAAAACCGGCGCATCTATATTAAGGAAGGCCGCCACCCGCTGCTGGATCCGAAGAAGGTCGTGCCCGTCACGATCCGACTGGGCCAGGAATACGACCTGCTCATCGTCACCGGCCCCAACACCGGCGGTAAAACCGTCTCCCTGAAGACCACCGGCCTTCTGACCCTGATGGGACAGGCCGGACTCCATATTCCTGCCGCCCAGAATTCCGAGCTGGCCGTCTTTGACGACGTGTACGCGGACATCGGCGATGAGCAGAGTATCGAGCAGTCCTTAAGTACCTTCTCGTCCCATATGACCAATATCATCCGGATTCTGAACGAGGCTTCTTTAAATTCACTGGTGCTTTTCGACGAGCTCTGCGCCGGAACCGACCCCACCGAGGGCGCGGCCCTGGCTATCGCGATTCTGTCCCATTTGCATAAAATGGGCATCCGCACCATGGCCACCACCCATTACAGCGAGCTGAAGATCTTTGCCCTCTCTGCTGACGGCGTGGAAAATGCCTGCTGCGAATTCGATGTGGAGACTTTGAGCCCCACCTACCGGCTTCTCATCGGCATCCCGGGTAAGAGTAACGCCTTTGCCATCTCCAGGAAGCTGGGTCTGCCCGACTTTCTCATCGAGGATGCCAGAGGCCACTTAAGCGAACAGAACGAAAGCTTCGAGGATCTGCTGTCCGATCTGGAGAGCAGCCGCCGCACCATCGAGATGGAGCAGGCGGAGATTCAGGAGCATAAAGAAGAGATCCGCTCTCTCCGGGAAGCCCTGGAGAAAAAGCAGGAGAAGCTGGAAGCCCAGCGCGACCGCATCTTACGGGAGGCTAACGAGCAGGCACGACAGGTTTTGCAGGAGGCCAAGGATTATGCCGATGAGACCATGAAGAATTTCCATAAGTTTGGCAAGGCTAACATTTCCGCAAGCGAGATGGAGGCAGAGCGCGCCAAGCTACGGGAGCGCATGAAGAAGACCGAGAAGGCCATGGCCAAAGATGTGGCAAAGAAGCCGAAGAAGGCGCTGAAAGCTTCCGACCTGCACCTGGGCGATACCGTAAAGGTACTGAGCCTGAACCTGCAGGGCACCGTCAGCACCCTGCCCGACGCCCGGGGCAATCTCTATGTGCAGATGGGCATCCTGCGCTCACAGGTGAAGCTTACCGATCTGGAGCTGGTAGAGGAGGCTGTCATCACCGCCAAGCAGTTCCAGCGCACCAGCGCGGGCAAGATTAAGATGAGCAAGTCCGCTAACGTCAGCACCGAGATCAACCTCATCGGCATGACCGTGGACGAGGCTCTGGCCCATCTGGATAAATATCTGGACGATGCCTACCTGGCCCATCTTCCTTCCATCCGCATTGTACACGGAAAAGGTACCGGAGCGCTCCGGAAGGCCGTACAGGGTCTCTTAAAGCGCAACAAATATGTAAAATCCTACCGCCTGGGCGAGTTCGGCGAGGGCGACGCAGGCGTTACGATTGCAACCTTTAAACAGGAGTAGAAGAATGGTAGCAAAACAGAAAATTCTCATCGTCGACGACGATAACAATATTGCAGAGCTGATTTCTCTGTATCTGACCAAAGAATGCTATGAGACCATGATTGTAAATGACGGCGAGGAAGCCCTGAAGGTCTTCGATACCTTCAAGCCCCAGCTGATTCTACTGGATCTGATGCTGCCTGGCATCGACGGCTATCAGGTCTGCAGAGAGATCCGCGCCAAGTCCAACACGCCGATCATCATGCTGTCCGCCAAGGGCGAAGTCTTTGACAAAGTTCTGGGGCTTGAGCTGGGCGCGGACGACTACATCATCAAGCCCTTTGATTCCAAGGAGCTGGTGGCCCGGGTTAAGGCCGTGCTCCGACGGTATCAGCCTGTGAAGCCTGCGGAACCCTCTGCGCCTGCCGCCAAGATCGTGGAATACCCGGATCTGGTCATCAACCAGACCAATTATTCCGTGCTCTATCAGGGCAAGCCCGTGGATATGCCGCCCAAGGAGCTGGAGCTTCTGTATTTTCTGGCTTCCTCTCCCAATCAGGTGTTTACCAGAGAGCAGCTTCTCGACCACATCTGGGGCTACGAGTATATCGGCGACACCCGTACCGTGGACGTCCACATCAAGCGTCTCCGGGAGAAGATCGGAGATCATCCCAGCTGGAGTCTGACCACGGTCTGGGGCATCGGCTACAAATTTGACGTCAAAGGATAACGGATGATGAAGCACTCCCTTTACCTGAAATTCATACTGGCCTATATGATCTTCGGCTTCTTAAGCTTCTTTACCATCGCGGTATTCAGCTCCCAGATGACGCTGAATTACCTGACCGAAAAAGAGGCGGAGGATCTGTATCGGGAAGCCAACTATATTTCCTCGAATTTCGTGCGGAACTATTACTCGGACGCTGCGGATTCCCGCTCCCTGGCTACGATTCATTCCCATTTTCAGGCGCTGGATACTTATCTGGACGCTGATATCTGGCTCATGAACACGGACGGCACGGTACTGGTCAACTCCGCAGGAAACTATTCCAGCGAGTCCGCCACGGTCATCGAGGACTTTGACCCCACGGATATGGGCAGCAATTACTATATGATCAGCCGTTTCTACGGTATGTTCCGGGAGGATACTCTCTCGGTGGCCGCGCCCGTCACTTATAATTTTAAGCCCCGGGGCTATGTGCTGATTCATATGCCCATGTCTGTGCTGACTGAGAAGCGGGATTCGCTGCTGAATATCACGTACCTCACGCTGCTTTTTATCTTCGCCTTTTCCCTGCTGGTTCTGGGCGTCTTTACCTTCGCCGTATACCGGCCGCTGCTTAAGATTACTTTGGCCGCCCGCCAGTACGCGGAGGGAAATTTCTCCTATGCCCTGAAGATCGCCGGAGAGGATGAGATCGGCCAGCTGGCCGCTACGCTGAATTATATGGCCCATGAGCTGGGCGAAACCGATGAATACCAGAAAAAGTTTGTGGCTAATATTTCCCACGATTTCCGCTCTCCCCTGACCTCCATCAAGGGCTACGTGGAAGCGATTCTGGACGGTACCATTCCGCCGGAAATGCAGGAAAAATATCTTCGTATCGTTCTGATGGAAACGGAGCGCCTGAACAAGCTGACCAGCGGTCTTCTGACATTAAATTCCTTTGACACCAAGAAAAACCGGTTGGATATCACCGATTTCGATATCAACGCCGTCATTAAGGATACGGTAGCCTCCTTTGAAGGCCGCTGTACGGCCCGCCACATTTCCATGGAGCTGCTCTTCGACGCCAGACAGCAGTTTGTGTCCGCAGATATGGGCAAAATTCAACAGGTTATGTACAACCTTCTGGATAACGCCATCAAGTTCAGTCCGGACAATTCTGTCATCACCATCGAGACAACCCTGCGGCACGAAAAGGTATTTATCTCGGTAAAGGATCAGGGCGTCGGCATTCCCAGGGACAGCATGAAGAAAATCTGGGAGCGCTTCTACAAGACTGATTCCTCCCGGGGCAAAGACAAAAAGGGCACCGGCCTGGGACTTTCTATCGTGAAAGAGATTATCGCATCCCATGGGGAGCATATCAACGCCATTTCCACGGAAGGCGTAGGGACAGAGTTTATCTTTACGCTGCCAAGGGTGCATACAGAAGAAAGCTAAATAACTATAAAAGCAGGCTGTTTTACATATGTTGTAAGCAGCCTGCTTTCTTGATATTAATGTACTTCAAATTCTTTCTTTAGTTTTTCTCCCATAGCTCCCCCCGGATGAATCAGAGCAAAGCTCTCATTCCGGAAACCGGTTTCTTCTATCAGCGCAGCCTGCAATGCATGAAAAATCACCATTGCCGCCGTGGTACTGGTAGTTCCCTGACTGTTATATCTGTCAGTTTCCCGGGTAATATGCATTTTCAGGACAGCATCCGCATTTTGGGCAAGGGGCGACTGTGGATTTTCTGTTACCGTAATCACATGAACCTTCTTTTTTTTGCAGATGTCCAGAATCGGGAGAAGTTCTCCTGTCTTCCCTCCCCTGGAAAGAAAAAGCATCGCATCGCCTTCCTCCAGGAAACCGGTAGCTCCATGCACTGCCTCTGCCGGAGATATGAATCTGGCAGGACGCTCGATACAACACATCAAATGTGCAAAATCCCTACAGGCAATTCCCGAATGACCGCAACCGGAGGCTCCGATTTTCGGAGCCTCCGCCAACAGCTTAACCGCTTTTTCAAATTCATCCATATCCACTGCCGCCGCGCCCTCTCTGAGGCACTCTGCTTCTATGGCAAAGGTTTCCTTCAAACATCTGGTATAAGCTTCTTTTTCCATAACTATTTCTCGTTTCTGCTCTTGAAATAATCGATGAATACCGCAATCATAATTACGATACCTTTTACGATATACTGCCAGGAAGCATCGATACCGTACAGGTTCATAATGTTATTCAGGATAGCGATGATAAATACACCGAATACTGTTCCCGAAATACTTCCGGAACCACCGGCCATACTGGTACCGCCCAGAACTACGGCTGCGATAGCATCCATCTCTGCACTCTCACCTGCCGTATGCGTACCGGAAAACAGACGTGAGGATGAAATAATTCCTGCCAGGGAAGCCAGAATACTGCTGTATACAAATACAAACAACGTAACAACCTTTGTATTGACGCCTGAATATGCAGCGGCCTGCATGTTACCACCGGTTGCAAGAATGTGGCGTCCCAGCTGCGTACGGTTCAGGATCACTGCTGTAAGAGCTACTACAATTACAATATAGATAACCTGAATCGGAATCGGTCCCACATAAGTAGCGGCAATAGATTTAAAGAAGGAATCGCTTACTGTAATGGTCTTTGTAGCACTGTATACACGCGCGATACCACGTCCGATATTCATCGTTGCCAGTGTAATGATGAACGGCGGAATCGTAGTGAATGCGGCAACCGCACCATTAAAAAGTCCCAGACATGCTCCCAACAGAATTGCCAGTAAAATAGCTGCACCGGAGGGCAATCCCAGATAGGATATAAATCCTGCCGCAAAGCAGCCTACCATAGCAATCACAGAGCCTACGGAAAGATCGATTCCGCCGAGCATAATAACCAGCGTCATACCACAGGCAAGAAACATATTGGTTGATAACTGTTTAATAACGTTGGAAAAGTTTTTCCATGCAAAGAAAGTATCTCCCAAAACTGCTGTCGCGCCAACGCAAAGTACTAAAAAGGCGATCAGCAATCCCAAATTATTTTTTATAACAGCCAGGCTTGATGAAGAGCCCAGAATTCCGCTTTTCTTCTCTTTCATTTTTTGTTCCTTTCTGACCTGTCATTCTATGACTCAGTCGTTGCAAGAGACATGATTTTCTCCTGATTTGCTTCTTCGCGGTCTAAGATTCCACGAATCTTTCCTTCACCCATAACAACAATCCTGTCGCAGATTCCCAGTACTTCAGGAAGTTCGGATGAAACGACGATGATAGATACGCCTTCCTTAGCCAGATTATCTATGATGTCGTAAATCTCCATCTTTGCTCCGACGTCTACGCCTCGTGTCGGCTCGTCCAGAATCAGAATCTTCGGATCCGTAGCCAGCCAACGGCCAATAATCACTTTCTGCTGATTTCCTCCGCTCAGACGTACAATTTTCTGCTCCGGGGATGCCAGCTTCACAGACATCTTCTCCACATACTCGTCCACGATAGACTTTTCTGTCTTCTTATTATAGCTTCCTGCCTTCAGGAATTTATTCATGACCTCAATGGTCATATTATAACGTACGCTCTGATCCGGATAGAGGGCTTCGAATTTACGATCCTCCGGAACCAGCGCAATACCTGCCTTCATGGCATCCTTTACGCCGTGAATTTCCAGAGGTTTTCCATCCATCTCCAGACTGCCGGAGGTTTTTTTAGATACACCGAAGACTGCATTCATCAGTTCACTTCGACCCGCTCCTACCAGACCTGCAAATCCAAGAACCTCACCCTTCTTCAGCTCGAAGGAAGCGTTGTGAACCATATTTCCATCGCTGTAATCATTCACTTTAAAAACCACTTCGTCTGAAGGTGTGTGGGTATGTATATAATAGTCGCCCAATGTACGACCTACCATTTTCGTAATCAACTGTTCACGGGTAACTTCCTTTACAATCTCAGTGGAAACATACCCGCCATCACGCATAACTGTTACTCTGTCCGCAATCTCATCCAGCTCTGACATTCTATGAGAAATATAGATAATTCCTACATTCTGCTTTTTCAGACGGCGAATTGCGTTAAAGAGGAATTCAACCTCCTTATCCGAAAGGGATGAGGTCGGCTCGTCCATAACAATAATACGCGCTCCAAAGGAAATTGCCCGGATAATCTCAATAATCTGCTGCTGTGCAATCGGCAGACGACCCAGCTTCTCCCTCGGATCCAGATCCAAAGAGAAGAATTCCAGCATTTCCTGTGTCTTCTGTATCATTTCATTGCGCTTTACAAAACCATTATTCTTGTATTCCTGTCCCAGAAATACGTTTTCATAAATACTCATCTGCGGCAGCATCATCAGCTCCTGATGAATAATACTGATTCCGTTTGCCCGCGCTTCTTTTACATTTGTAATTTCAACCTGCTTACCGTCAATATATACCTCGCCGGAATCCTTGCTGTAAATACCGCCCAGAATCTTGATCAGCGTGGATTTTCCTGCTCCATTCTCACCCAGCAGGGCATGAACTTCGCCGCTTTCCAGCGTGAGCTGAACATCACGCAAAGCCGGAACGCCATTGAACGATTTGCAAATACCTTTCATTTCCAGTAAGGTGCTCAAATCGATTCCTCCTATTCTGACTCTAAAGAGTTGTCCCAGCTGCCACTCCCGCAGCCGCCGGGACAACTCTGATTTTATTGCTTATTGAACTTTATTCTTGTCTATCCTATATGGACTTACTGCCATCCATCCATGTAATCTGCTACATTGCTCTTGTCGATGATGAAGGTCGGAACTGCGATGTTGGTCTCATAGTCCTCGCCGGCAAGAATCTTGTATGCAGTCTCGATAGAATCAGCTGCCATCTTCTTCGGAGACTGAGCTGCTGTTGCTACAAAAGCACCACCCTCAGAGATGTACTCCTTGCCTTCCGGAGAACCGTCAACGCCAAGGATAATTGCCTTGGAGCCTGCTTCGTTGATAGCTGCGTAAGCGCCCTGAGCGCACTGATCATTGCAACCAAATACTGCTACGATGTTCGGGTTAGCCTGCAGGATATCCTGTGTCTTGGAAAGACCCGGATCCGGCTTACCCTGAGCATCCTGCTGAGCAACGATGGTGTAACCCTTATCCTTGATAGTATCTGTGAAGCCGTTTACACGGTCTACACAAGCAGAGTTTGCCGGGTAGTCAAGAATTGCTACCTCGCCGCCATCCGGAACGAGCTCAATAAGCTTCTCTGCACACTGTACGCCAGCGCCATAGTTATCAGATGCCACGTAGGATTTAACCTTATCCAGATTTGCAACAGCTGTATCAATATTTACAACCGGAATGTTTGCTTCTGCCAGCATATCCAGTGCCGGCTCAATGCCTTCGCGGTCTACCGGGTTCAGGAATACGGCGTCAACGCCCTGTGTAATAAAGTCCTCGATAATGCTGATCTGCTTAGACTGATCCTGCTGTGCGTCAACAACGATAACCTCATCGCCATTTTCTTTTGCGATCTCAGTTAAGGTGTCGCCAATCGTTGAGAAGAAATCAGATGCTGCCCAGTAGGTATAACCAAACTTGTGTCCGCCCTCTTTGGTATCCGCTGCGGCTTCGTCTGCCTTATCAGCTGTGTCCTCTGTTGTTGCTGTTGTGTCAGTTGCAGTTGTTGTATCCTCTGCCTTGCTTCCACATCCTGCGAGCAGTGTAGCTACCATAGCCACGCTCATCAATGCTGCTACTACTTTCTTTTTCATGTTCTTCCTCCTTTTATTATAGAAAAAGTTTTTATGTTCACCGGTCGCCCCGGTCAGAACCTGATACATGTTATACGCCGTAAACCATAGTCCGGGCTGCCTTTAAGTAACGCAGTCCCTGCTCCGCCAGCTCTTCCGGCGTATCTGCGAAGCGTCTTGTCAGATAGGTAAGCGGCGCAATTTCATCTAATCTCTGTGGATTGAAAGTTTCCACGCAACCCGCTCCGTGATAATCAATATCCTTCAATGCTTTAAATACGTCTAACCACGGGATATGTCCCATACCAGGCGTACCGCGATTGCTGTCTACCAAATGCATGTATGCCAGCTTGTCGCCACATAACCGGATAGCGCCGGGGATATCGTCCTCTTCAATATTCATATGGAAGGTATCCAGATGAACCTTAATATTGTCTGCTCCCACCAGGTCAATGAGCTCCAATGCCTGCTCCGCCCGGTTCAGGAAATGCGACTCAAAACGTTTGATAGCCTCAAGCGCTATGGTAATACCATACTGGGCTGCATACTCACTCGCCTGCTTCAGATATTCCACATCCCAGTCGATTTCCTGCTGGGTACGGGGCTTTCCCGTATGATAACCGGAACCTACGTAATTAACGCCGCCCACAATCTTTGCTCCCACCTCGTGTGCCACATCCAGAAGCTTTTTCATGTAGACCAGAGCTGCTTCCCTTTCCTTCGGATCCGGTGAAATTGCATTGTACTCCTTTGACATGGCCGTAGTCACAATGACCTCCATATCATACTGTTTCAACTTCTCTGCCACCTTTGCAGCTGGAAAATGAAACGGGTCATTTACAGACAAGTCAATTGCTTCGGCCCCCAGCCTAGCAATTTCATCAATGCAATACAAATCCTCTTCACCGAAGGTTACAGCCCAAAGCCATGTATTCAGACCTAACTTTATCATGGTAATTCCCCCTTTTATTCCAGATTCGCATGCCGTTTGAACATACTTTCACTGGTTTCATTCTTAGCTTTCATCAACACAAGAACCAGATTTTCGAAAACCAGACAGGAACCTCCTTCAAACAATGTTCCCATAGGCATAATCGATGCCGCTTCCCTGTCCTCTTTCTTTGGCGCTTTAACCACCAGTGTTACATCTGCCATTTTCCCCAGTGTAGATTCCGGATTGCCGGTCACCAGCAGGAGCGCTGCCCCTTTTTCCTTTGCTTTTTCCCCATGGGAGATCAGCGCTTTGGATTCTCCCGAACCGCTGCATAAAAGAAGCAAATCACCTTTCTGAATGGCAGTTGTCGTTGTTTCTCCTACAAAATAACTTCTACATCCCAGATGCATCAGGCGCATGGCAAAAGCCTTACAGCTTAAACCGCTTCTTCCCAGCCCATCGCAGAATATCTGTCCTGCTCCAAGAATCAGATCCGCCGCCTTCTGAAGCTCCTCTTCACGGATTCCGGACACTGCCTGCCCTAGTTCTTTTAAAATGCTTTCTGTATACATCAGGGACATCTTTCTTCCTTCCTTTTTATATATGTGCCAGATCTGTAAAACTCTTTTTCAATGCGTCATACATCTGATCATATACTGCATGGTATTTCTCGTACAGGTCAGCTTCTGCCGGATCGAAGTCCATGGTATCCTGCTCCTGGATAAATTTATCACAGGCTTCCCGTACAGAAGGATAAATTCCGGCGCCTACGCCTGCCAGAATCGCAGCTCCGAAAGCGGCTCCTCCTTCCTTGTTGGCCAGTGTATGGATACCACAGCGGAACAGATCTGCCAGCATTTTTCTGTATACCGGACTTGTGCTTCCACCACCACAGGCGCGAAGAGAGGTAATCTCAATGCCCTGATCCTTTAATAGATCATTGCAGTCTGCCAGGCAGAATACCACGCCTTCCATGATAGCGCGAAGCATGTGCGCCTGGGTATGTACCGTATTCAGTCCCAGAAATGCGCCTCTGTACAGCGGATCCATATGGGGTGTTCTCTCTCCCATCAGGAACGGCAGGTAAATCAGCTTTTCACTTCCCACCGGAATCTTCTCAACCAGCTCTGTCAGCAGGCTATAAAAAGACTTTCCTTCTTTCTTTGCTCTTTCAATCAAATCCTGACAGAACTTATCCTTAAACCACTCCACAGACAAGCCTGCGGACATGGGGCCACCCATGGAATGCCAACATCCCGGAACCGCGCAGCAGCATACATGGAGACCGCCCTCAGGAATACTGATATATTTATCAAAATGTGAATACACAACCGATGAGGTTCCTAAGGTAACAAAGGCCTGTCCTTCATGAACCACTCCGGTTCCTACTCCCGCGCAGGCATTGTCACTTCCACCCGCTACTACTACCGTATCTTTGGAGAGTCCACACTGTTCTGCGATTTCCGGAAGAAGGGTTCCTGTCACTTCCTGACTTTCATATACTTTACCCAGAAGATTTTTATCAATCTTTAACGCATCCAGGATTTCTTCAGACCAGCAACGGTTTTTTACATCTAAAAGCTGCATGCCTGTTGCATCCGATACGTCCGTTGCAAATACTCCCGTCAGTACATAGCGAATATAATCCTTCGGCAGAAGAATGTGTCTGCATTTCTTGAATTTTTCAGGCTCATTTTCCCGAATCCAGAGGATCTTGGCTGCTGTCCAGGCCGCCAAAGGCGGATTTGCGGAAATCTCCAGCCATTTCTCCATCGGAAGGGCTTCCAACATTTCGTCTACCTGCGCCGAACTTCTCTGATCACACCAGAGAATGGTATTTCCAATCGTTTCTCCATTTTCATCCAGAAGTACCGAGCCATGCATCTGTCCGGAAAGTCCGATTCCCTTTACATCCTCACTCTTTACCCCCGTTTTTTCTACCACGGCTTTCAGCGTGTCCAGAACTGCATTCCGCCAGTCGTGGGGATCCTGTTCTGCCCAACCGTTATGCGGCTGATACATGGGGTAAGAATGTTCTGCGGAAGCTACGGTTTCTCCCTGTTCATTCACAAGAATTGTCTTTGTTGCGCTTGTGCCCAAATCAATGCCTATTACATACTTCACGTCTGCTTACCTTCTTTCCCTTTGCGGATTTCCTGCTGCATCCAACGGATATTTTCTTCCATATTTCCCTTTACAATTGCTCTTCCTGATACAAATATGGTAGCTCCGGCTGCCGCAACAGCTCCAATATTTTCTTTTGTAATATTACCATCCACTTCGATATCTGTATCCAAGCCCATCTGGTTCAGTTTCTCACGAAGTCTGCGGATTTTCTCCAGCGATTCCGGAATGAAGGTCTGACCCTCAACTCCCGGTTCTGTAGTCATCAGCTGTACTACATCTGCCATACGCAGGATTTCTTCATCCAATACGGTAAGCGGCGTCCCCGGCTTCAGCACTACTCCCGCCTTTCGCCCAAGCGCCCTGATATCGCTCATTACCTGCTTTACATTTTCACAGGTTTCATAATGAACCGTGATTATATCCGCGCCTGCTTCTGCTATCCGTCTGATAAATTTTTCAGGATGCAGGGTCATCATATGTACGTCGAAAATTCTCCTAGTGCTTGGACGGATTCCTTCAATCAATTTGATTCCCAGTCCCAGATTCGGAACAAAATTTCCATCCATCACATCAATATGCACATAATCTGCTCCAGCCGCATCTATCGCTTTCAAATCTCTGTCAAGATATCTGTAATCCAATTCAAGCAGAGACACACCCAGCTTATACATTTTCATTTTCCTCTTAAATTTTATTATAATCAATTGCCTGCTGTGTAGCTTTGATATGTTCTTTACAACCGCGTCCCAGTCTTGATTCATAACCCAGATAAAGTGCTTCCAGAATGAACTGATCTGAGATACGTCTTGTTACCTTGTCACGGCCCACTGTCAGGTCGTTGGCTGAAACCAGAAGGCGAATGTCCGTATACTCCAATAATGGTGAATTATCCCGTCTGGTAATGCTGATGGTCGTTGCCCCTCTCTGCTTCGCAATCTTCATTGCTTCTACCACATTTCTGGAACGGCCATCATAAGATACGGCAACCGCCACATCATTTTTGGTCAGATTGCTTGCGGCAATCATTTGAAGCATAATATCTTCCTCTGCCGAACAGGCAACTCCTATCCGTTTAAACTTTATATATGACAGCTTTGCTGCAACATACGCGTCTCCTGCTGCAAAAAAATGAATCGAATTAGCCTGCAGCAGCGCCATCAATGCTTCTTCATATTTGTTTTCCTTATTGGCAAGCGTCTCGCTGAGCACTTCCAGATTATTCTTATATAATTTATTCAGAATTGCCGCCATGTTATCCTGTACGCCTATTGTATTGACAGTATCAGGCTCTTCATGATTCGCAACGGTAAAAGCTTCTTTCAAAGTGGTATATCCGTCATATCCCAACCGTCTGCAGAACCTTACAATGGAAGCTTCACTTGTGCCAGATTCCTTTGAAATCTGTGCAAGTGTCATTCTTTCAATTGCCTCCGGGTTCTCCGCAAGGGCTTCTGCAATCCGTCGTTCCGCTCTCGGCAGTGATGGTATAAGTCTTGCGATTTTCTCTAATATCTCATGCATCATCATCCCTGCTTTCTTTCCCTTTGCTTGATTTCATTTTAATTCGCACTTCAAATGAAGTAAACATCGGATAGTTTTTTCTACTTTTTATTTCATTTGCCTTTCACTCACCCCCTTATTTTCGTCTTGTATTTTGTGTGTTTTGTGCATTTTTCACAATTTTTTTCATTTTTCATTTCATAATGAAGTGTCTATTTGCATATTCACTTCATTTTTAATCCACTTATTTCCATTTCATGTTTCCATTTCTTTTTATTTCCGAAGCAGAAACAGCTTGTTTTTTCACTTTTCCGTCGATATTGTCTGCTATTTTAAAATTATATTATATTTTATCAGTTTTTTCAAGCATGATATAGGTACATAGAAAAAGGAGCATGCTCGAATTTACTTCGCAGCATACTCCTTTTCCATATTTCCACTTCAAAATTACTTCTTTTATCCTCTATAATAGTTGATCAGACAGCCCTTCAGAATGATCTCCCGCTCATCATCGGTCAGTCCGCCCAGCTTCAGGGTTACTTCCCGATCTTTCTCACCGTTTACGTATACGGGAATCTCGGTTTTCTTCTCTTCCACTGCCTTGCGGATCTCCGGAACAAACAGGAAATCGCCCTTGGCAAAGGGAAGGATTCCCTCGTCAATCAGGAAGGGCAGCATACCCCAGTTGATCAGGTTGGAGCGGTAACGCTTGGTGGCGTAGGAATTGGCGATATTGGCCCAGCCGCCCAGTACCTTCTGGCAGGAGGCCGCCTGCTCTCTGGCGGAGCCGTCGCCCGGCTTCACCGCAAAGATGGTGCTGCCCACGCCCACGTTGGTCTTGTCCACGCCCGGATACCATGCGTTCAGATTCTGGAATACCGGTTTCAGCTCCGGCACTGCCTCTGCAGGACAATCTCCTGCCTCGATGGCCTTCTCGGCTTTCTGAATCTCCTTGGCCAGACCTACATAAGCCGGAGCCTTCCGGGACAGGGTGAACTCTGCCAGACCCAGCGGGTTGGAGCGGTAAGAGGATGTCTCGCCGGAGGGAATCAGCTCGTCCGTAGTGGTGACCGGATCGTGAATCTCCGATACCACCTTCAGAATCAGATGCTCCGCCAGGGCCGGCATAGCGGGCCAATCCTTGATATTCGGGCCAAACTTGATCTCTACGCTCGGATCTGCCACGCCCTTGCTGTCAAAGACACGGTTCTCGTAAATCTTGCTGTCAAAGAAGTAACGCGGATTGCTGAAGTCCACGTCCATCTCGGTGGCCGCGGTCAGATAACCCTTGTTGGCTGCGGTAGCAGCGATGGAACGGGCATCCATCAGCGCCACAGACGCAATCTGGCCGCTCTGGAGCTTGGAGCCCTCCCGGTTCGGGAAGTTACGGGTGGAGTGACGGATACTGAAGCCGTTGTTGGACGGGGTATCGCCTGCGCCGAAGCAGGGGCCGCAGAAGGCTGTCTTCAGCACTGCTCCGGTCTCCATCAGAGTTGCCGCCGCTCCATTTTTTACCAGTTCCATGTAAATCGGCATACTTGCCGGGTATACGCTTAAGGTAAATTCATCCGGGCCGATGCTTGCGCCCTTTAAGATATCCGCTGCCGCGCAGATATTTTCAAAGCCGCCGCCTGCACAGCCTGCGATGATGCCCTGATCCACGTAGAGCTTGCCGTCGCGGATCTTATCAGTCAGATGATAATCTACCGCGCCGCCCAGGGATACCAGAGCCTTCTTTTCCACATCCCGCAGGATATCGCCCAGGTTCGCCTTCACGTCCTCAATGGTGTAGACGTTGCTGGGATGGAAGGGCATGGCAATCATCGGCTTCACAGCGCTTAAGTCCACATAAATCATGCCGTCGTAGTAAGCCACCTTGCCCGGCTTCAGCTCTTTATAAGCTCCGGCTCTGCCATGAATTTCATAAAACTCTTTAATAGTGTCGTCAGTCTTCCAGATGGAGGACAGGCAGGTGGTCTCTGTGGTCATGACGTCGATGCCGATACGGAAGTCCGCGCTCAGATTCTCCACGCCGTCTCCCACAAACTCCATGACCTTGTTATTTACATAGCCCTTCTCAAAGACTGCGCCGATGATGGCCAACGCCACATCCTGAGGACCGACGCCCTTCTGAGGCTCTCCGGTCAGGTACACACCTACCACGCCGGGCATATTGATATCATAGGTCTTATTCAGCAGCTGCTTTACCAGCTCCGGTCCGCCCTCGCCCATGGCCATGGTTCCCAGGGCGCCGTAGCGGGTATGGCTGTCCGATCCCAGAATCATCTTGCCGCCCTCTGCCAGCATTTCCCGGGCAAACTGGTGGATCACTGCCTGATGGGGCGGTACATAGATGCCGCCGTACTTTTTCGCGCAGGTCAGGCCAAACATGTGGTCATCCTCGTTGATGGTTCCGCCTACGGCGCAAAGGCTGTTGTGACAGTTGGTCAGCACATAGGGAATCGGGAATTTCTCCAGTCCCGAAGCCCGGGCTGTCTGAATGATTCCGACAAATGTAATATCGTGGGACGTCAGCTTATCGAATTTGATCTCCAGCTTGTCCATATTGCCAGATGTATTGTGCGACTCCAGAATTCCATAGGCGATGGTCTGTTTTCTGGCCTCTTCCTTGGAGGGCACGCTGCCGAGCTGGCTCTCCAGCACGCTGGGCGCGTCCTTGGTATCCGGGATGATTTCTGTTCCGTTCAGCAGATATGCTCCGCCTTCCAGTAATTGAACCATGTTTCTCCTCCTGCTGTTGTGAATGTTGTGACCTCGGACGGGCGGGTCTTCTGGAAACTGCTGTCGCAGTTTCCAGAAGCATCGGAGGGCCCTCCGATGTCTGTCTTTGTAAAACCATAGTCTTACAAGCAAGCTTGACGCCTATGGTTTCCCCAATCCAGCCGCCCTATGGCCTGTTACGTTCCATTATAAAAAGAGCCTGCAGAAATTGCAAGCTCTCTTTCTCATTATTCTTGAGACTCCGTTTCATTTACGGATGTGTTATCCGCCTCCGGGAAGATAATTGTCACCTTAAACAAATCGCCGTCCAGATAGATATTGAAGCTTCCCTTTTGAAGCTCCGTCAAGTTCCGGGCGATGGAAAGTCCCAGGCCGCTGCCTTCGGTGCTGCGGGCCACATCTCCCCGGATAAAACGCTCCGTCAGCTCGTCCGCGTTGATATTCAGAGGCTGCTCGGAGATATTTTTAATACTGAAGCGCACCATATGCCCCACCGTGGTCAGTTCCACGTAGACCCGGGTATTCGGCATGGCGTACTTGACCGTGTTATTATACAGGTTCTCAATGACGCGCCAGAGCCTCCGGCCGTCCGCCACGATGACCACCGGCTCCTCGGGCATATTCACCACCAGATTCAGACCTTTATTCTCAAATTTTTCACTGAATTCGCCGTTGGTCTGCTGAATCAGCTCCTGGAAATTAAGGCGGTTCAGCTCCAGTTTTATATTGCCGGAGCTGATTTTGGAGGCCTCCACCAGATCGTCGGTCAGGTGCTTCAGTCTCAGCGCCTTATCCTCCAGAATCGCGATGTAATTCTTTGCCCGCTCATTCTGGATATCCTCCCGCTTTAAGAGATCCACATAATTGATAATCGACGTCAGCGGCGTCTTGATGTCATGGGATACATTGGTAATCAAATCAGACTTCAGGCGCTCGTCCCTGACGCTCTTCTCCACCGCCGAAGACAGGCCGATGCCCATCTGATTGACCGCCTCCGCAAAGACCCGGTTATCTCCACTGATCTGCTCCATGGGGATCTGCGCTGTCAGCTCCCCTGCGGAAATTTTCTTGATCCCGTCCAGAATTTTCTGCCGCTGGACTGCCTGTCGGAGCAGAAAGACGCCCACTCCCAGATCAAAGAATGCCAGCAGAACGATTCCAAATTCCCCCATTATCAGGAACACTACGTTTCCCAGCAGAAAGCCTGCGTAGGAAAGCATGGTCTTCGTGGTGGTCTTCCGGTTTCTCATGATTTTCCCAAAGAGATTGCAAACCAGACAGAACACACTGTTCTTCCACAAGGTATGCGCCTTGATTCTCCGCACCAGGCTGATATAGCCAATCAGGAACAGCAGGTTCAGTGCGAAGGTGGTTACGCCGCCGGCCAGCACGAATTCTCTCATCTCCAGGTTCCGCACAGACACGCTGTTGGAAACCAGCACCAGAATCAGCCAGGCCGGGATCATAAGACTCAGGGCCGCCGGCTCTGTATGCATCCGGTCAAAGCGGTTCAGCACAATCTGCCCGTCCTCCTCGGTGCTCCGTCCTGCTGCCAGCGTCAGGTATACCATCGTCAGCAGATAAAGCACTGCACCCGGGCTCACGCCGTACGCCGCCATCCGGCTCACAGGCGCGATTTCCTCGTACTGCTTTTTATACTGAGCCAGCTTATCACTGGCCTTATAGTCCGTATCCACCGCCACAGCCAGAATATAGTCGCCGTCCACCGAGGGCGGATAGCTCTTCACATAGCTGCTCAGCTCACTTAAGGAAATGGGCATACCGCTGGAATCGTAGCTCATATCCTCGCTGTCATAGATCAGGTAATCCTGATAGCTTCGGATATAATCCAGCAGCCCTTCGGTGCTGGAAAATTTTGTCTTTCCAAAGCTTTTCATATTGGTATAAATCTTCTTGGTGAAATCATCCGAAGAAACCTGTTCCACAGACTTTGGAATCACAAAGTAACGCATATTGGTCATACTTGGGCTGAACAGCTCCAGGTTCTCCGTATAGGCAAAATAGTCATTGTAGATAACCGGAAGCGTGCTCTCCAGATCCTGATAGATCTCCTGCAGCTGGGCCGTCGTCAGCTTCTGCTCCTCCGCATAGGCTGTAATGCTGTCATAGCCCACCGGGGCGTAACGCTCCTCTACAGCTTCCAGCTGCTCCACATCGCGGACCGTTCCCTGCATCATTCCAAAGGGGAGCTCCTCACCGTCGGTGATGAATTCCTCTATATAGCCTTCTTCCGTACTGTATTCTTCCGCCGCGTACTCCTCCACAGCTGCTTCTTCTGCAGCAGCCCCTTCCGCCGCTTTTTCTCTCTCCGGCGCGGCCGTGGTTGAGCTTGTGATACTGCTGCCTCCGTTCATGCTGGAAATGGACCCCACCTCGGTTCCATCCTCGCTGTACAGGGACTGCTCCGTATAATTAGTAAAGCTCTTGGACAGATAGCCTACCGTACCGTCGTCGTAGGTAATCTTCATCAGGGTTCCGGTTTCCATTCCCTCCAGGGACCAGTTCAGCAGATCCGCCAGTGCGTAATAGAGACCGCCGTCCTTCGGATCCCCGTTCCCGATGGTACTGTTATCCGCGTACTGCTGAATATTTACCAGCAGCTTTCCGTCATAAACGCCATTTTTTTCAAACTTACTCTCCCGGCTGGCCGCCCGGACACAGCGGTAAATCTGCTCTAATACCTCGTTCTGATAGTATCCGGTGCTCTCAAAGCTCTGCTCCTTTCCCACGAAGCCAAAGCCACTGCCGCTCACATAGACCGTACATACGACCACGGACAGCACCAGCACCACAGCGCATATCTGATTGACTAAAAGAGCCGCCAGCTTCCACGGCCTTGCATATTCCCATCGCTTCATTTACAGCTTCTCCACCTTATAACCGATTCCCCAGACCACCTTCAGATAGCGGGGTTCCTTGGCATTGATCTCGATTTTCTCCCGGATATGGCGGATATGCACCGCCACCGTATTATCTGCACCAATTGCGTCTTCATTCCAGATACTTTCGTAAATCTGACTAATAGAGAAAACTTTACCCTGGTTTTTCACCAGAAGCAGCAGAATATTATACTCGATGGGCGTCAGCTTCACCGGCTCGCCGTCCACGGTCACCTCTTTCAGATCGTCGTTCATAATCAGGCCGCCGGTCTGATAGATCTTTTGGTTTTCTCCTGCGGCATTGCCCAGCTTGGTGTAACGGCGCAGCTGGGACTTCACCCTCGCCACCAGCTCCAGCGGATTGAAGGGCTTGGTTACATAATCGTCCGCGCCGATATTCAGACCCAGAATCTTGTCCGCGTCCTCGGATTTGGCCGACAGAATGATAATGGGAATGCTGCTCTTTTCCCGGATCTTCAGGGTAGCCCTGAGGCCGTCCAGCTTCGGCATCATAATATCGATAAGTAAAAGCTGCACGTCCTCCCGTTCCAGCATCTCCACTGCCTGCAGCCCGTCGTAGGCCTTCAGGATCCGGTAGCCCTCCTGGGACAGATAAATCTCTATGGCGTCTACAATTTCTTTATCATCATCGCAGACCAGGATTGTATTCTTTTTCTTTGTCATTTTTTCACCCTCATAGTATTCTCAAAACATAGATAGACAGTAAAATAGTACTCTTACATTCTACTGTCTATCCATAGTTATAACAAGGCTTTTTTAAGTTCTCCATTTGATAATTCTTAAGATTTTCTTGGGAGTCTCCAGCCAACAGAAAAGAGAAAATATCCCCGGATATTTTCTCTTTTCGTCCGTTTATTTGAGATAATCTGCATACTTCTCTTCGCTGGCGCTTAAGAACACAATACCGATGATTCCCGGGCCTGTATGGGCTCCGATGGCGCAGCCAACCCAGGATTTGATGATTCCGCGGCAATGATATTTCTCCATCAGGACCTCACAGACCTGCTCGCAGGTCTTGGGATCATTTCCATGTACCACGCCGATGATCTGCTTATCCAGCTCCACGCCCCGTTCGCCCACCAGCTCTACGCAGCGCTTCAGGGATTTATGCCGTCCCCGCACCTTCTCGAAGGCTACCAGCGCGCCCTCGTCATTGACCTCAATGATCGGCTTTACATCCAGGACGCCGCCCAGCACTGCGGAGGTACGGCTTAAGCGTCCGCCCTTGTACAGATATTCCAGCGTCTCTACGGTTACGATATGCTCCATGTGATCGCAGAAGTACTGCGCCGCCTCGATGATCAGCTCCTTCGGCGCGCCATTTGCCTGCATCCGCAAGGCCTTCTCCACGACCAGGCCAAAGCCCAGAGACGCGCATTTTGTATCCAGGATCGTGAGCTTAAAGTCCGGATATTCCTCCAGAAGCTCCTCTTTTGCCAGGTTCGCCGCATTGAAGGTGCCTGCGATTCCTGTGGAGAAGCACAGATACAGCACCTCGTCCCCGGCCTTCGCGTAGGGCTCGAAATTCTCCCGGAACATATACTGGTTGATATGATAGGTTTTGATATCGGCACCGTCAGCCTGAATCCGGTAGAATTCCTCCGGGAAAATGGTCTTGCCGTCAAAATAGTCGGTTCCGTCAATGGTCACCGGCGTCGGAATCACATGAAGCTGATATTTGTCGATAATTTCCTTTGGCAGATCCGTCGCGGAATCTGTGATAATCTTAAATGCCATGTTCTTCTCCCCTGAATTTAATTGGCAGCCCCTGATACCCTGCCGCTTATTGATTTACATAATATACAGTCTGGTTTCTACTCCAGCGCCTCAAGCTGCGCCAGCCAAAGCGCAGCGCAGGCGTCACTCGGCATCCGCAGGTCTCCCCGGGGCGACACTGCCACGGAACCTACCTTCGGGCCGTCCGGCAGACAGGAACGCTTGAACTGCTGGGCAAAATACCTGCGATAGAATACCTTCAGCCATTTCAGTATGGTTTCCTTCTCATACACGCCCGCAAAGGCTTTCCGGGCCAGCCGGTAAATCTTCTCCGGCTCAAAGCCGAAACGTAAAATGTAATACAGATAAAAATCATGAAGCTCATAAGGTCCAACCAGATCCTCTGTCTTCTGGGCAATTTCTCCGTCCTTGGGCGGCAGAAGCTCCGGACTCACCGGCGTATCCAGCACATCCAGCAGCACCCCGGAAAGCTTCCGGTCTCCGCAGGTATCCGCGTAGTACCGCACCAGATGGCGCACCAGCGTCTTCGGCACTCCCGCGTTGACGCCGTACATGGACATATGGTCTCCGTTGTAGGTAGCCCAGCCCAGGGCCAGCTCCGACATATCGCCGGTACCGATCACCATGCCTCCCGCCTGATTTGCCAGATTCATCAGCACCTGGGTTCGTTCTCTTGCCTGGGAATTCTCGTAGGTCACATCATGAACTGCCGGATCGTGTCCGATATCCCGGAAATGAAGGGTCACTGCCTCCCGGATATCTACTTCCTTCAGCGTGGCTCCCAGCTTCTCGACCATATCGCAGGCATTGCGATAGGTCCGGTCTGTGGTTCCGAAGCAGGGCATGGTCACACCCAGGATACCGGAACGGGAAAGTCCCAGGCTGTCAAAGGCCTTTACCGTAACCAGAAGCGCCAGGGTAGAATCCAGTCCGCCGGAGATGCCGACCACCGCTGTCTTACAGTGGGTATGCTCCAGCCGCTTCTTCAGGCCCATATACTGAATGGCAAAAATCTCCTCACAGCGCCGCTGTCTGTCGCTGTCGCTGCTCGGTACAAAGGGCGCTGGATCTACGTAGCGGGACAGCTCTGTATCCTCTTTTTTCAGATGGAATCCAACTTCCATATAAGGCTTAGACACATCTGTCTGGAAAGTCGTCATACGTCTGCGCTCTCCCACCAGCCGCGCGATATCCAGCTCCGCGTAAATGGTCTCGCTGGTAAAACGGGCCGACTCCGCCAGAATCGTGCCGTTCTCTGCGATGATATTGTGACCGCCGAATACCAGGTCCTGGCTGGATTCGCCCTCCCCGGCGTTGGCGTAGATATAGCCGCATACAAGTCTCGCCGACTGTCCGCCTATGAGAGACTCCCGGTACCGGTTCTTGCCCGTGGTCTCGTCGCTGGCCGAGCAGTTCACGATGACTGTCGCGCCCGCCAGCGCATGGCGGATACTGGGGGGATTTGGCACCCATACGTCCTCGCAGATCTCGGCTGCTACGGCCAGACCGGTCAGCTCTTCACAGGTGAACAGCAGATTTGTACCGAAATGGATATAATCTCCGTCCTCACCCTCCTCGGGCACCCACACGTCCTCCACTTCCGCATTTCCCGGTGTGAAATGACGAAGCTCGTAGAATTCTCCGTAGTTGGGAATATGTACCTTCGGCACCAGTCCCAGCAAATGGCCGCCGCAAAGGGCCGCCGCCACATTGTAGAGCTTGCCGTCCTTCTCCCAGGGCAGACCCACGAAAATCAGCGCGTCCAGATCCGCCGTCTCCCGGGCGATATGAAACAGCTCCTCTCTGGCGCTTTTCAGCAGAAGCTCCTGCAAAAATAAATCCGAACAGGTATAACCGGTAATGCCAAGCTCCGGAAATACGATGATCTTCGCGCCATTTTCCGCCGCCTCTCTGGCAAGTCTTATGGTCTCCGCGCCGTTTCCCTTCGTGTTCGCCACCTGAATCTTCGGCGTCACCGCCGCCGTTCTGATAAACCCGTGTCTCATATCGTTACCTCTTTATTCACCTTTTCGCTACTTTCAGGATCTCTTTCAGATCCTCGATATCAAAATGATAGGCATGATTGCAGAAATGGCATTTCACCTCGATGGGCTTATTGTCCTGAATCATCTCCCGGATGTCCTTGCTTCCGATGCTGACGATAGCCTTAGCTACCCGCTCCCGGCTGCAGTTACAGTACCAGGACGTCGGAATGGTATCGTTAATCTCCAGACCAAAATCGCCCAGCAGATATTCCAGAAGCTGCTCCGGGCTCATGCCCTGGTCGAGCAGTTTCGTCACAGAATCCATCTTCGAAAGCTTTTCCTCCAGGGCGTCAATCACCTTATCGTCCGTAAAGGGCATCAGCTGAAGGATGAAGCCGCCTGCCTGCCGGATGGTATTGTCCTTATTTAACAGAACGCCCAGTCCTACGGAGGAGGGCACCTGCTCGGAGGTGGCAAAGTAATAGGTCAGATCCTCCGCGATTTCTCCGGTCTGGAGCTCTACGGTTCCCACATAGGGCTCCTTCAGTCCCAGATCCTTGATGACACGTAAGGTGCCGGGTCCGATGGCGCCGGATACGTCCAGCTTTCCTTTCGCGTTTGGCGGAAGCAGTACCATAGGTTCGTCCACATAGCCCTTGACCCGGGCCCTGGAATCTGCTGTGACGGTAATGCCGCCGATGGCTCCGGCTCCCTTAATCTGCAGGGTCAGCAGATCCGCGTCGCCCTTCATCATGGAGCCCATCATGGCTCCGGCTGTCAGAAGACGGCCCAGGGCCGCGGTGGCTACCGGGCTGGTATTGTGGATGGAACGGGCCTGCTCCACCATTTCTCTGGATGTGATGGCAAAGGCACGAATCTGGTGATCCGCGGCCGTCGCCCTTACGATATAATCTCCCATAATTTTACTCCTCTTATTATGTCATTTTTCTGCGCCTGTACTTTTCTGCGCTTTATCTGAACTTCCCGTATCTCACGCTTTCCGCGCTGTGATACAGAACTTTCCCGTCGTATCCGTAACCTCTTTTCCAGTGTCTGAATCAAAGATCTGCTCCGCCTTCATTCCCGCCTGCTGCAACAGTTCCAGCACCCGCTCCAGCGCGTAAGCCTTCTGGATATGTGTCTCTTCAAAACGGGTATACCGGTCGTCCTCATCCCGGATATAGAGGGTCAGGTCGTACTGATTCAGCTGCTCCTCCGGGTCGTAATAATTTTCCCAGATAAAGCTTCCCTCCTCCCGGTTCTCCGCGATAGTGGTCTCGCCCAGCATCTCGCTGTACTTGTAAATGGTGTTCATGTCGAAAAAGAACACCCCGTCCGGATCGAGATAGTTCCGCACCAGACGGAACACATGCAGCAGCTCTTCCTCTTCCGTAATATAATTCAGGGAATCGCAGACGCTGACGATGGCCCGCACCGTGCCGTAGAGCTCGAACTCCCGCATATCCTGCAAAAGATACAGGATATCGTGGCCGGATTCCGCCCGTTTCTCATAGGCCAGCTCCAGCATTTCCTCGGAAGCGTCCACACCGATCATGTCGTAGCCCGCGCCCGCCAGAAGCTCGGTCATGCTGCCGGTTCCGCAGCCCAAATCCAGCACCAGGCCGTCCCGGATTCCATATGCGCTTAATATCTGTATGATCCGCCCGCTCCATTTTTCATAGGGGACCTGATCCATAAAGAGATCGTAGACCTCCGCAAAGCCTGTATACGCGTCCATCTGTAAACTCCTTCACCCGTCCGTTCTTTCCAGACTGTATGATCCGTTTCATCATAACAAATTTTCAGGCAAAAAACAAGGACTGCCGGAAAATCACGGCAGTCCCCTTGTATTCGCTGTTACTGTTCACAATAACTGTTCGCTCGCTTATTTGCTGCTTAAGAACTTCTCGATGTTGGCCATCGCCTCTTCTTCGTCCTCGCCGTCTGCAGTGACGGTGACAGTCTCGCCTGCGAAGAGACCAAGGGTCATCATACCCATAATACTCTTGGCATTTACCTTTTTGTTATCACTCTCCACATAGATCTCGCTGCCGTACTGGCTCGCCACCTGTACCAGCAGTGCGACCGGTCTGGCTTCCAGCCCTTCCGGAATCTGAATCGTGATTTCCTGTTTCATCATAATAATTCTCCTCCTTGTGATCCCTTAGCTCTTCTGCTATCATACTCAGCTTTCTGAGCCGGTGATTGACACCGGACTTCCCTACGGGAGGTGTCAGCATCTGCCCCAGCTCCTTCAGGGTGGTCTCCGGCTGCTCCAGACGAAGTACTGCGATCTCCGCCAGGTTCTCCGGAAGCTCGTCAAAGCCGATGGTTCTCTGAATAAATTGTATGTCTTCAATCTGCTTTACCGCTGCAGAAACGGTCTTATTCAAATTGGCAGTCTCACAGTTCACCTGTCGGTTCACGGAATTGCGCATTTCCTTCAGAATCCGGACGTTCTCGAATTTCATCAGGGCCACATGGGCTTCCATCACATTCAGAAGATCCACGATCTGGGAACCTTCTTTTACGTAAAGTACAAAGCTTCGCTTCCGCAATGTGATCCGCGCGTCTATCCCGAAGCCGGTCAGCATCTCCTGAAGCTTCTCCGCCTTCTCTTCCGTGCTGCACACAATCTCAAAATGATAGCCCTTCTCCGGATCGCTCATGGAACCGGACGCCAGAAAGGCTCCTCTGATGTAGGCCCGCTTACAGCACTGGTTCTGCACCAGCATGTGCTTCACAGGCTCCAGTCCGTCAAAGGAAGTCACCTCATAACTTCTGCTTCCCCGGGGATTTCTGCCCTGCCGCACCGACACGTTCATTTCTATATTAAATGTTTTTCTCAATAATGTAAAGTACTTTCTTGCAACAGCCAGATTCTCCGTATGCATCTTCACACAGGGGGAATCGCCGTCCGCGCTCTCCACATGGCTGCAATAGCTTAAAATCGCAGCCATTTCCGCCAGTCTGCAGTGTCTGGCCGGCGGTACCTGACAGGAGAGCTCCTGCTTAATCTCACTGGAAAAAGACATGGGGCACCTCTTCAAATATGATCTTAATGCGCCTTGACAATAGCGTCTTTCTCAATATCCCGGTGCTCGATCCGCACCGCGTAGTCCGTATTTTCCCGCAGCCGCTCATAGAGCTTATTGGCCAGGGTCACCGAGCGATGCTTGCCCCCGGTGCAGCCGATGGAGATCACCAGCTGGTTCTTGCCCTCCAGCACATAATTGGGAATCAGGAACTGTATCATATCTATGAGCTTGTCCAGAAACCGGTGGGACACCTCAAAGCCCATGACGAAATCCTGTACCGGCCTGTCATTGCCGCTCAATTTCCGCAAATCTTCATAATAATAAGGATTGGGAAGAAAACGCACGTCAAATACCAGATCGGAGTCGGTGGGGATTCCGTATTTAAAGCCAAAGGAAAGCACCGAAATGACCAGGTTTTTAAAATTCTTATTCTGCACAAAGATTTTATCCAGCTCCTGCTTCAGCTCTCTGGTCAGCAGGCTGCTGGTGTCAATGATATAATCCGCCTGCTTCTTCAGAAATTCCAGTCTCCGACGCTCTTCCCGGATGCCGTCGGCCACCCGGCCGTCCTGAGCCAGCGGATGCGTGCGGCGGGTCTCCTTATAGCGCTTCACAAGCACTTCATCGGAAGCGTCCAGGAACAAAATCTCGTAGTTTACGCCAGCCACGGTCAGCTCCTCCAGCACGGCCGCCAGCTCGTCGAAGGCCTTGCCACTCCGGATATCGATGCCCAGCGCCACCTTGGTGACCTCTGTATTTCCCGGGTATATGAGCTCGGAAAATTTCTCAATCAGGGAAATGGGCAGGTTATCCACGCAGAAGTAGCCTGCGTCCTCCAGTACCCGCAGAGCCGTGCTTCGGCCCGCGCCTGACATTCCTGTTACAATTACAAATCTCATTTGTATCTTCTCCTGTCGCCTTAGTTACCAGAAAATCCCAGTAGTTTTACTTCCAGTTCCAGCTCTACACCAAACTGCTTTTTTACTTCCTCCTGCACATGCCGCACCAGATCCAGCACGTTCTGTGCCGTCGCGCCTCCCCGGTTGATGACGAAGCCACAATGCTTCTCGGAAACCTGGGCGCCGCCCACCGCGTATCCTCTAAGTCCCGCATCCATAATCAGCTTTCCCGCAAAATAGCCCTCAGGCCGCTTGAAGGTGCTGCCGGCGCTGGCGTATTCCAGCGGCTGCTTGGAGGTTCGCGCCTCCTTCAGCTCCTGCATCCGTGCCTCGATTGTCCCCTTCTCTCCTGCTTCCAGCTCCAGCAGGGCGCTCACAACCAGATAACCTTTTCTGGCAATGATACTGGTGCGGTAGCCCAGCTCCAGCTCTTCCTTCGAAAGTCTGAGAAGTTCTCCGTCCGGCTTCAGAACTACGGCTTCCTTCACCACGTCCTTCATCTCTCCGCCGTAGGCTCCGGCGTTCATCACCAGGGCTCCTCCCAGCGTTCCCGGAATACCGGAGGCGAATTCCAGTCCGGTCAATCCCTCTTTTGCTGCCAGATGGGCGATACGGACCAGCAGAGCTCCGGCTTCCGCCTCAAGCTCTGTTCCGTTCACACGGATGCCGTCCATATTGCGGAACAGCTGAATCACAACGCCTTCATATCCGGCGTCGCTGACCAGCACGTTGCTGCCGTTGCCCAGGATATAGTAAGGCACGCCTGCCTCCACACAGGCCTTCACCGTATCTGCCAGCTGCGGTACGGTCCGGGGCGTGCAAAAGAGCGCCGCCGGACCGCCGATACGGAAGGTGGTATGGCGGCTCATGGGCTCGTCCCGCAGGACATTTCCGGTTTCATTTATATGACAAAGTGTTTCGTATAATTTCTGAATCATTGTGTGTACTCCATTTGGATTCTGTTTGATATTCCACTTAAGTATATGCGATATTTCTCAAAAGTACAACCCATAGAAACAGGAAAATGTTCCCCGATTCCATGGGTTGTTTTGTACAGAATCCCCAGATCCGCTACAGGTATTTTTTCAGGTACCGGCCTGTGTAGGAGATTTCCTGCCCGGCCACCTCCTCCGGCGTTCCCTTCGCGATGACGGTACCGCCCCGGTCGCCGCCCTCTGGCCCCATATCGATGAGATAGTCCGCCGTCTTAATCACATCCAGGTTGTGCTCAATGACGACCACGGTATTGCCACCCTCTGCCAGCCGTTTCAGAATCTCGGTCAGCTTGTGTACGTCGGCAAAATGAAGGCCTGTGGTGGGCTCGTCCAGGATATAAATGGTCCGTCCGGTGCTCCGTCTGGACAGCTCTGTGGCCAGCTTGAT
This sequence comes from Laedolimicola ammoniilytica, assembly GCF_025567165.1. Taxonomy (NCBI): domain Bacteria; kingdom Bacillati; phylum Bacillota; class Clostridia; order Lachnospirales; family Lachnospiraceae; genus Laedolimicola; species Laedolimicola ammoniilytica. The sequence continues at coordinate 106,014 of NZ_JAOQKC010000011.1, forward strand.
CCGCTGGGCTTCGCCGCCGGACAGGGTCGTGGAAGGCTGTCCCAGTTTGATATAGGAAAGACCCACATCGTTCAGAGTCTCAATCTTTCTCCGGATCGACGGCACGTTCTCAAAGAAGGGCAGAGCCTCCTCCACCGTCATATCCAGCACGTCGAAGATACTCTTTCCCTTGTACTTCACGTCCAGGGTTTCCCGGTTGTAGCGTTTACCCTGGCAGACCTCGCAGGGTACATATACGTCCGGCAGGAAATGCATCTCGATCTTGATGATACCGTCTCCGGAGCAGGCCTCGCAGCGGCCGCCCTTTACGTTAAAGCTGAAGCGGCCCTTCTTATAGCCCTTGCTCTTGGCGTCTGCCGTAGACGCAAACAGATCCCGGATCTGATCGAAGACTCCGGTATAGGTGGCCGGATTGGAACGGGGCGTCCGTCCAATGGGCGACTGGTCGATGGCGATCACCTTATCCAGCTGCTCCATACCGATGATTTCCTTATAACTGCCCGGAATGGTTCTGGCCCGGTTCAGCTTTCTAGCCAGCGCCTTATACAGAATCTCATTGACCAGGGAGCTCTTGCCGGAACCAGACACACCGGTCACGCAGGTCATGACGCCTAAGGGGAAATCCACCCGGATATTTTTCAGGTTGTTCTCGGCAGCGCCTTTGACGGTCAGCCAGCCCGCAGGCGTCCGCCGGGATTCCGGTACCGGGATCTTGCGTCTTCCGCTCAGATACGCTCCGGTGATGGAATCCGGGTTGGCCATAATCTCCTCTGCCGTACCGGCTGCCACCACCCTTCCTCCATGCTCGCCTGCGCCCGGACCAATGTCCACAATATAGTCTGCCGCAAACATGGTATCCTCGTCGTGCTCCACCACGATCAGGGTATTGCCCAGATCCCGCAGACGCTTCAGGGTTGCCAGCAGCTTATCGTTGTCCCGCTGATGCAGTCCGATACTGGGCTCGTCCAGAATATAGGCCACGCCCACCAGACCGGAACCGATCTGGGTTGCCAGACGGATTCTCTGGGCCTCGCCGCCGGACAGGGTTCCCGTCGCCCGGGCCAGGGTCAGGTAATCCAGTCCCACGTCAATCAGGAAGCCAATCCGCGCTTTAATCTCCTTTAAAATCTGCGCGCCGATAAGCTTCTGCTGTTCCGTAAGGGAAAGCTCCTGCAGAAATTCATACAGCTTTACGATAGACATGGCGGTAAGCTCCGCGATATTCTTCTCCCCCACGGTCACGGCCAGGGAGGTCTTCTTCAGACGCTGGCCGCCGCAGGCCTTACAGGGAGTGATCCGCATAAAGGTCTCATATTCCTGCTTCATCAGATCCGAACTGGTCTCCCGGTAACGGCGCTCCACATTTTTGATCAGTCCTTCAAAAGCCACGTCATAGACGCCCTCGCCCCGCTGGCCTTTATAAGAGACCTTCACCTCCCGGCCATCTGTACCGTGAATCAGCATCCTCCGCACCTCCGGGGACAGCTGCTCATAGGGTGTCGTCAGGTCAAATTCATATTCCTTCGCCAGCGCTTTTAAAAGGGCATAGGTGAAGCTGGATGGATCCGTACAGGACTGCCAGCCCATGACCGTAATCGCGCCCTCCGCAATGCTCAGGGACTTGTCCGGGATCATCAGATCCTCGTCAAATTCCATCTTGTAGCCAAGACCGAAGCACTCCGGGCAGGCGCCGAAGGGATTGTTGAAGGAGAAGCTTCTGGGCTCAATTTCCTCCATACTGATCCCGCAATCCGGGCAGGCATAACTGGAGCTCAGGGTCAGCGGCTCCCCGCCGATGACGTCCACGATGAGCAGGCCGTCAGACAGATTCAGAACCGTCTCGATAGAGTCAGCCAGACGGCGCTCAATCCCCGCCTTCACCACCAGACGATCCACCACAATTTCGATATTGTGCTTTACATTTTTTTCCAGTTTTATCTCCTCTGACAGCTCGTAGAGGTTCCCGTCGATCCGGACACGCACATAGCCGCTCTTTTTCGCCTGCTCAAGCACCTTCACATGCTCACCCTTGCGTCCCTTGACCACCGGGGCCAGAAGCTGCAGCTTCGTCCGCTCCGGCATGGCCATGATCTGATCCACCATCTGATCCACGCTCTGCTTTTTAATCTCCTTGCCGCATTTGGGGCAATGGGGAATTCCGATTCGCGCGTAAAGCAGCCGGAAATAATCGTAAATCTCCGTCACGGTTCCCACCGTAGACCTGGGATTACGGTTGGTTGACTTCTGGTCAATGGAAATAGCCGGGGACAGTCCCTCGATACTTTCCACATTGGGCTTCTCCATCTGCCCCAGAAACTGGCGGGCGTAGGAGGACAGAGATTCCATATACCGTCTCTGTCCCTCGGCGTAAATGGTGTCAAAGGCCAGGGAGGATTTTCCCGAACCGCTTAAGCCGGTCAGCACCACAAATTTGTCTCTGGGGATATCGATATCCAGATTCTTCAGATTGTGCTCGTTGGCTCCCCGGATCCTGATAAACTTATCCATTGTATTTCTCCTCATCATTGACATTCAGACGTGTGACCGTTTACCTGTCCTGCGCCTGCTTTTTCAGTTCTATCATCTTGTCACGCAGCTCTGCGGCCAGCTCAAAATTCAGCTCCGCCGCCGCCTTTTTCATCTTCTTATCGATGTCCGCAATCAGCTTCTCCAGCTCCTTTTTGCTCATGGATTCCGGATCCTTCTCAAACTGCAGCTCCTCTTTCGCTATCTCCCTGGAGATACTGATCAGATCCCGGACTGACTTCTGTATGGTCTTCGGCGTGATCCCATGCTCCTTATTGTACGCCTCCTGCAGGGCACGGCGGCGTTCCGTCTCGTCGATGGCTAGCCGCATGGAATCCGTAATCGTATCCGCGTACATAATGACATGGCCCTCCGCATTCCGCGCCGCCCGGCCGATGGTCTGAATCAGGGAAACCTCCGAACGCAGGAAGCCCTCCTTGTCCGCGTCCAGAATGGCAACCAGGGTAATCTCCGGAATATCCAATCCCTCCCGGAGCAGGTTGATACCGACTAACACATCAAAGACGTCCAGACGCATATCCCGGATAATCTGGGTACGCTCCAGGGTATCGATATCCGAATGCAGATATTTTACCCGGATGCCAAGCTCCCGCATATAATCGGTCAGATCCTCTGCCATACGCTTGGTCAGGGTAGTAATCAGGATCTTGTGGCCTGCCGCCACCTCTTTGTTGACCTCGCCCACCAGGTCGTCGATCTGACCCTCCACCGGACGGATCTCCACCTTCGGATCCAGAAGTCCCGTAGGACGGATAATCTGCTCCGCCCGCAGCATCTCATGGTCGGCCTCATATTCTCCGGGCGTAGCGGAAACAAACAAAATCTGATCGATCTTCTGCTCAAACTCCTCAAAGTTCAGAGGCCGGTTGTCCAGGGCCGACGGCAACCGGAAACCATAATCCACAAGGGTCGTCTTACGGGAACGGTCTCCCGCGTACATACCCCGGATCTGGGGCACGGTCTTATGGGACTCGTCTATGATAATCAGAAAATCATCCGGGAAATAATCCATCAGTGTATTGGGCGGCGTCCCCGGCGCCGCCCCGGTCAGGTGCCTAGAATAATTCTCGATTCCGGAGCAGAAGCCTGTCTCCTTCAACATCTCGATGTCGAAATTCGTTCTCTCCGCAATCCGCTGGGCCTCCAGAAGCTTGTCCTCGCTTTTGAAATAGCGCACCCGCTCCTCCAGCTCCTTCTCAATGTCAGCGGCTGCCCGCTTGATCTGCTCCATGGGCACCACGTAATGGGAAGCCGGAAAGATCGCGATGTGCTCCAGCTCTCCTTTGATCTCCCCGGTCAGCACATCAATCTGGGTAATCCGGTCAATCTCATCTCCGAAGAACTCCACCCGCACTGCCAGCTCGGATTCATTGGCCGGGATAATCTCCACCACATCTCCCCGCACCCGGAAGGTACCGCGCTTAAAATCCATATCATTGCGGTCATACTGGATATCTACCAGCTGCCGCAGCACCTCATCCCGATCCTTCTCCATACCGGGCCGCAGGGAAACCATCATTTTCTCAAAATTCTCCGGTTCGCCCAGGCCATAGATACAGGAGACACTGGACACGATAATCACGTCCCGCCGTTCAATCAGGGCGGCCGTAGCCGACAGCCGCAGCTTATCAATCTCGTCGTTGATCGACGAATCCTTTGCAATATAAGTATCCGTCGAAGGCACATAGGCCTCCGGCTGGTAATAATCGTAGTAGGAGACAAAGTATTCCACCGCGTTCTCCGGGAAAAACTCTTTAAACTCGCCGTAGAGCTGGGCCGCCAGGGTTTTATTGTGGGCAATAATCAGGGTCGGCTTGTTCAGGGCCTGTATCACATTGGCCATGGTAAAGGTCTTGCCCGATCCCGTAACACCCAGCAGTGTCTCTGCCTGGTTGCCTTCCTTAAAACCCTCCACCAGCTTCGCGATAGCCTGGGGCTGGTCGCCGGTGGGCTGGTATTCGCTGTGTAATTTGAAAGCAGCACCGCCTTTTGGGCTGCTTTCATGAGCAGGCAGCGAAGCGGATTGCGAATGTCCTTGTTCTTTCATATCGTGTGATTTCCTTTTCCTGATGGATTTAGCATACTTAAAGTCACTGAAAATTATAACACGGATATAAAAAAAAGTATAGGGAATTCGGAACATTTGTTCTTTTCCTATACTTTTCTTCATCGCCTTGTTCTCCTTCAATATAAACTTCAGGAATCTTAATGAAACCTCATGTTTTTTTCAATAATTCCCTGAAATTTGAATTTTTTGGCAAACCGCAAGAAGTGCTCCACATCATTGTAGAGATATTGATCTCGTTTCCACAGCAGTACCGTGTCAAAATAAATGGGTTCGGAAAACGGAACCGCTACCAGATCCGGCTCCTGACGGGCCAGGGCGTCCATCAGGAAGGCTGCTGCCGTGCCATCGGAAATAAACTGCTTAATCATGCTGAGCTGACTGGAATAAAGCAGCACATTGGGCCGCAGCTGCTGCTCCGCGAAAAGGGACAGCACTGCGTTGGAGGGCGCCGTATCCGTTCCGAAAAGTACCAAAGGCTCCCCCTCCAGCATGGTCACATCGATTGCTTTCGCCCGGGCCAGGCGATGGGAAGGACTGACGCAGAGCACCAGCTGTGTCCGCGCAAGCTTCTGACAGGAAAATTCCGGAGAAGGAGCCGCCGGGAGCGTGGCCATGGCCAGATCCAGTTCTCCCTGCTCCAGAAGCTTTTCCGCATGGAGGGAACCGCATTCCGTAATAGAAAGAGTGATTTCCGGATACGCTGCCTGGAACGCCTTATAGAGCTGCGGGAAAAAGACCGTCCCGGCCATAGGCGGAATTCCAATCCGGAAACGGTTTTTCTGATTTCCCAGATCCTCCATCTGCCAGGAAAGCTCATCAAACTGGCGGATCAGCTGCTGGGCCCGTTCCCGGAGGAAACTGCCCTCTGCCGTCAGAACCAGGCGTCTCCCCTCGTGCCGGAACAGATTGATCTGAAATTCGCTCTCCAGATCCCGGATGGTACCGGACACAGACGGCTGGGAAATATGCAGAAACTCCGCCGCGCGGCTGACGCTCTGGAACTGACAGACCGCCAGGAACTGCTGTAATTTGGCTATTGTCATGGACTTAAACTCCTTTCCGTGTAATCCGATCTATAGTTTTTTCCTATAATAACTTATTATATATATATTTTACTTTTCTGTAAAGTAGCGCTATGATACGGATAGCAATGATTGTACCGCAAAAAATACAATGCGGTGCCAAGCATGGATATAGGAATAATGCCGTTTATCAGAGAAAAGGAGAATTTATCATGGATTACGCTGCAGAATCACTGAAATTACACTATGAATGGAAAGGCAAGCTGGAGGTTACTCCCCGTGCCGCTGTAGACAGCAAGGAGGCGCTGTCCCTGGCCTACACCCCGGGCGTCGCACAGCCCTGTCTGGAGATTCAGAAGGACGTCAATAAGAGCTACGAGCTGACCCGCCGCTGGAACACCGTAGCCGTAGTGACCGACGGTACCGCAGTCCTGGGTCTGGGCGATATCGGACCGGAGGCCGGTATGCCGGTTATGGAGGGTAAATGCGTCCTGTTCAAGGCTTTCGGTGACGTGGACGCCATTCCGCTCTGCGTACGCAGCAAGGATGTAGATGATATCGTAAATACCGTTGCTCTGCTGGCAGGCTCCTTCGGCGGCGTAAACCTGGAGGACATCTCCGCTCCCCGCTGCTTCGAGATTGAGCAGAAGCTGAAAGAGCGCTGCGATATTCCGATTTTCCACGATGACCAGCACGGTACCGCCGTTATCACACTGGCAGGTCTGATGAATGCTCTGAAGCTGGTAGGAAAGAAGATTGAAGATGTGAAGATCGTCACCTCCGGCGCAGGCGCAGCCGGTATCGCTATCATCAAGCTGATGATGAGCATGGGCCTGAAAAATGTTATCATGACCGACCGCAAGGGCGCCATCTACGAGGGCCGCGAAGGTCTGAACCCCATCAAGGAGGAGATTGCCGCAGTTACCAACCGGAACATGGAGAAGGGTACCCTGGCTGAGGTGATCAAGGGCGCAGACGTATTCGTCGGCGTATCCGCACCGGGCGTTCTGACCAAGGAAATGGTTTCCACCATGGCAAAGGATGCTATCATTTTCGCATGCGCAAACCCGACTCCGGAGATCTTCCCGGATGAGGCAAAGGCTGCAGGCGCTGCTGTGGTATCCACCGGCCGCAGTGACTTCCCGAACCAGGTCAACAATGTTCTGGCTTTCCCGGGCATCTTCCGCGGAGCTCTGGACGTTCGCGCATCCGATATCAACGACGAGATGAAGATCGCCGCTGCACGCGCTATCGCTTCCCTGGTATCCGACGAAGAGCTGAACGCAGACTACATCCTGCCGGCAGCCTTCGATTCCAGACTGAAGGATTGCGTTGCTAAGGCTGTAGCTGAGGCTGCAAAAAAGAGCGGCGTAGCACGTATCTAATATTGGCAATTACGTTCACTGGATAGAACTCATCATAAGAAAACCGCAGGGGATTCGGTGTTTTGCACCGGATAGCCTGCGGTTTTTTCGCGCTGTCCTGCTTTCTTCCATATTCTTTTGACTTCGGCTAGTTTTCCGGCCACGCGGAACCTTCTTCCAGCCCCTGCGCCCTCAGCCAGTCATCCTCTACGGACAGGCTGCTCTCCTGACCGGTTTCATCCTCCAGGATGACCAGTACTTTAGCCTTTTCGTCGGCTGTGCGTTCCTCGCAGCCGTATTCGCCGTCGAAGATTTGTTTGATTCTTTTCATGGCGACTCCTTTATCTGATCGTATAGCTATATTTTTGTTCCCAGTTTTTTACAACTTTATCTATGCGGACCCAGGCCTTTTCCGGGATCGTTTCATCCGGTCTGTAGTATAGCATCAGCTCCTGCCGATATTCCGCGTACCCGCCCTCGTAATACATGGCCGGAGGCCAGGTGCTTCCCTCAGCCGTAAAAACCGGCGCAGTTTCTCCGTCTGCTTCCAGCTCACCGCTTTCCCGGTTCAGGGAATAGGATGTTCCCGTCTTCATCCGTCCCCAGCTGGCGGAAATGGAAAATAATTTTGTGTTCTTCTCCAGGGTAACCGGCTCTACATGCAAAAGTATCTGAGTGCCATACCTGATGGAACCATCTTCCATCTCTGTTTCTGTCACCTTTCGCTCTATTTTCACGATATGATAGCAGTCTTCCCCCACTTCAAAGGGAATATCCACTGCTTCCGAGCCATTTTCCGCCGGAATGGGCACCTCAAAAAGCGGGCCCTCCGTTCCCAGTTCTGCCTTCAGAGAGACAGCCGGAATCCTCAGCTGATAGGGCTTGCCCTGCTGCGCGCTTACCTCCGCTGTGAAGCTGCCGCTGCCATCCAGGCCGTCGTGCAGCCAGAGTACATAATCCTCTTTTTCCCGTTCCTCCGGCAATATGGGATAATGCCCCAGACCGCAGATCTTCCAGAGTTCCTTCCCATAGCTCCAGGCGTTCAACTGCAAGGTATTTTCATCCTTCCAGTCCCCGCTTACCACCAGGGTACGGCCCTTATGGGTCACCGGCTGGCCGATGGCGTCCAGACTGTCGTATTCCGTAAGCGCTGTCATCTGTAACGTTACGGTCTGATCAAACAAATGAAGAAGAAACTGCTCCTGAGGTTTATAGAAAATGAAATCCCAATCCAGATTCAAAATCCCGTTCCGGAGATCCTGACCGCTGGAACCTGAGCCACACAAATGGGTGCCATCCTCACTTTCCACCCAGATATTCTCTCGGACGATATCAAACCCATCGACCTCCTCCGGGTGAACGACTGCCATTTTCACATAGAGATATTTCTCCTGCCAGATGGCATACTCTACCGTAACCTTGCCGTATTCTGTCTCCACTTCCACCGGAAGCGCTGTCCCCATGTAAATCTCCTCTTCCGAATCCCGGATCCCCGTCACCGGGTTGAATCGTAACCGGATGACAGCCGCCGCACAGGCCCCCAGAAGGCCCAGCGCCACCAGGGCAATCAGCGCCAGACGAAGCTTTTTCAAGCTTCTCTGCTGCCGTTTTTTCACGGTCTCCACGGGAAGCTGCATGGCCTCGGCAATCTCCCTGCAGGTCAGGCCATCGTAATACTGCATCCGGATCATGCGGCTGTCCTGCTCTTTCAGTTTCCCAAGGGCCTGCTCCAACGCCTCCCGGTTCAGAATCGCGTCCTCGCCGCTGTCCGCCGCAGCTTCCTCCAGCATTTCCAGGGGCACAGCGCTCTGCTTCCCGTTCTGGGCCGCCATCCGGATGGCCTTTCGCTTGGCAATCACGTAGAGGTACGCCTTGACCGTCCCCTTCTCCGCCCGGAACCGCTCCCGGTTTCCGTAAAAATCCGCAAAGGTCTCCTGCACGCACTCTCGAATATCCTCCGGATTCGTCAGATACAGGCGGCAGGCGCTCCACAAAAGGCCCATATACTCTTCCATCAGAAGACCCATGCCTTCTTCCGGATTTTGATCCAGCAGGTGCAGAAGTTTTTTGTCGGTCATAGGGGTTCCTCCTCTCGCACGATATTTCCTTTTACTTATAGTTGCGGAAAATACGTGTTTTGGGGACATTTTTCATAAAGATTCCATGTTTCCGTTGTTTTCTTCAGTGTAACAGGTTTTTTCCATTACGTCCATTCTTTTCCAAATTAGTAATTTTCTTTCCGAACCTCGAAATAGTTCTGCGGATAGTTGCAGACCGGACATACCTTCGGGGCCTCGGTGCCTGCTACGATATGGCCACAGTTCCGGCACTCCCAGATCTGAACGCCGCTCTTCTCAAATACCTGACGGGTCTCCACGTTCTTCAGCAGCGCGCGGTATCTTTCCTCGTGGGTCTTCTCAATAGCTCCTACGCCGCGGAACTTCTCCGCCAGCTGCTGAAATCCCTCTTCCTCGGCCTCTTTCGCCATGCGCTCGTACATATCCGTCCACTCGGCATTCTCGCCCTCTGCCGCGTGAAGCAGGTTCTCAGAGGTATCGCCCAGCTCACCCAGCTCCTTGAACCAGAGCTTCGCATGCTCCTTCTCGTTCTCTGCTGTCTTCAGAAACAGCTCCGCGATCTGCTCATAGCCCGCTTTCTTCGCCACAGACGCGAAATAAGTGTACTTATTGCGCACCTGGGACTCGCCCGCAAAGGCCTCCCACAGATTCTTTTCGGTTTTTGTTCCGACGTACTTATTGGTTCCCATGATGTAATCTCCTTTCTTTTTATTTTAAAATAGTAACTATTACTGTTATATGCATGTAGCATATTCTAAAGAGTCCGTCAACTACTATTTTTCCCAAAAATAAGACCGTCCATTCCTGGGAAATTTTTTCAGGAATGACGGTCTTATTTTCAGTATTTCTATACCGCTATACGTTCTTATTTGCCCGGCGCTCCTTCAGCTCCGCACGCATCTTCGTGTTGAACTCACCATGCAGCGGATAAGCCTTCAGCATGATGAAGCAGAGGATGCCCATGGCGAATAGGGGCCAGATGCAGATATCCACTACCATGGACTTCAGCTGCGGGGTTACAATGCTGTAGTTTACATAACCTACCGCCGCCAGCGCGATACCTACGACCAGGGTGGAGACAGAACCGCTCAGCTTCTTCAGAAGGGTTACGGCACTGTTCACAAACGCAGCCTGTGCGGTGTGGAACTTCCACTCGGTGTAGTCTGCCACATCCATGATAAACGCTACGATAGCGATATTGGCCACGATATTGCCGAACGCACCAAATGCGGTCAGTACCAGGAAGATCATCAGGATCTTGGAGTTGTACTGATAGGTCTCAGCCAGCAGGGTACCTCTCATAACCAGATAGCCGATGGGCTGAATCAGGTAGATACCAAGGCCGAGCATCGCCATGGTACGCTTCTCCATCTTCTTCAGGATACCCGGAACAAACGGGATAACACCAATGGAAAATACCAGGCTGATAACGCCGGAAAGCGCGATGATGTCAGTGCTTCCCAGGGCAATACGGTAGAAATAAATGTTCGCCGCATTGATGGTATTCATCATCAGGAACAGAGTTCCATAGGCGCCTGCTGCCAGAAGCAGCGGCTTGTTATGTACGACGATATGCAGCTGATCCTTCCAGGTAAACCGCTCCGGTTCAGGCAGGCTGTTGTAGTAATCCTTCTTCCGGACGCCCACACAGCAGGCCAGACCACCGATAATATCACAGACAGCGACAATGGCAGCGATGGTCAGCCAGCCCTTTGCTTCTGTAGCCGCGCCATTGACGATGGGCATAACCAGAATGGAAACCACGATGGCGCTTCCGGTTCCGAACAGCTGACGGTAGGTCAGCAAACGGTTACGCTGATGCGGGTCTGCACTCATAACGCTGTTCAGCGCCTGCCAGGATACCGTAAACATGGTCTGCACCCAGCAGTAGATAAACATCACCAGGAAAAAATAACCTGCGTTCATGGCTCCCGTAAATCCCGGATTTACAAAGCACAAAATAGTAATAATTCCTAATAAAATGCTGCCCCAGAACATCCAGGGACGGTATTTACCCATACGCTTCGTGTTGGTACGATCCGCCAGAACCGCGATAATTGGGTCGTTGATAGCGTCCCAGATAACCATGATGGTCATCAGCGCGCCCGCGATAGCCGGGTTAATCTTGGCGATATCTGTCATAAAGGACAGCTGATAGCTGCTTCGCAGCTGATTGTTCATATTGGCGGGCAATGCGCCCATGCCGTAGGCAAATACATGGCTGTGGGTCAGTTTTTCCGGATCATCCTCTTTTGTTTTCTTCTGAAACATACTCCCTCTCCTCTTCCTCTTTTATGCGTGCTCTTCCAACCAGCGCTGCGCGCAGTGTGCAAGATATGCCGCGCCTCTGGGCAGAACTTCCTCATTGAACTGTACCTTGGGATTATGAGCGGAATATGCACCGCGCTCATCCATATAGCCGCTGGACAGATACATAAAAGTGGACGGTACCTGTTCTGCCACAAATGCGAAGTCCTCCGACGCGCTTGCGGAGATATTCGGATATTCCATGGTTTCCGGCAGCTTCAGCTCACGCATATAGCCTACAAACTCTTTCGTAGTAGACGGATCACAGATAAGCGGCGGTCCGCCTGCGCTGATTTCCACTTCTGTATCTGCCCCGTATACCTTTGCGGTAGCCTCTGCAACTTCTTTTACGCGCTTCATCAGCTTCTGCTGTGCCTCTTTTGTGTCCGCACGCAAAGTTCCTGTCAGCTCCGCCTCTTCCGGGATGATATTCATGGCTGTTCCTGCATGGAAGGTTCCCACGGTAATAACACAGGCATCATGGGGATCAAATTCTCTTGCGATAATTTCCTGAAGCGCGATGATAATGTGTGCCCCGATGCTGATAGGGTCAATACAATTCTGAGGAAGCGCTCCATGACCGCCTTTTCCCTTAACCTTGATTTTCAGTGAATTATTAGAAAACATCATGGTGGAATTATCATTATACATAAACATACCGATGGGCAACTGACCCGGTCCCACATGATATGCAAGAGCTGCGTCTACCTTCGGATTCTCCAGAATTCCATGTTCCAGCATATTCAGACTTCCGTTCAGGCACTCTTCTCCGGGCTGGAACATCAGCTTGATGGTTCCCTTCAGCTCGCTTTCATGTTCTTTGAGCATCTTCGCCGCACCCAGAAGCATAGTAGCGTGCATGTCATGACCGCAGCAGTGCGCTGCCTTCGGATCCTTGGAAGCAAAGGGAAGTCCACTCTCCTCCGGCATAGCCAATGCGTCCATATCCGCTCTCAGAAGCAACACCTTGCCGCCCTTTCCGATAAGTCCGGTCACGCCCTCGCCGCAGCGCTGCGGTTCGATTCCGTACTCTCTTAATTTTTCTTCAATGAACGCTCTTGTCTTCGGAAGCGTCAGTCCGACCTCTGCATTTTCATGGAGATAACGACGGTTGGCTACCAACTCGTCCTTCATCTCCAAAGCTCTGTCATAATAGCTCATGTTCTACCTCCTACCGTCCTGGCATGTGGATTTTTAAAGCCTTAATGCACAATTATATACACCTTTTTGTGATACGTCAATGCTTTAGCGAGTAAAATTATCAGATATTTTTTTCACAATCTATAGTTTTTCCCACTTTACTGATTTTCAGTCTTTTTTCAAGAATTAGTTTCTCTTTTGCAATTCTCTATAAAAAAAGAATGTGCCATTGGCACATTCTCGCGCCGAGGCGCGGTTGCTTCAGCAACCATCTACCACTGCGCCGAGTGCGCATCTCCCAGATTGGTTTTTTGCTCTATAGGAATCATAGCTTTCGTGTTTTAATGTAACACAGTGTTTCCTAATATAAGAAAGGGGCTGTGAAAAAACATAACCTATAAAAAAGAAGGACCAAGGATTCATAATGAATCCAAGGTCCTCTTTTTGTGTTAAAATTAATCT
>NZ_JAOQKC010000012.1:0-79216 GCF_025567165.1 Laedolimicola ammoniilytica
GACTGGGGCGGAACTATCTGCAAACCGGGCATTTGATTGAGGACTTTTTCCCAAGAAACGGTGTCCGCTATATCGCCATGAATGACGGTATCGACACCCTGCGGGATAACAACGATATTGCCCCGTTCAAGAATATCCTGAACGAGATGTACAGCAAGGATATTTCCAAGAAAGTCCATTCCTCTTATCTTCTGAAAGCGCAGAAAGGACAGTTTACCGGGTGTCTTGCCCCGTTTGGGTATCGGAAAGACCCGGAGGACAAAAACCATCTGCTCATTGACGAGGAAACCGCCCCGATTGTGCGACTGATTTTCGGATATGCCCTGAACGGTCATGGTCCGAACTATATCCGCAGACGGCTGGAGGAAGAAAAAATCCCCTGCCCCACATGGTGGAACCGGGAACGGGGGCTTCGCAATACCCGCACCAAATGGGAAAAGAAAGACCCGGAAAATGGGCGGTATATGTGGGACTTCTCCGTTATCAAAGATCTTTTGATGAATCCCGTCTACACCGGGGCGATTGCTTCCCAGAAAAAGGACTACCGCTTCAAAATCGGCACGATTGGGGAAAAGAAGCCGGAGGACTGGATTGTGGTGGAGGGACAGCATGAACCGCTGATTGACCGCATGAGCTTTGACATTGTGCAGAATAAGCTGAAATCCCGCCAGCGTCCGGGGCAGACCAATGAAATCAGCCTGTTTGCCGGACTGATAAAATGCGGCGAGTGTGGGAAGTCGCTGACGGTACGCTACACAAACGCAAAACATCCTCAGCAGATTTATTCCTGCAAGACCTACAATGCCTTTGGAAAGAACCACTGCACCCAGCATCGGATTGACTATGACACCCTTTACAGCCATGTGCTGCGGAAAATCCGGGAATGTGCCAAAGCTGCCCTGATGGACGGGGAAGCGGTTGCCGACCGCCTGACCAATACCTGTGAAGCCGAGCAGCGGGAACAGCGGGAAGCAATGGAACGCTCCCTTACAAGGGACGAGGAACGGATTGAGGTTCTGGACAAAATGGTAATGCGGCTTTATGAGGATATGATTGCAGGGCGTATCAGTGAACAGAATTTCAACACCATGCTGGAAAAGACACAGACCGAGCAGACGGAGCTTAAAACAAAAGTGTCCGAGGGCAGAAAGCGGCTGTCCGATGAAGTCCAGCTTGCCAATGACGCAAAACAATGGGTGGAAGCCATTCAGGAATACGCCAACATCACAGAGCTGGACGCAGCCACCCTCAACCGCTTAATCAAAGAAATCGTCGTGCATGAGCGCATTGACGAAGATAAAACAAGACATATTTCTATCGAAATTCATTTTAATCTCAAACCCATCCCGGAGGTGGAACAGGTCACTGCCTGACCTGTCCCGCCGGGACGGTTCTCTTAAAAACACCATATAGATTTTTTGTACGCCGCCGCCCGCCATCGAGCAGAGTTTTTACACCTAATTGGGGATAAAACAGCTCATGGCTGGCGGCGGCATCATCCTTTTGGGAACCACGCTGATCCCCCTGCTGTCTGGCTTGTTCTAAGGAGGGCTTATGGATTTTCTCACCGACTGGCTCACGAACTGGCTGAAAGAGCTGTTGATCAGCGGTATCATGGGGAACCTCGAAGGGCTCTTTGATACCGTCAATGCCAAAGTCGGAGAGATTGCGGTACAGGTAGGGACTACCCCGGCGGCATGGAACGCCGGGGTTTTCTCCCTTATCCGCCAGCTTTCCGAAACGGTGATCCTGCCGATTGCCGGATTGGTGCTGACCTTTGTTGCCACCTACGAGCTGATACAGATGCTTTTGGAAAAGAACAATATGCACGAGTTTGATGTGGCGAATATCTACAAATGGGTATTCAAAACCGCTTGTGCCATCCTCATTCTTTCCAACACCTTTGATATTGTCATGGCGGTGTTCGATGTGTCGCAGAGCGTGATTGCGGATGCGGCGGGGCTCATTCAGGGCTCCACCGACATTACGCCGGATATGCTGGCGGAGCTGGAAACCACGCTGGAGGGCATGGAATTGGGGCCGCTCCTTGGCCTGTGGCTCCAGTCCTCTGTGATCGGGCTGACCATGCAGATCATGGGGATCATCATTTTTGTTCTGGTGTACGGAAGAATGATTGAAATATATTTAATGACCAGTCTGGCCCCCCTTCCCGTTGCCACGCTTTCCAACCGGGAGCTGGGCGGTACAGGGCAGAACTACCTAAAATCCCTGTTCGCCGTGGGCTTTCAAGGGATGCTCATACTGGTCTGTGTTGCGATCTATGCGGTGCTCATCCAGGGCATCGCCACAGGCGGCGATCCGATTGGAGCGATATGGGGAACCGTGGGCTATACGGTTCTTTTGTGCTTCATGCTGTTTAAGACAGGCGGCATCGCCCAGCGCATCTTCGGGGCGCATTAAACGGACGGACTTCGGGACAATTTGTCCCGAGGCCGGGAAAGGAGGAAACGATTTTGGATAAGGATGTCATATTAACCCCGGAACAGATCGCCGCCGAGGAGCGGCGCTGGCTGTTCGATGCGCCGATTGCGGAGCTGGCCGAGGTAAAAGGCGTGACGGTGGACGAGGCAGTTAAGCTGCGGACGGACGCAATTTTGCAGGAGGCCGCTGTTCCCATCGAAGTCACGGTTCGCCCGATTGAGCCCCAGGGCAAGCTCATCGGCTTTGCCAGCGTCAACTATGGCGGTGTAGTGATTGACGATTTCAAGGTGGTGGATGGTAAGAACGGAATTTTCCTCGGGGCTCCCAGCAAACCCGATCCCACCAGCAGGACGGGCTACCGCTCCACAGTGCGGATCAATGACCGAGCCACCCAGGAGCGGCTCAATGCGGCGGGAGCCCAGGCGTACCATTCAGCGGTGGAAAAGCTCATCGCCCGGGCCGAGGCAGTCCGCCCCACCCCGATCAAGGAGCAGATGGCACAGGCCGCAAGGGAGGCCGGGAAGGAAAATGCCGCCCGAACTGCCCCAGTAAAGAAGAAGGAGGCCCGGGATGACAGGTGATGTGACCTCGAGACAAATTGTCCCGAAGTCTCCAGCCTGCCCGGAGGGGCTGTTTTTGATGGACGGGATTGAAGGGCTGCGCTCTTTGCCGAAGCACTCGGTTGATATGCTCCTTACCGATCCGCCCTATGGCACTACCCGGAACTTTTGGGATGTGCCGCTCCCGCTCCCGGAGCTGTGGGAGGCGGTCAAGTGGGCTGTCAAGCCGGATGGCGCAGTGCTGTTTTTCGCACAATGCCCCTATGATAAGGTGCTGGGGGCATCCAACCTCTCTATGCTCCGCTATGAATGGGTGTGGTACAAAAGCAGGTGTACTGGCTTTCTCAACGCAAGGCGGGCTCCCCTAAAGCGGACGGAAAACATTCTGGTGTTTTATCAAAAATTGCCCTATTACGATCCGCAGTTTGAACAGGGCAAGCCCTATAAGAAAATTTCCCAGACAGGGGACAACAGCCCCAACTATGGAAAATTCCTGCGTTCCAGCAGCGGATCAGAGGATGGCCTTCGTTTCCCCGGAAACCTGCTGGCCTTTTCTTCCGTACAGCGCACCGTCCACCCTACGCAAAAGCCCGTGGAGCTGTGCGAGTATCTCATCAGAACCTATACCCGGCCCGGGGAGGTAGTGGCAGACATCTGCGCTGGCTCCGGCACGACTGCTGTGGCTGCTGTCAATACGGGCCGCCGCTTTGTATGCTTTGAAACCGCCCCGGCCTTTTACGCCCCAGCTACAGAACGCATCCGGCTGGCTACTGAGGCAGTCAAAGCCGGGCAGAAAGGAGTATGACTATCGGAAACTATTCTATCATTTACGCTGATCCCCCTTGGCAGTACCAGCGCAGTAAGGTACAGGGGGCGGCAGAAAACCATTATCCCACAATGGGGATTGACGAGCTGTGTGCGCTCCCGGTGGCTGATCTGGCCGCCCCGGACAGCGCACTTTTTTTGTGGGCGACTTTCCCCCAGCTCCCGGAGGCCCTGCGGCTCATAGAGGCGTGGGGCTTCCGCTATAAGTCGGTGGCCTTTGTCTGGCTGAAAAAGAATAAAAGGGCTGACAGTTGGTTTTATGGCCTTGGCTTCTGGACGAGGGGAAATGCGGAGATCTGCCTGCTGGCTACCAGGGGCCATCCCAAACGGCAGGCGGCAAATATCCATCAGTTTATCATTTCCCCGATTGAAGCCCACAGCAAAAAGCCGGACGAGGCCCGGGAAAAGATCGTGGCCCTTATGGGCGACCTGCCCCGGGTGGAGCTCTTTGCCAGACAGTCCCCGCCCGGCTGGGAGGTGTGGGGAAATGAAGTGAAAAGCACGATCCCGGACTTTGGGCTCATGGGGCCCCCGCAAAATCAGCGATTTTGTGGGGAGAGGAGGAACAACGGAGCGGACGGACTTCGGGACAAAGTGTCCCGAGGTAGTCAAGCGGAGTTTGTGACGACGAGTCCCGAGGTTAAAGGAGCCGGAAAGGAGGCTGATCCATGCCCTATGTGAATGTACCCAACGACCTGTCAAAAGTAAAAACCAAAATGGCCCTAAACCTTACCAAGCGCCAGCTCATCTGTTTTGGCTGTGCGGCGGCGGTAGGCATCCCGTCCTATCTGCTGGCCCGGGGCTCTATCGGTAATACCGGGGCCATGTTCCTTATGCTGACCGTGATGCTCCCGGCGTTTCTTCTGGCCATGTATGAAAAAGACGGGCTCCCGGCGGAAAAGGTGCTGAAAAACATCATACGGGCCCGGTTTCTGCGTCCCGGAGTCAGGCCCTATCAGACACAAAACATTTACGCCCCCTTTGCCGGACGGGGCGCTGTGAGAAAGGAGGATGCGATTGCGAAAGGCAAATCAAACCAGCGGAAGAAAAACCGCAAAGGCTAAAAACAGGGCGGCCCTGTCCGCCCAGCAGACGATCCCCTATGTGGCGATGCACCCGGACGGGGTATGCAAGCTCCCCGGCGGGCTCTACACAAAGACCGTGGAATATGAGGACATCAATTATTCCGTGGCATCCACCGAGGATCAGACTGCGATCTTTGGCGGCTGGAGCTCATTCCTCAACTACTTTGACAGCTCCCTGCCGTTCCAGCTTTCCTTTATCAACCGCCGCTCCCACTCCCGGAGCCGCTATAAGGTAAACATTCCCCAGGCGGATGATGATTTTAACAGCGTCCGGGAGGAATTTACCGGGATGCTGAAAAATCAGATCGCCCGGTCTAACAACGGGATTGAACGCTCCAAGTACATTACTTTCGGCATCCCAGCCGGAGGGATCGTGGAGGCCCGGCCCCGTCTGGAGCGTGTGGAGGCCGATGTGATGGGCAACTTTAAGCGGCTGGGTGTTCCCTGTGAACCGATGGACGGGCGGGCAAGGCTGGCCCTGCTTCACAGCCAGATGCATCCGGGCAACCGGGAACCGTTCCGCTTTTCATGGAAGGACATCCCGCAGACGGGGCTCGGCACCAAGGACTATATCGCCCCGGACAGCTTTGACTTCCGGCACTCCCGCCTGTTTCGGGTGAGCCAGTATTGGGGCGCTGTTTCCTACTTGCAGATTTTAGCGTCTGAGCTCTCGGATAAACTGCTGGCAGAAATTCTGGAGCTGGATGCGGAAATGACCGTAACCCTCCATATCCAGACGGTGGATCAGCTAAAGGCCATCAAAACCATCAAGGGAAAAATCTCCGACATCGGGAAAATGAAGGTGGAGGAACAGCGGAAGGCTGTCCGGGCCGGGTATGATCCCGACATTCTCCCGCCCGACCTCATTACCTTTTCCAAGGATGCGGCGGAGCTCCTTGCCGACCTCCAGTCCCGCAACGAGAGGATGTTCCTTTTGACTTTTACGGTAGTCAATATGGCCCCTACCCGCCAGCGGCTGGAAAATGATGTGTTTACCGTGGGCGGCATCGCACAGAAATACAACTGCGCCCTCAAGCGGCTGGACTGGCAACAGGAGCAGGGCTTTGTGTCCTCGCTGGCCCTCGGCTACAACGAAGTGGAGATCCAGCGTGGTATGACAACCAGCTCCACGGCAATTTTTATCCCCTTTATGACAAGGGAGCTGCGGATGGACGGGCAGGCCCTCTACTATGGCATGAACGCCCTTTCCCACAATGTCATTATGGCTGACCGCAAAAAGCTGAAGTCGGCCAACGGAATGTACCTCGGCTCTACGGGCTCGGGAAAATCCTTTGCGGCAAAGCGGGAACTGCTCAATGTCTTTCTGACCATTCCCCAGGATCGGATTATCATTGTTGATCCGATGGGCGAATATGCCCCGCTGGTTCGCAGGCTGGGCGGACAGGTGATCGAGATTGCCCCGGACAGCCCCCACCACCTAAACCCGATGGATGTGGAGCTTAACATGGCCGCCGGGGAGAGCCCTCTTTCCATGAAGGCGGATTTCCTGCTTTCCCTGTGTGAGCTGGTGGTAGGCGGAAAGGAAGGCTTACAGCCCATCGAAAAAACAGTTGTTGACCGCTGTGTGCGGCTGGTGTACCGGGAACAGGCCCTTGGGCTTGATACGGGAAAAACCCCGCTTTTGCAGGACTTGTACGAGGAGCTCTTGAAACAGCCGGAGCCCGAGGCCCGGCGTGTGGCAACTGCCCTTGAACTCTACTGCACCGGCTCCCTCAACCTGTTTAACCATCCCACGAATGTGAAAACCGACAGCCGGGTGGTGTGTATCGTGCTGAAAAACATGGGAGAAAACCTCCGCAAGATCGCCATGCACATCACAAATGAATTTGTGTCCCAGGCGGTAGATACCAACTTCCGGGAGGGCGTGGCGACATGGTGCTACTTCGATGAGTTCCATGTCCTGCTCCGTGATCCGCTGACCGCCAGCTATTTTGTGGCGGTGTGGAAAATGCTGAGAAAGAAAGGCTGCGTTCCCAGCGCCCTCACGCAGAATGTGAAAGACCTTCTGGCCAGCCGGGAGATCGAGAACATTCTGGATAACACCGACTTTATGATTTTGCTCTCGCAGGCGCAGAGTGACCGGGCGATTTTGGCAAGACAGCTCGGTATTTCCGAGCACCAGCTTTCCTACATTACCCACTCTAATTCCGGCGAGGGCCTGCTGTTTTACGGGAATGTGACCATCCCGTTTGTGGATCGGTTCCCGAAGGGGGAAATCTATGACCTCTTAACCACCCGACCGGAGGATATGAAGAATGAAGCGAAAACCGAATAAACCACGCCCGGAGGCCCAAACGCATACCGAACCCGGAAACGGGGCTGCCGAGCCCGGCGGCTCTGCTTTTGGGGCTGGCTCTGAACAGGAGCCCGGGGCGGCTGGCACTTCGGGACAAAGTGTCCCAAAGATGGGGAACCCCGCAAAGTCGGATGACTTTGTGGGGAGAGGAGGAGCAACGGAGCGGGCGGATTTTGGTGGCAACGCCGCCAAAGGAGCTAAAGCGAAGTTTGCGACGACGAAGTTCCGGCAGAAAAGCCAGCAGGAACAAGCGGCGGCATCCAAGCTCCGCATGGAAAAGCGGGGCGAAAAACGGGAGGCCGCCCGGGAAAAGCTGGCAAAGCAGAAGCCGCCCAAACAAAAAGGCCCGATCCGTAAGGCGGCGGGAGCCGCCGGATGGGGCGTTCACGGCTTTGTGCATGGCAAGCTCTACGAGGTGGAGCAGGAAAATGTGGGAACCGAAGGGGCCCACCGCTCGGAGCTTGCCGGGGAGGTTGTCCTGCGGCATGGCTCCCGGTTTGTAAAACGCAAAGTCCGGGAGCATCCGGCAAGGGCGGCCAGCCGGGCCGAGGCCAGGTATCAGAAAGCGGCGGCGGATTATCATTTCCACACCGCCGCACAGGAGCACCCGGAGCTTTCCAAAAACTATTTTACCCGGTACTGGCAGAAACAGCGGCTTAGAAGGCAATACCAGAAGCGGGCGAAGGAGGCCGCAAAACAGAGCGCAAAAGCCGCCGGGAAAACAGCCGCCGCCACGGAAAAGCTGACAGCCCGGGCCGCCGGGTTTGTAAAGCGCCATCCAGTCGGATGCCTGCTGGCGCTGGCCTGTGTCCTTGTGATCGTCCTGCTCCAGTCCTGTTCGTCCTCTCTGGTGTCCATCGGCAACGCCGGAGCCGGGGCGCTGGGAGCCACCACTTACCCCTCTGAGGATGAGGCGATTTTAGGGGCGGAGGCGGCTTATGCCGGGCTGGAGACAGAACTGCAAACCTACCTTGATACCTACGAAAGCACCCACGATTATGACGAGTACCACTTCGATCTGGATGAGATCGAACACGATCCCTATGTGCTCATTTCCCTGCTGTCGGCGCTCCATGAGGGGGAATGGACGCTTTCACAGGTGGAGGACTCCCTGCAAATGCTCTTTGACCGCCAGTATATTCTGACGGAGCGTGTGGAGGTGGAGACACGCTATGACAGCGACGATGAACCCTATTCGTGGTACATCTGCTATGTGACGCTGGAAAACAAAAACCTGTCCCACCTGCCTGTTTCCCTGTTGAGCGAAGAACAGATGTCCCGGTACTCCATCTATATGTCCACCCTCGGCAACCGTCCCGACCTGTTTCCCGACTCCCCCTATGTGGACAAATACATTACCAACCCGCCGGAGGGCTATGAGGTTCCGGGGGAATATCTGGACGATGAAACATTCGCCGCTATTTTCTCGGAGGCAGAGAAATACATCGGCTATCCCTATGTGTGGGGCGGCTCCAGCCCGTCTACATCCTTTGACTGCTCCGGCTATGTGTCATGGGTGATCAATCATTCCGGCTGGAATGTGGGCCGCCTTGGGGCGCAGGGGCTTTACAACATCTGCACCCCGACCAGCTCCCCAAGGCCCGGCGACCTTGTGTTTTTCAAGGGAACCTATGATACCCCGGGCGTGAGCCACTGTGGGATTTATGTAGGCGATGGGCGGATGCTCCATTGTGGCGATCCCATCGGATATGCAAACTTAAATACAAGCTACTGGCAGTCTCATTTTTACGCCTACGGGCGTTTACCATGATTGGAGGTCATTTATGGCAACGGCAAAAAGCATGAAAATCCAGACCGAGATTGATAAGGTCAAGGCCAAAATCAGCGAACAGCAGGCCCGGCTCAAGGAGCTGGAGCAGAAAAAGCTGGAGGCGGAAAACAGCGAGATCGTGGACATCGTGCGTGGCATGAGCATCCCTCTTGCGGAGCTGCCCCTGCTGTTTGAAAAGCTGAAAGGCGGCGGGGCTTTGGGACAAAGTGTCCCGAAGTCCGAGGATGAGGAAAAGGAGGAAAACTGAATATGAAACGGTTTCGAGTTTTGACAGCGGCGCTTTGTGCCGCTGTTTTGTTATGCGGCTTTAGTGTTCCCGCCTATGCCTACGCAGATGGCGGCGAGGGTGAGGACTACGGCGATCCCACAATGGAAACCCCGGCCCCGGAGCCGACCATTACGCCGGGCGAGGGATTTTCCGAGGAGGGAAACCTTGTAACCCGTGATCTGCTCTATGACGAGCACACCAACAAGCAGTTTATTACCGTCCAGACCAGCGGCGGCAATACCTTTTACATTGTCATTGATTACGACAAGCCCGTGGACGAGGAAGGCGAACAGTATGAAACCTACTTTTTCAGCGTTGTGGATGAGGGAGATCTGCTGGCCGCAGCCGAGGCCGCTGGCGTGGAACAGGCGGTCTGCTCCTGTCCGGAGAAATGTGCGGCGGGGGCTGTCAATACCGACTGCCCGGTATGCTCTGTCAATATGGGGAAATGCGTAGGTGCAGAGCCGGAGCCCGAGCCTGCCCCGGAGCCGGAGCCGGAACCCGAGAAGCCGGGCAACGCCGGGATGATCCTTTTGGTGCTGGCTGTCATGGGCATCGGCGGCGGGGCCGCATGGTATTTCAAGATTTACCGTCCGAAACACCAGCAGGCTGACCAACCCGAGAAGGACGATGGCGGGGAGTACCCGGGCTATGACGAGTTTGAAGATGACGGCCCCCCGTGGGACGAGGAGGACGAAACCGAAGAAAAGGAGGAAATCAGATGAATTTTACCAGCAGTCCCTTTGAACGAATGATGAAAGAAAAACCCCGTCCCAAGGCTCCCGCTGAGAACAGTCCGCCCAGAGGCTCCGCTTGTTATGGCTGCTGTTACTGGTGGGGGATCGCCTGTGTGTCCTGCTACAAGGAGCTTTTGAAGGCCGAGGCTGGCGGGAGGTGATGGATTGTCCCGTGAACTGACACGCAAAGAAAAGACAGCAATCCGCTCTCTTGTGGTAACATGGTGCGCCAACTATGACCGGGAATACGGATGCCTGCCGCTGGATAGCGATTGCTATATGCTGGGTAAATGCTGGACGGGATCATACTGCCGCTATTTCCGGGAGTCCGTCCTGCCCCTTGATCCGGCGCTGGAAGTGGCTCTTATGAGCGAGGGCCCAAGGCCAGATTTTAAGATATGCCCGGTATGCGGCGGGCCTGTTCCCCCGGACAGGCGGCAGGCGTACTGTTCGGCGGCCTGTGCAAAGAAAGCCCACCGCCGCCAGCAACGGGAATATATGCGGAAAAAGCGGGGTGCATCCGTTGACAATTAGGGCCTGAAAAACCCGCTTATAGCAAGGCTTTCCGGGGCCGTTCCGTTGGCCTGCCGTATCATTCTACGGTATGGCCCCGTTTGCCCCGATGCTGTCAACATCCATACAGCGGGACTTTGGGACAATTTGTCCCGAAGTACCCGCTTTCTGAGAGGAGGAATTATGCCGAAATATTACCCCATCAATGAGGAGGCCGCCCGGCGTGCCAAAAACGCCAACAGCTTTTCCGACTATGTTCCCGGCTCCGCCACCGCCGCTTACCGTGAAATGGTGGATCGGGCCTATACCCTCGGGAAACAGCAGAAAGGGCGTGTCGATCCCATGTACCACGAAAAGATTGACGGGCTCATAGACCGCTATGCCCGCAAGCTGGCGGAGAACATCAACCAGTGCAATCTCATAGATGCCCGTGTACCCTCCATCCTCATCGCCGGAGGCTCCAACTTCCCGGTGCGGAAAAAGGAAAAGCAGAACGCCGCCCGGGATAAGAATATGGGCGAATATATGCAGATCGAGGGCCTGCTGGATAAGGTGCGCTCAACAGGTATGGGCGGGATCAGCGCAGACGATGACCGGGCCGTGGAAAAGCTGGAGGCGAAGCTGGCAGGGCTGGAGGCCATGCAGGAGGAAATGAAAACCGTCAATGCCTACTACCGCAAGCATAAAACGCTGGAGGGCTGTCCCGTCCTGTCCGCCGAGGAAATTGGAAAGCTCCAGTCCTCTATGGCATCCGACTGGCGCAAAAATCCCGTACCCTATCCGTCCTATCTGCTTACCAACAACAACGCCAACATCCGCCGCACACGCCAGCGCATTGAGGATTTGAAAAGCCAGTCGGAATATGCGGGCTGGGCCTTTCCCGGGGGACGGGCGGAAATCAACGAAGGAGAAAACCGCTTGCAGCTCTTTTTTGAGGAAAAGCCATCGGAGGAACAGCGGCGGGAACTGAAAAGCAACGGTTTTAAGTGGGCTCCCAGCCAGGGAGCATGGCAGAGACAGCTTACGAAAAATGCCATCTATGCGGCGGGCCGGATGGAATTTTTGCGCCCGGAGGATGGGCAGAGCCCTTACCAGCTCCAGCCCTTTGCCCGGAAAACGGAAAAGGATGTGACACGATGAAGGAGGTGTATTTGTGGACAAAAATCAAGGCTATTCCATTTTGAAGGCTGTGATGCTGGAAAATGGCAGGGGCTTTGCGCTGGGGCATCATCCCACAGCTCCATCCCCCTATGTCACATGGGCCTGTTACGATGATAAGAACGGCCAGCGGCAGTATGAATGGGGACATTACGGCAACGATCTGGCCGCTATGGAACAGGATTTTTCAGACCGGGTAAAGGACTATCAGCGGCTTTACTATGTGGGGATCGTGCAGACCGAGGCCCCCGGCCTTTACAAATATTACTCTACCCAGCGGCCTGTGGACATCGGGACATTCCCCAAACCGCCCCACAATGCCCCGGATGAGATCGTCAACTATGACCGTCGCATCCCGGTGGAGGGCGGCGCATTTCTGGCATGGGGGCATCTGACTTATACAAGACCGCTGACCGAAAAGGAGGCGTCTGACTATGAGCTCCGTCCTGCCCCCGTCATTTCTGAATTATCCCGAAAAAACGATGACAGGCCCCTCTCGATTGCCCAGCAGATGAAAGAGGCCGGAGCTCTGGCCGAAGCCAGCCAGGGCGATCCCATCCATAAGAAAAAGGCCCCCGACCGGGGCCGATAGGAGGAATTGTATGGAAGAAAGATATAACCCGATGAAAAGTGCGGAGATCGCCACCGAGCACAATTACAATATGCTGGACGGTGTTCTCAATAACCAGGCCCCACCCCCGGAGGAAAAGGAGCTGGATAAGGTTAAGGAACCGCCCCACAAGCGCCGGAGCCGGGAACGGGAGGAACGATGACAAAGAAACGCCGTCGCCCGATCCATCTCCATGTGATGGTGTCCGAGGAGGAGCAGGCCCTTATTCAACAACGCATGGCCGAGACGGGCATCCGCAATATGGGGGCCTATATGCGGAAAATGGCCCTCAATGGCTATGTGCTCCATGTTGACCTCTCGCCCGTCCGGGAGCTGGTATCGCTCCAGCGGCGGTGCTCAAACAACCTCAATCAAGTGGCGGTCCAGGCGAATACCTACGGTGGGATTTACCCCGAGGAGATCGCCGCTCTGCAACGGGACTATGCCGCCCTGTGGGGGCCGCTGTCCGATCTGCTGAAAAAGCTCTCCGCATTAGTGGAGCTCTGATCCTGCCGGGGAGTGGCGTATGCCGCTCCCCGGTTTTCACTACTTTGGGACAATTTGTCCCGAGGTGCTGAAAGCCGGAGGCATCCTTGTTGTCCCTCCCGGACAGAGGTATAATTATCATGTAAGGAACTATAAGCCACACTTTTCAAGGAGGTATCAAGCGATGCGGATCATTCTGAAACTTTTAGCGGCCCCCTTTGTTCTGGTCCTCACGCTCCTTGTGGCAGTATTGAATTTTGCTTTTTCCTTTGCGTCATGGGTGTTCTGCGCCCTGTCCTTTCTCTGTCTGATCGGAGCCCTGTTTGCTTTATTCACGGGGGATCGCTGGGGCATACAGGGGCTTGTGATCGCCTTTGCTGTTTCGCCCTTCGGCCTGCCCGCTGTGGCGGAGTGGCTCATTGACAAGCTGGACAGTCTCAACTACTCGCTAAAGAGTTTTATCATAGGATAACGCTTTGGGACAATTTGTCCCGAAGCCCCCTGCGGCGGCTGGACGGACAGCCGCCGTTTTCTTTTGGAAGGAGGTGTGCTCACGGCTACAACTTATATCCGGCCCTACAAGGTGGCGGCTGGGAAAGGCGCTGTCCAGACAATGGAGGAACGCTTTAACTATGGGCTTAATCCGAAAAAGCTGGGAGCCCTGTCCTCATACCTCTGCGATCCGGCCACGGCTCCCGCTGAGTTTCTGCTGGTAAAGAGCCAGTACCAGGCGGAAATGGGCCGGGCCGTAGAGCGTGGAGCCCTGTTTTTTCAAATCCGGCAGGCGTTCCCACCCGGCGAAGTAACAGCAGAGGAGGCCAACCAGATCGGCTATGAAACAGCCATGCGCTGGACAAAGGGAAAGTATCAGTTTTTTGTCTGCACCCACACAGACAAGAGCCACCTCCACAATCACATTTATTTCAATTCAACGGCCTTTGACCGCTCTCAGAAGTTCCATAATTTTATCGGCTCCAGCTTTGCCCTGCGGCGGCTCTCTGACCGGGTGTGCATTGAGCATGACCTCTCTGTGATCCAAAATCCAAAACAGCACAGCAAGGGCCGGTATCTCCATTATGGCCAATGGATTGGGGAAAAGCCGCCCTCTGCAAAACAGCGGGTGCGGCTGGCCATCGTGGAGTCTCTACAAAAACAGCCCGCCGATTTTCCGGCGTTTCTGAGGCTCATGGAGGAGACCGGCTTTCTGGTAAAGCATGGCCGTGGCGGTGTGATCTCCTTTCTTGCTCCCGGACAGGATAAGCCCACCCGCCTGCGGGCATCTACCCTCGGGGATGGTTTTGATCCCGAGGACATCCGGGCTATGATTGCCGGGGAGCGTCCGATCCTGGAGCTCCCGCAGGAGGCTCCGGCTCCTGCCCGGCGTGTTAATCTGATTATAGACATTCAAGAGCGCATGGCACAGGGCAAGGGACCGGCCTATGAACGGTGGGCCAAGGTTTACAATCTGAAACAGATGGCTGCTGCGCTCCAGTACCTGCGGGAAAATGATTTGATGGACTATGAGGCGCTGGCGGCCAGTACAGAAAAGGCAGTAGAGCGTTTTCACACGCTGTCCGAGGAATTGCGGCAAACGGAGGCGGAGCTGGAAAAGACCTCCGGGCTCATGGCGGCTACTGTGGACTACGCAAAAACCCGGCCTGTGTTTGACGGTTACAAGGCGGCCCGGTACAGTAAAAAATATCTGTCGGAGCATGAGGCGGAGCTTGCCGCTTACCGGGCGGCCCGAGCCACTATGAATGAGCTTTTGGACGGTGCAAAGCTACCGAAGATGGCAGATATGAAAAAGTCCCGCCAGAAATTGGCGGGAAAGAAAAAAGCCCTCTATGCGGAATACCGCAAGGCACAGGCGGATATGCGGCAGGCTGTGGCGGTCAAAGCGAACATTGATCATCTGCTCGGCGTGACGGACGAGCGGGAAAATAAGGCCCAGGAGCGATAGCGACAGGCCGCAGACAACAGGTGCATAGCGCCGGGACTTTGGGACAATTTGTCCCGAAGTCCAGCGGGTTTGGGGAGCTCCCCAACAAGCATTTTCACGGGCCTGCGGCCTGTGAAAATTTCGGAGTGTGGCCACACCCGAATTGCTTGCCATTTAGCGGCACCCCCGAAAAGCCCCCTAAAAACGAGAAAAACGAAGGCCCTTTTTACTTGACCTCCGTTTCTCTGGCTTTTTGTAGTCCCTCTGCTGTGGCCTCCATGACCGTCAATTCCTTTTCGTCCATTGTATTGAGCAGCCTGTCAATATGCTGGCGGCAGTCGCTTTCGCCGTTCTGCCTGTCAGGATAAAAGAACTGGTCTACGGAAATATCCAACAGGGTGACGATTTGGTAAAAGGTGTTCAGGCTTGGATGCTGGCCCCGGTTCTCAAAATACATGATGGAACGAGGGGTACGGTCTACGAGCTGTGCAAGGTATTCCTGTGTCCAGCCTTTCGCCTCTCTCTTGCGCTTGATCTCCCGGCCTAATGCGTGGAAGTCAAGCCGTCTGGTGTCTTGGTACATTCTCATATCACCCCCATATTATTTTACATTTCGGGTTTGACTATGAGAACGAAACACGATTTTATGTTTTAGTAGTATTTTATTGCCCGTCGGCAAGGTTGCCGATGTTACACGGACAAGGTATAATAACAGAAAGAAAATTTGAAAACTACACTTTAATCACAAAAATCTATGATACGCTATCTTTGGAGGTGTTATTATGCAAAGGATTTTAGTCGTTGAGGACGATTTTGATATTCAAGAACTTTTACAGAATTTTTTACAAGAAGCAGGATATGAAGTAGCTGTTGCAAATGATGGTGTCGAGGCACTATCTTTATTTGCGGGAGAACGATATGACTTGATTGTGTTGGACATTATGCTCCCCAAAATTGACGGTTACGGTGTCTGTGAATTGATACGCAAACAATCTGATGTTCCTATCATCATGCTAACCGCATTAAGCGGAGAAGAAGATCAGATTAAAGGATTGGATTTGCAGGTGGATGACTACATTACAAAACCGTTTTCTATGCCTGTCCTGCTCCGCAAAATTGCGGCTGTACTTCGGCGCAGTAACCGGGGAACAGATGAAAAGTATCAAATCATTACTTATGGCAATTTGCGTTTGAACTGTGACGGCTACACCGCCACAGTGGACGGAGCTAATTTTGAACTGACACAAAAGGAATTTGAAATACTGCGGGAACTGCTGACCCATCAGGGCCGGATATTGACCCGGCAGAACTTGTTGGATAAGCTGTGGCGATATGATTTTTATGGGGACGAGCGTGTTGTTGATACCCATATCAAAAATCTACGAAAAAAATTGGGAATAGATTTCATTCAAACAATCAGAGGGGTGGGATATAAAGTTGATAAAGAGAATTAAAGGCAGTCTGTTTGCTAAAGTCTTTATTCTGACTGTGGCAGTTTTGCTCTGCGTGAGCTTTCTTGTCTATGGCGTTTTGGCTTGGTATATGCCTCAAACCTATTCTAACAATCTCAATGCGGCATTAGATGAACAGACCAGCGACTTTATTTATGAATTAGAACATATCCGTATGCAGGATAGCGGCGGACTTTTTGATCAGTTTCTTCAAAACACAACAATTAGCATGGTGGAGCTTTATACTGCTGATGGTGTTCTGGTGGAAACACCGTCTAACCAAAATAGCTTTAACGATGGGATCACCGGGGAGGCTCTTGGCGGAGCATCTTATGAAAGTGCGCCGATTATATCCAACAGCTATTACTTCTCATTTGCAGATGATAATAGCCAATATATTTTAACAGTTTACGGAGAAGCCTCTCAAATCGCAGAACTGCGGCAATCATTTGTAAGCGTATTACCGATTTTGTTTTGCGTTATTCTCCTTGTATCGTTGGCAACTGCTTGGGTGTATTCTCGTATCATTACAAACCCGGTATTAAAAATCAGTCGGATTTCTAAAGAAATGTCTGATATGAAGCTGGAATGGCAACTTGAGGAACGCCGTTCTGACGAGCTGGGTGTACTGGAGAATAGCTTGAATACGCTGTCCCGGAAACTGTCTGCTACCTTGGAGGAGTTGCAAAGTGCAAATCTCCAGCTCCAAAAGGATATTGAACATCAAAAGGTGCTGGAACGGGCACAACAGGATTTCTTTTCTTCTGCTTCCCATGAACTGAAAACCCCTATCACCATTATCAAGGGTCAATTAGAGGGGATGCTATTGGGTATAGGGGCATATAAAGACCACGAAAAGTATCTTGCCCGATCCTTGGAAGTTGCGGCTACGCTTGAAACGATGGTGCAGGAAATATTAACGATTTCAAGGCTGGAAACCAATGTTGATTTCAAAATGGAGCATTTTGATTGCGCTCCCATGATACATGGCTATTTGAGGGAGATTGATGATTTAGTGGCAACAAAAGAACTGCAAATACATCTTGCTATACAGTCTTCCGCTTTTATCAATGGGAACAAATTACTGATTGAAAAGGTGTTCTCCAATTTGATTTCAAATGCTGTAAAGTATTCGCCGCATGGAGCAAGCGTTGATATTATTTTGCAAAATACCAACGGACGCTTTTTGTTCTCCGTAGAGAACACAGGTACACATATACCAGAAGATGATATTCCCAAATTGTTTGACGCTTTTTATCGTATGGAGCAATCCCGCAGTAGAAGAACAGGCGGTAGCGGCTTAGGGCTTTATATGGTTCAAAGAATTTTACAACAACATAACAGCTATTGTGAGGCTTGCAACACAGAAAACGGTGTTAAATTCTTCTTCACGATTTAGCGGACAATCAACGGCAGGTGAACAACCTGCCGCTTTTTTTAACTACACATAAATCACAAACTAATCCCAAAGGTATCCCAAAATGCTTTGCTATACTTGGGGTACATTCAAAGAAAGGATTGGTAAACACTATGAGAAGAATGGCATTATGCGCTGCGTCTATGCTCTTATTAGGCTGTTTGGCTGGATGCAGCACGACACCACAGAACAGCCAGGAACAAGGTAATCCCGTTATCAAGGAAGAAATCAGTCAACCTCTTGGCAGCTCTGAGGCGCTTGGAAACAGCGAGGATAGCTCGGCACTTTCCGCCGCAGACAAAGAAAAAATGTTTGCACCTTATGAACAATATGGGATGACCTATGATGCGGTCAAAGATGAACTTACCTATAACGGGAATTTGGTTCGCTGGTTTGAGGACTATTATCCCATCGGTAACAATGAAACCGCCGGTATTGATTTTCTAAATGAAAACGGCACAGTAGATGTGTATGCTGTACGGGATTTAGAGAGCTTTTCAAAAGCGGCTGACGGCTCCGTTGATCCGGCGGGTAAGCTGATTGGCTTAAAAGAGTTTACCCAGCAGGAATTTGACGCACGGGATATTGAGGCGTTGAAAAACAGCACATCCGTTGCTATGGCAGGAACGCCGCTTGAAGATAGCGAAACTGCAAAGTTCGTTGCAGAGTATGAGGCATTTGGAGTAACCTATGATGCCGAAAAAGATCAGTGGTATTTCAATGGTGAGGAAGTCCGCTATTTCCGGGATGTTCTCACTTCTAATGGTGAAAGTCTCACCAGCGGAAAATTCCGAGGCGAAATGAGAACGCTTGGAAGCGGCGTTGGTACAATAGACATTTATGCCGTTCGTGATTACGGCCACTTGAACAGCGAACATCACGGAACATTAACTGGCATCGAGAAATACAGTCAAGAGGAATTTGACGAGCATACACAGGCCGGAATGTCTGGAAATCAGCCCATAGGTAATGCAAGCCATAACTAAACAAACCATTTAACTGCCGCACGACGGCAAAAGAAAAAAAGCCGTCGTACAGCAGACATATATCCATGCCCGTATGCGGCGGCTTTGATTTCAGAGCCGCCGTTTCTCTTTGGATATTCAGTAACCCCACGGCGGCCCATAGGAGGGTGTTGCCGTGTCCATCTTACTTTCTCACAATTCCCATGACCTTCACCAGCTAAAAAAAGCGTAGCTCCCCCTCCGGGACAGTATAGCTATGAAGGTACAATATATCAGTACAATTATGATAATGTAATTTCATGCGTCTGCATAGCGTCATGCTGTGCGGGCGCTTTTTTGTACTTCGAGACAAATTGTCCCGAGGTGCGGGGCGGCTCCCCAGGATGCCGCTCCCCGCCAAGCCCCGTTTCGGTCACTCATCCACCCAACACCGAAACGGAGGTTTATTTATGACTACAATCAATCTGAAGGATTTTTATTATTGGTACACACAGGATCAGTTTATCGAGGTTTCTGACGAGGTAGCCGAAGTGTTTGTGGCCGATGCCCGGCACGAAATGGCCTACCAGCGGCGGCTCTCCCGGCATAAGGCGCAGTATTCTCTGGACTGTGATGACGGGATCGAATATTCCGCCTGCCTGCATGAGCCAACACCCCAAGAGCTTCTGGAACGCATGGAGCTGTTCATCCGTCTGTGGAATGCACTCAACTCTTTGCCGGAGATCCAGGGCCGCAGGATTGATGCCCACATCATTCTCGGAAAGAGCATCAAGGAAATTGCCGAGGCCGAGGGCGTACATGAGGAGTCTGTCCGCCAGTCGATCAAGCGTGGCCTTGAGCGTATGAAAAAAACTTTTTGATTTTTTCATTTTCCCCACTTGGAAATGATGAAAAAATGTCTCGGTTTATGAAAGGAGATATTCTTCTTTTCGCAGATAAACAGCGGCGGCCCCGGGCATAGTCCGGGGAGCCGGGCGGCGGGTGCGCTGTGACTTTTTCTTCGGAAGAACGAGCGAACAACACCAACGCCGCAACTGGGCCGGGCCACCCCACGGCCACGATCCGGCATAGGACAGGCTGGCCGCCTGTCCCTCCGGGCCGCCCCATTATCTGCGAGGGAACGCCGCTCTGAGTATGGTTGTCTTTGGACAGGGCAAGAAAATGGGAGCGGCGTTCTCTATTTTATACTTACATGGAGTGAGGCAAGAGGGCAGCATCGTTTGGGTGCTGCCCTCTTGCGTTTCCCTACGATATGCGGGAGGCGTATCCTATTTTTGATAAGGAGGTTTTACCGTGAGATTAACGGCAAAGGAACTGGAACAAATGAAAAGCGTTGACATCGGCGCAGTGGCTCCCGAGTCCCTGCCGGATGTGAGTGGTATGGCCTTTGACACCTCTCTCCCCCGGGAGGAGCGGATCGCCCTGTTTTTGCAGGCGGTAGAAAATCCATACTGCTTTTGCATCGGCGGGATCGGTGTGAAAATTGAATTTGCGGAAAGCGGGCCGTCCTTGCAGGAGACGCTGACGGACTTTCTGCTCCGGCAAAAAAGCGGGCTGTAACTTCGGTTATGGCCCGTTTCTACTTCGAGACAAAGTGTCCCGAGGCGGAGGCATCCTTGTTGTCCCGCCCGGGCAGAGGTATAATATAGATGTAATGTGATAGGGAAGGAGGAACAATGGCACGAACAAAAAACAGAGGATTGCAACAGAGTTTCTCTCCCTCTTATACCGTCCGCCGCTGGCGGCTTGGCGAATACATCCGGCTTTCCAAGGAGGACTTGAAAAAGGGAAAGGACGACAGCAACAGCGTCATCAACCAGCGTGATCTGCTCAATGACTTTTACCAGAAGCATATCGGAGAATTTGAAAGTGTTTCCGAATATGTAGACGATGGACACACGGGGACGGATGCCAACCGGGAGAATTTTCAGCGGCTCCTTTCCGATGTAATGAGCGGGAAAATAAACTGCGTGGTAGTAAAAGACCTTTCCCGTTTTGCAAGAAATTACAGTGATGCGGGAAGTCTGATTGACAACCTGTTTGTGCAGATGGGTGTCCGCTTTATCAGTCTTGCTGAAAATGTGGACAGTTACCTCAACCCGGACAGCGTTTCCAGTATTATCGTCCCGATTACGAATGTAATGAACGATCAATACTGCTACCAGACCTCAAAGAAGATCCGCCAGGTATTTGATTACAAGCGGCGCAACGGGCAGTACATCGGCGCATTTGCTCCGTATGGATATGTAAAGCACCCAAAGGACAAGCACCAGTTGATCATCGACCCCGATGCCGCTGAAATCGTCAAACTGATTTTCTCTTTGTTTCTAAAAGGGACATCGAAACGGGCCATCGCTTTGTATCTGAATGAACACGGCGTACCCAGCCCCTCGGCTTATAAACTGCAAAAGGGCATACCCGTTTCAGCAAGAGGATATGACGATCCTATGTGGGGAGCCCGCATGATCCACTCCATTCTTACGAACCCCACCTATACCGGGGATTTGGCGCAGGGCCGCAGTCGGGTAAAAAGCTATAAGGTACACGAGGTTGAAAGCGTCCCCCGTGAAGAATGGGTGGAAGTAGCTGGTACGCATGAGGCAATCATTGATTATGAAACCTTTGATAAGGTACAGGCTCTTTTACAGCGTGATACCCGTACTTCTCCAAAAGGCCGGGAAGTCCACCTGTTCAGCGGTTTTCTAAAATGTGCTGACTGCGGGCGGGCGATTACCCGGAGCGTAGGCAACAACAATAATGTGTACTATGCCTGCTCCACTTACAAGAACCGCTCCCGGACAGCCTGCACAATGCACTCAATCAAGCATAACCGTCTGGAGGCCGCTGTCCTCTTTGCGGTACAACAGCAAGTCCATCTGGCTGTTTCATACTCGGAAATGATTGCCAGCATTAACACCGCCCCGGTCAAAAAGAGCCAGTCCATCCGTTTGGAAGAACTGATTGCTGCGAAGGAGCGGGAACTGGCAAAAATCAGCCGCTACAAGCAGTCCCTTTATCAAGACTGGAAAGACGGGGAAATTACCCAGCAGGACTACCGGGATATGAAAGCCGATTATGAACGACAGATTATCGCTCTTACGGATGTGCTGGCCCGGTTGAACGCTGAACGGGCGGAACTGGCAAACGGTGTAAAGAGTGAGCATCCCGCATTGGTGGCCTTTACAAAACATCAAAATATCGACCAGCTTTCCCGGGAACTTCTCGTTGAGCTGATCGACCATATCAAGGTTTATGAGAATGGAAACATTAGTGTGAGATTTAAGTTTGCGGATGAATTTAGACGCATAGCAGAATACATTGAAATCAACACCACAAAACCCGCAGTAGCGGGCTAACCCCCGCTACATACCCCTTTGACAGTGTGTTTTCCTAATAGGAGTTAATCATATGGTGGTTAAATTTTAAGGGAGCAGAAATCTTACAATTCTGTAAGACTTCTGCTCGTTTTTTGAAAGTGAAATGAAAGATTGCCCTGATACAATTTGGATGTAAGATGAAAAGGAGGCAACACATGAGTGTGATATTAGAAACCAAGCAGCTTTGTAAGTTTTATGGCGCAGGTGAGAATCAGGTCAAAGCGGTCAATCAGGTGGACATTCAGATTGAGCGGGGAGAATTTGTCGCAATTGTTGGAAAGTCAGGTTCCGGTAAAAGTACATTACTTCATATGCTTGGAGGGCTAGACACCCCGACAAAAGGCAGAGTTACTTTAGCAGGGAAAGATTTATACAGGATGAAGGAAGATGCCCTTGCTGTTTTCCGCAGAAGAAAAATCGGATTTGTTTTTCAGGCATTCAATCTGGTATCCTCCATCAATGTGTGGGAAAATATTGTACTGCCACTGGGGCTGGACGGAAGAAAAGTGGATGAAGCGTATGTAAATGATATTATTGCAACTCTGGGGATTAAAAACCGGATTTATAATCTGCCAAATCAGTTATCCGGAGGGCAGCAGCAGAGAGTAGCAATTGCAAGAGCACTGGTGAATCGTCCGGAAATTATATTTGCAGATGAGCCGACAGGCAATCTTGATTCCAAGACCAGTGATGAGGTAATCGCTCTGCTTAAGATGACAGCAAAAAAATATGGACAGACAATTGTAATGATTACCCATGATGACGAAATTGCACAGGTCGCTGACCGTATTCTGGTGATTGAGGACGGACAGGTGGTGGATTTCAGATGAAGACAATAGGCAGGATTGCATATAGCAATGACAAAAGGAACAGGACAAGAAGTATACTGATCATGATGGCAATCTGTCTGACCACGATGCTGCTTGTTATCATCAGTACTGTGGGAAATGGGGTAATTCATTTACAGAAAAGTCAGGCGGCAAGCTCATACGGAAGCAACTACGGCCTGTTTATCGCCATAGATGGTACGCAATTAAAAGAAGTGGAACACAGAGCTGAGATATCTGATATCGGCATCATGTGTACGGAGGGCATCCTGAAAGGAAATGAAAATGGCGGCTTTGTCAGTGCGGATGAAACGGTCAGGAAAATGCTTCCCTATAATCAGGAATATGTGTTGAAGGAAGGTACCTATCCGGAAAAGGCGCAGGAAATTGCCGCAGGACGCGCTTTCTTTGATGCAGTGGGATACCATGATGTAAAGGTCGGAGACA
The DNA here is from genome assembly GCF_025567165.1 of Laedolimicola ammoniilytica. Classification (NCBI taxonomy): domain Bacteria; kingdom Bacillati; phylum Bacillota; class Clostridia; order Lachnospirales; family Lachnospiraceae; genus Laedolimicola; species Laedolimicola ammoniilytica. Next base: position 23,217 of record NZ_JAOQKC010000012.1, read on the forward strand.
CCGTAACATTGGAGTACCGTTCCGGCATGCAGTCGGAATACGCACCGGTGGAATTTACTGTCAGCGGGATTTTATATGACCGGGATGAATATACCATCGAGGCTTCCTATGTTGTATTCGGTTCGCAGGATTTTTATAATGAGCGTGTTGCGGAGGGTGACAGGCAATATAATATCTATTTTACCTTGAGCGATTCTGTAAATGTATCTATGAATAATGTTGCGCCTGTTATAAAAGAAATCGCGGATTCCTGCGGCATTGACCAGAAAAACGTGATCATCAATGACCTCTACCTGCAGTGGGTATTGCAGCCGAGCTATGAAATGATTGTGGTTTGTGGAACCCTGATCCTCGGAATCGTGCTGTTTTCCGTTGTGGTCATTTATAATATCTTCCAGGTCGGGATCGCCCAGAAGGTTCAGGAGTACGGAAAAATCAAGGCGCTGGGTGCAACCAGAAAGCAGATGAAGCAGTTGATCTTTCGTGAGGGCATTCTTCTGGCGGTTCCTTCGATACCGCTGGGGCTGCTGTTTGGTTTCCTGATTGCAAAAGTCAGCTTCAACTGGCTGGTGGAGCAGGGAAATCTGGTATCGTCCGGAATCAAGAACCATCAGGTGCCTCTGTTTTCACTGACAATTATGCTCATCTGCATTTTTGTATCGTTTCTTACGGTCGTTTTGGCTTTGCGCAAACCCATGAAAATTGTTTCTCGGATTTCACCCATCGAAGCGACACGGTATCTTGACGGCTCCAAAACGCAAAAACAGGGCAGACGAAAAGGCAGAAAAGATGTCACCGTTTTCTCCATGGCAATGGCAAATGTGACAGGCAATCCGAAAAGAACCATTGCTACGATTCTTACCATGGGGCTTTCCTGTGTATTGTTTGTAATTATCTCTAATTATGTTGGGAATATTGACACGGAGCACGAGGCGCGGATTGCAATCAACCATGGACAATTTGAGTTGCAGCTGGATTATTCCCAGAATTATGATGAAGCCTATTCGGAGAATAATCTGGACACAATCCTACAGAACAACCCACTGAATGATTCTTTGATTAAAGAAATCAAATCCATCCCCGGTGTAACGGATGTACTGACGAGAGAAATCGTCTCTGCAGATTTGAACGGAACAAAATTTCCGGTTGCAATCGTAAATCAAGAGGATTTTGAAATGATGCGCGGGGATGGCGATATCGGTTCCATGGACTATGCACAGGCTGTCAAAAACGGGGATGTTTTCTTTGGCTGGTCCATGTGGATGGAAGCTGACGGGTATTCTGCGGGTGCACCGATTACATTCAACTTTGATAACGGAAGCGGAACCTATACCTATCATGGAAAAATCGCAGGCTCCTTTGTAAGCGCGGACACTTATCTGGTCATTCCGGAAGAAGTATACCGCTCTGTAAATCCGAAAGGGACATCTTATGGATACCTGTGGGTGGATTGTGCTAAAAAAGATGTGGCATCTGTAGAGCAAAGCCTGAATGACCTGCTCTCCGATACTTCTCATATCAAGCTGAACACCTATCACGCAGAATTGCAAACCGCAGAATACGCAAGCCGTATGATGAAGCTTGGCTGCTATCTGTTCATGGCAATTGTCGGTCTCATTGGGTTTATGAATCTGGCAAACACCATGATCATCAATATCACCACGAAGAAGCAGGAATACGGTGTGCTGCAAGCGGTAGGCATGACCAATAAGCAGTTGAATCTGAGCTTACAAATACAGGGCTTGATTTTTACGGTTGGCACCATCTGCGTCGCACTTGCTGCCGGTCTGCCTCTTGGCTATGCACTGTTTTCCTATGCGAAGCATAATAGGATTTTTGGAATGAACGTTTATCACGTTCCTCTTATCCCGATTCTTGTTATGATTCTTCTGGTTGGTATTCTACAAATTGTGCTTTCCTGTGTTTTAAGCAGTAATCTGAAAAAGGAAACGCTGGTAGAAAGAATAAGGTATCAGGGATAGCAAGTATTGCTGGGATATCCTCAGTATCATAACAGGAATTAAAAGCACTTGGCTTCAAAAAGTTTTGTACTTTTGACAAAATGCAACCGATTTTTCATCAATTATAATAAATTTGATTAAGCAGCCTGTGTGTAATGAAGCATACAGGCTGCTTGCATTTTATAACTCTAATGAATCTTCTGCATCTACCCACATCTGTAAATTGCCCTCAAGATATAATCTCGCATATTCAAGTGGTTCATCGACTGCAAGTGAAGTCAATGCACAGTCTGATCTGGGTGTGGTTTTTAAATCCTTTTCGGCTTCCCAGCAGTCAATGCGAAGCATATAGCCAAAGGCTCGTGTTGTGGAACAGAATGGAAAGCTAAAACGCTATCGTAATCGAGAAGATGAAATACTCTTTATGGATTTACTCTTGTACCGAGCAGATATATTGAGTTTTAGTGGCTTAATTGGGTTACCAGCAAGTCCTTTGTTTCATTAAGCCTATCAATTTCCTGCAAATTATGAAGTATTGTTGAAAATACTATACTCAACTTATGCTCAAGTTGTTGCAATGTATTGTCTGAAGGTGTTGGAAGCTCATATTTTTCAAAAGAGGTCTTGTTAATGTTTATCATTGTTGAGCTTCCCTCGCCTAATGTTCTTAATTCTGCGGTATGAGCTTTTATCGAAAAATACAGGAAACATGGATATTTTGAAATTACCGCATTTATTTGTTGATTGGTTTGTGCAATATATGATGTTAATGCCACTTCACCAGCATTTGCACCAATGCAAGCAACAACAAACGTATTTTCAGGAATATATTTATTCTTCTGACTATCAGCTTCCGCTTTTGAAAGAGAACATTCAGAACTGGTAATATATACATTTCCGTGCATATCAGGTGTTTTTATAAATGGAATCTGGGACAGGTGAATATGAAGATAATGAAGGAAATCGCTATATATTAAATCCTGGTGATTCGGCATGTGCCTATGACGGTGAGAAGCATGCTATCAAAAATGTAGGAAATGAGCCGTTGGTTCTGGTTGCAGTTATTCCGTTTACACAGAAGTAAAAAGCATATTACATTGAAAGTCAAAAGGAGAAAGGGCATAGATATAAAAAGACAATACATATTTCTATGCCCTTTTTGTGTAAATCAACGGCCTTGCAAAAATATGTGATATTTATATTTATCTGATACGAACCGTGAAATTGTATATTCGAACGGTGTGTCATTAATATAGGAAATTCGCTCGCTGCAAAGCAAAGGGGAATCGGACGGAATATTTAATATTAGCGATTCGGTAAAAGAGGCCTTTTTGGCATATAATGTTTCCTCTGCAGTAGTCAACACAATATTGAACTTGGATTCAAGGAAGTGATACAGTCCGGAGAAGATCTCTGAGGACTCGCTGAAACCAGGCAGGAAAGCAGCTACCAGGTAATTGGTTATATAGGCTGTGGGTATGTCGTCAGAACAGATTATGCGGTCAATTTTATATACTTGTTCATCTTGAGACAGGCATAATACAGCACGTACGGTATCAGGGGCGGATATTTGTTCTATATGGTAATTTTTTGTGGTAACGATGTGACCGTTTTGCTTTAAGGTTTCTGAAATTGATGTAATCTTGTTCAGATGCTGAGTGGTGCTGAAATCCTGAACAACAGTGCCGTATCCCTGTTTGACTGATAGTAAGCCTTCGTTTACTAAAAGTGAGATGGCTTTTCGGATAGTGGTGCGACTCACAGAATAGATATCTTCAAGTTCTGACTCAGTGGGAATTAAAGTACCAATTGGATATGTTTTGTTTAAAATATTACTTTTCAAGTCGGTATAGACTGATTGATAAAGTGATGTTTTTTGCATAACAGACTCCTTTTTGAGTAAATAAAATTCTGGTTTATATATAATATATCATATAAATGTAAAGGTTACAATGTTTAACGCAAGATCATATATATTTTTTTACAGAAACCATATAAAGTAACTAAAAAATATCTAATATAGCAGAAAAGTATGGGATATATATCTAAAACATATTGACGTAGCAGAGATATTATGGTAAAGTATGCATAAAGATAATTACCTATCGCGAAAATAAAGTTTGTGTCAGGATATATTGATTCCGGGGTATGCGGATCATAAGACGGGGCGGAGAAATTTATGATGATGTTGCGTGCATATTATAAGCTGGGAGGAATTCAGCATCAACCGAATGTGGTTGATATTGATAAATTAAAAGATGCACAGATTCATCCGGAGGAATATAAAGATCTGATTATCCGTATGTGGGGAGTAAGTGCACATTTTGTGGATTTACCTAAGGATGTGCAGGATGAGTTTATTGCCCGTTACGATTTCTGAAAGGTAGGAGGATAAAAAATTGAAAGTAATAGCCTATGATTTAGGAACAGGTGGGGTTAAAGCGTCGCTATACAATGAAAAAATGGAGACTTTGGCTAAGTCATTTGTTGAGTATAGTACAAATTATGTCGGCCGCTTACACGAACAGAACATTGAAGATTGGTGGAACGGCGTAGCAACCAGTACCAGAAAACTTTTGGCAGATAGCAGTACCTCTGCAGATGAAGTTCGGGCAGTTGCTTTATCCGGTCATAGTCTTGTGTCAATTCCATTAGACACGAATAACAGCCCCCTGGAAATGCATGTTCCGATTTGGTCGGATGGAAGAGCAGTAGATGAAACACAGGAGTTTTTCAAAAGTATACCTTATGAAGAATGGTATATGACTACCGGAAATGGCTTTCCGCCGGAATGTTATCCTGTATTTAAGCTTATGTGGTTAAAAAAGCATAAACGGGAAATCTATGACAAAACATGCAAGGTGGCAGGCTCTAAAGATTATATAAATCTTTTGCTGACAGGTAATCTTTGTACAGATTATTCTTATGCTTCCGGAAGCGGTGTGTACGATTTAAGAAAACAGATGTATCGTAAGGATTTTCTCAGAGTTGCAAATTTGAAGGAAGATCTTTTCCCGCAAATAGTTGAGTCACATAGCATAGTTGGCTATATCACGGATGAAGCTGCTAAGTTTATTGGGCTTAAAAGTGGTACAGCGGTCGCCTGTGGCGGTGTGGATAATGGGTGTATGGCATTAGGTGCAGTGGGAGCAGAAGAAAAGAAAATTTATCTTTCTTTGGGTTCATCAAGCTGGGTGCCTGTTAATTCCAGAAAGCCGGTTTTAGATTTTAAAACAAAGCCGTATGTTTTTGCACATATTGAAAAGGATATGTATACATCGGCATATTCTATTTTCGCAGGTGGAAGTTCGTATCGGTGGATTAAGGATGTTATTTCAGATGGCAATACCAGGGATTATGAATGGCTAAATGCTCAGGCAGCAATGTCCCCGGTAGGAGCAAATGGAGTAATATTTAATCCAAGCCTTGCAGGAGGAACTACACAGGATCGAAGTGTTAACATAAAAGGAGGATTTATAGGCTTGACACTTGGTGTAAAGCAGAAGGATTTGATTCGCGCTGTTATGGAAGGCGTGGCGCTGAATTTGAAGTATTCGGTTGACCTTTTATCCCAGCAGACAGAAATCAGTGATGAAATTCTCATTTGTGGCGGAGGCAGTAAGAGTGATCTGTGGCTTTCTATTTTTGCAGATGTATTTAATATGAAAATTAGAAAAACCAATGTTGATCAGGATGCGGCTTCTTTGGGTGCAGCAGCGATTGCCATGCGCAGTATTGGCTTATGGCAGGATTATCATTTAATACCACATCTTCATAAACTTGAAAAATTAACGCTTCCGGATAAAGAAAATACTGAAAAATATAAAAAAATACAGAAAAAATTTCTTAAGGTAGCTGATATGTTGGCACAATTAGGAGATGAATTTGTTGAAATAGACAATCAATAAAGGGGGAAATACATAATGAAGGAATCGATTAATCTGCAGGAAATTGGACGCATTATGGATGTTAGTACAGTAAGAACAGATGTCACTTTTACGGAAGTAAAACAGATGTTAGATATTGTAAAAAAATATCACTGTATTTGTGCAAGCCCAATGCCGTGTTTTACTAAATATACGGTTGATCAGCTAAAGGATTATCCGGATATTGTTACAACGGGCGTGGTAGGATTTCCTGGTGGAGCAGAGACTACATTTGTAAAAACAGCAACGGCAAAGGAATTAATTTCACTGGGGTGCGAAGAAATTGATATGGTAATTAATGTAAGTGCACTCAAATCAGGATTGTATCAGATGGTGGAAGATGATATCAAAGCCGTTGTGGATGCTGCTAATGGTTATCCGGTAAAAACAATTTTGGAAATCTGCTATTTAACGGATGATGAGATTAAAAGAGCAAGTGAAATTGGAGTTAAGGCAGGAGCAACCTATATCAAGACAGGTACAGGTTGGGGACCGAAACCTACAACGGTTGAAACAGTGAAATTGATTCGTTCTGTTATTGGAAACAGCGCCAAAATTAAGGCTGCTGGCGGTGTTCGTTCCCTGGATGTTCTGATTGAAATGGTTGATGCAGGGTGTGATCGTTTTGGAGTAGGGGTTCGTTCTGCATCCACAATTTTAGAGGAGGCCTATAAAAGGGCTGGAATAGAGCCGCCGGTTCTTTGTACTGAATTTAGTGAAAATGACAATTATTAAATTAGGGAATGCTGAGAGAGGATTATGATTGTAGATATCATTTGATGATTGGCAGGAGTATTCGGATTAAACGGCAGCCTTTTGAAAAATTTATTGATAAGGTCGAACAGATATAGAAGTCGACAAGGCGTCTCAAGTGTGATATTATTTAACGGTACACATTCGAGGCGCTTTGTGTAATAGCCAAGAATTTAATTAGAGTAACAGCGGCAACGATAGGAGATGACAATCAATGATAGCGATAATAGACTACGACGCGGGTAACTTAAAGAGCGTGGAAAAAGCATTGCTGGCCCTGGGCGAAGACGTGCTGGTAACCCGTGACAGGGAAAAACTTCTGGCAGCCGATAAAGTAATTCTTCCGGGCGTAGGCAATTTCGGGGACGCCATGGAAAAGCTGAAAAGCTATGGACTGGTTCCGGTGATTCACGAGCTGGCAGAGATGGGAAAGCCCTTCCTTGGCATCTGTCTGGGTCTGCAGCTTTTATTTGAGCGAAGTGATGAAGCGCCGGGTGTGGAGGGACTTGGAATCCTGAAAGGCGAGATTGTGCGGATTCCCGATGGAGAGGAGCTGAAGGTACCCCATATCGGTTGGAATTCTCTGCATTTGCAGAATGGCGGCCGATTGTTCCGGAATTTGCCGGAGGAGCCTTATGTGTACTTCGTCCATTCCTACTATCTGAAGGCGGAGGATCCTGAGATCGTGAAGGCGACCACCGAGTACGGCGTGACGATAGACGCCTCCGTAGAGCAGGGCAATGTGTTTGCCTGCCAGTTCCATCCGGAGAAGAGCAGCCGGGTGGGCCTGAAGATACTGGAAAATTTCGCGAAGCTGGAGGGTTAGACATGTTTACCAAACGAATCATTCCCTGCCTGGACGTACACGCGGGCCGCGTGGTGAAGGGCGTGAATTTTGTGAACTTACGGGACGCGGGCGATCCGGTGGAGATCGCGGCGGCCTATGACGCGGCCGGGGCGGACGAGCTGGTGTTCCTGGATATCACAGCCTCCTCTGACGCAAGAAATACGGTGGTGGATATGGTACGCCGGGTGGCCGAAAAGGTCTTTATTCCCTTTACTGTGGGCGGCGGTATCCGTACCGTGGATGATTTCAGGGCGCTGCTCCGGGAAGGCGCGGACAAAATATCTGTGAACAGCGCAGCCATTATGCGGCCGGAGCTCATCAGCGAAGCGGCGGACAAGTTCGGCAGCCAGTGCGTAGTAGTAGCCATCGACGCCAAGCGGCGGCCTGATGGCGGCTGGAATATCTATAAAAACGGCGGCCGTGTGGATATGGGCATCGACGCGGTGGAATGGGCCATGAAGGCCGATAAGCTGGGAGCTGGCGAGATCCTGCTGACTAGCATGGACTGTGATGGAACCAAGAACGGCTACGATTTGGAACTGACCCGTACCATCGCGGAAAATGTGTCCATTCCGGTCATCGCCTCCGGTGGCGCGGGAACGAAGGAGCATTTCTACGATGCTCTGACCGAAGGCAAGGCGGATGCTGTGCTGGCGGCATCTCTGTTCCATTATAAGGAGCTGGAGATCAGCAACCTGAAGGGATATCTGCGGGAACGCGGCGTATCTGTACGGTTATAGGAAATAAGGGCGCCAAGAACTAATATACAGATTTTTACAGGAGACAAAAGAGTATGTCAATGATTCAAAATGACTGGCTGGCTCCGCTGAAACCGGAGTTTGCCAAGCCCTATTATGCGGAGCTTTTTCAGTTCGTGAAAAATGAGTATGCGACCCGGCAGATTTTTCCGCCTGCGGACGATATCTTCAATGCCTTTCACCTGACGCCGCTCCATGAGGTGAAGGTGGTGATCCTGGGCCAGGATCCCTACCATAATGACGGCCAGGCTCATGGTCTGTGCTTCTCCGTGAAGCCAGATGTGGATATTCCGCCGTCGCTGGTGAATATCTATCAGGAGCTGCACGATGATCTGGGTTGCTACATTCCCAATAACGGCTACCTGACCAAATGGGCGAAGCAGGGCGTGCTGATGCTGAACACAGTGCTGACCGTCCGGGCGCACCAGGCCAATTCCCACCGGGGGATGGGCTGGGAGCAGTTCACCGACGCGGCCATCCGCATCTTAAATGAGCAGGATCGTCCCATCGTCTTTATTCTCTGGGGCAGTCCGGCCCAGAAGAAAGCCCAGATGCTGAACAACCCGAAGCATCTGATTCTGAAGGCGCCCCATCCGAGTCCGCTGTCTGCGTACAGAGGATTCTTCGGAAGCCGCCCCTTCAGTCAGACAAATGAATTTTTAGTAAAAAACGGCCTGGAGCCGATAGATTGGCAGATTGAAAATGTGTAATGAGATAAAAAAAGCAAATGCATGGTATAAGGGGCAGAAAAAAGGCGCGCGGGTGATGCTGGAACTTCTGACCGCAGTGGTAACCTGCTATCTGGTATTTCTTTTATGGCTGCTGCCACAGATGATGGCGACGGTTCCGATGGATACGAAATACTGGAAAGTGAAGATTCTGGCGGCGCTGGTGGCAGCAGTGCCGGTATATCTGGGATTGAAATGGTGTGTATACAAAAGTGCCGGACTGGAGCTGCGGGAGCGGAAGAGCCTGGCGGATCCGGGAAAAGAGAAGAAGTATCGGCTGTTCTGGTTCGCATTGGGAGCCGGTATTGTATTTCTGGTGCTGATGGTGTACTATTACGTTTATTTCCCGGGATCTTTTGACTGGGACAATCTGGACCAGTGGTGGCAGATCCAAAATCATCAGTATGATACCTGGCATCCGGTATTCCATACACTGATTATCGCGTTCTTTTCGAAGATTGTAAATCATTATGGTTTTGCGGTTTTCATGCAGCTATTGCTGTACAGCCTGGCCTGCGGCTATCTGATGTATACGCTGGCCAAATGGCGTTTCCCGGTATGGGGACTGGTTTTGACGGAGTTTTTCCTGGCTGCCAACCCGCAGACCCACCGGATTCTGTTGTTCATGTGGAAGGACAGCGCGTTGACGGTCTTTATGGTGCTGTTTGTCGTATACCTGATCAATATCTGGAAAACCAATGGAAACTGGTTGAAAAAAAAGAAAAATCTGGCCGTGTTTATCCTGGTACTGATTTCCATTTCCATGGTGCGGCACAACGGAATTCTGTATACGATTCCATTTCTGATTCTGGCTGTGCTGTTTTTCAAAGAAATTCGGAAGGAATGCCTAATTTCCCTGGTGATTATGCTGGCGGGTATGTGGGTTATTGAGCATCCGGTCTATGATCTGGTGGACGCCAGCCGGCCGGATCAGACCTATGTGGAAAGCGTGGGACTTCCCATGACGATTCTCTGCAATATTCACGAGTTCGCGCCGGAGAGCCTGAGTACGGAGGCTGCGGATTTCCTGGCGGAAATCGGCCCGGATCGGCGCTGGAAGACTTATGAATATGGCAATTATAATTCCTTCAAGTTTCTGACCAATTCCAATACGGTGGTCAAGCAGACACCGCCGCTGGAATTTGCGAAGTTCACATTGGAGACCGTGAAGAATGCGCCGGGCCTGTCATTACAGGCCGTCTACGAGCTGACCCGGATGGTCTGGGATGTGCGAGGCAGCAAGGAATGGCATACGGATCTGGAGTACCAGATTCGGGAAAATGACTGGGGCTTTGCCTATGTGGAGGACCGTGCGGAGTTGCGGACCGCGCTCAATGATTTTGACAACTGGATGATGGACAGTCCGCTGGATTACCTGTTTTCCTACAATGGAATCCATCTGCTGGTACTGATTTTCTGTACCCTGTTTGTCTTTGCGCGAAAGGGAAAAGGCTGGAAAGCCATGACGCTGACTCTGCCGATTCTGGCCTATAGCTATGGTACGATGTTGCTGCTGTGTGGTCCGACCTATCGGTTCTTCCATTTTGACAGTGTGATCTTTGTGCCGCTGTGTCTGCTGCTGCTTAGCAGAACCGGCGAAGAATCATGATGAAAAAGAATGTGCCATTGGCACATTCTCGCGCCGAGGCGCGGTTGCTTCAGCAACCATCTACCACTGCGCCGAGTGCGCATCTTTGCAAGCTCTGCTTGCTTTTATGTAATAGGGAATTCTATCGGAATTTCCTATTACATAAGAAAGAATCCTGCGAGGCAGGATTCTCCGCTAGAGTAAAAGAAAACACCCGCAGGAAATCTGTGAATAACACAGCTTCCTGCGGGTGTTTTGTGTTTGAAAGGGTTTATTTCTGCTCTGCCTTCAGATGCTTATTCGCCGTAGACAGCATCAGCTTCAGTCGGTTCAGCTGGTTTACTTCACTTGCGCCGGGATCGTAGTCGATGGCTACCACATTGGAGGTGGGGTAGCGGCGGCGCAGCTCTTTGATAACGCCCTTGCCGACCACATGGTTGGGCAGACAACCGAAGGGCTGGGTGCAGACGATGTTTGGTACGTCCTCATGAATCAACTCCAGCATTTCCGCGGTCAGGAACCAGCCCTCGCCAGTCTGATTGCCCACGGATACGATATCGGAGGCCATGTCGGCCATCTTATCAATGTTGCCGGGCGCATGGAAGTGTACGCTCTCCTTAAAGGCCTTGGCAGCGGGCTTCCGGAGCCATTCCATGGCCTGGATACCGACCCGGGCGATGCGTGCGCTGGAGCGCTTCTTGCCCAGGTGATCGGCCTTGAACTCGCTGTTCTTGAAGCAGTACAGCAGGAAATCCATCAGATCCGGAACTACGGCCTCTGCGCCCTCCTGCTCCAGAAGTTCCACCAGATGGTTGTTGGCAGACGGAGAGAACTTGACCAGAATCTCACCGACCACGCCGACCCGGGGCTTTTTCATATCCTCATGGATGGGCAGGCGGTCAAAATCCTTGATAATGCCGCGGCAGATCTGGACGAAGCGCTTGTGGCTTACGTGCTTCTGGGAGACGAAGTCCTGACAGATCTTCAGCCATTTCGCATGGAGACGGTCTGCGCTTCCCGCTTCCTTCTCGTAAGGACGCATCCGATACAGAACCCGCATGAAGATATCGCCGAAGACCAGTCCGTAGAGTCCCTTCACAGCCAGACCCGGCGTAATCTTAAAGCCGGGGTTGCTCTCCAGATTGCTAAGGTTCAGAGATACCACCGGAATCTGTTCCTGTCCGGCCTTGGCCAGAGCCCGTCGGATAAAGGAGATGTAGTTGGTGGCACGGCAGCCGCCGCCGGTCTGGGAGATGATGACGGCCAGCTTGTCGGTGTCGTATTTGCCGGAAAGTACGGCAGTCATAATCTGTCCTACCACCACCAGGGAGGGATAGCAGGCGTCATTATTGACGTATTTCAGACCCATGTCGATGGCGGCTCGGTCGGAATCCGGCAGCACATCCAGCTTGTAGCCGGAAGCCCGGAAGGCAGGCTCGATGACGTCGAAATGAATCGGAGACATCTGGGGACACAGGATGGTGTATTCTTTCCGCATTTCCTCTGTGAAAACTACACGGTCGTAAGCAGAGGAAACCACGCTCCGGCATTCGCCCTTATTTTCGCGCACGCGGATGGCGGCGATGAGGGAACGGATACGGATGCGGGCAGCGCCCAGGTTATTGACCTCGTCGATCTTCAGGCAGGTGTAGATCTTGCCGGAATTGGTCAGAATGTCGCTGACCTCGTCGGTGGTGACGGCGTCCAGACCGCAGCCGAAGGAATTCAGCTGAATCAGATCCAAATCGTTCCGGGTCTTTACGAAGCTGGCAGCTGCGTACATCCGGGAATGGTACATCCACTGATCCATGACGAACAGGGGGCGTTCCACCGGGTGCAGGTGGCTGATGGAATCTTCAGTCAGCACCGCCAGACCATAGGAGTTGATCATTTCCGGAATACCGTGGTTGATCTCCGGATCCACATGATAGGGACGGCCAGCCAGCACGATACCGCGGCGGCCGGTTTTCTGCATGTATTCCAGGGTCTCCTCGCCTTTGCGCATGATATCCTCACGGGTGCGCTCCATCTCAGCCCAGCCCTTCCTGGCGGCCTCGCGGATTTCGTTTTCGGAGATACCACAGTGCTTGGAAAATTCTGTCACCAGTCCATTTTCCAGAATCTGCTCATTTTCAAAGGAAAGGAACGGGTTGAAGAAATCAATGTCGCTGCCGGACAGCTCGTCCACATTATTCTTGATATTCTCCGCGTAGGAGGTGACAATGGGGCAGTTGTAGTGGTTGCCCGCGTCCGGGAACTCAGTCCGTTCGTAGGGCACGCAGGGGTAGAAGATGAACTTCAGACCCTGACGGATGAGCCAGGTCACATGACCGTGGGCCAGCTTGGCCGGGTAGCACTCGGACTCGCTGGGGATGGACTCGATACCCAATTCATAAATCTTATGTGTGGAGGAAGGGGAGAGCACTACCCTGTAGCCCAGCTCCGTAAAGAAGGTGAACCAGAAGGGATAGTTCTCATAGAAGTTCAGCACACGGGGGATACCCACGGTTCCGCGCTTTGCAGCCTCTTCGGACAGCGGCTCATAATCAAAGAGACGCTTATTCTTATATTCATACAGGTTCGGGATGTTGTCCTTATTCTTCTCTTTTCCGATACCACGCTCGCAGCGGTTGCCGGAGATATAGCGGCGGCCGCCGGAGAATTTGTTGATGGTCAGACGGCAGTGATTTGTACAGCCGTTGCACTTGGTCATGGAGGTGGAGAACTCCAGGTTGTTGATCTCGTCGATGGAGAGCATGGTGGTCTCCATGCCGTCCTCGTAGCGCTCCCTTGCGATGAGAGCCGCTCCGAAGGCGCCCATGATACCGGCAATGTCGGGACGGACAGCCTCACAGCCTGCGATCTTCTCAAAGCTTCGGAGGACCGCGTCATTGTAGAAGGTACCGCCCTGTACCACGATATTTTTACCCAGTGCAGAGGCGTCGGACACTTTGATAACCTTAAAAAGGGCGTTCTTGATGACAGAGTAAGCCAGGCCTGCGGAGATATCAGATACCTCCGCACCCTCCTTCTGGGCCTGCTTTACCTTGGAATTCATAAATACCGTACAGCGGGTTCCAAGGTCAATGGGGTGCTTGGCGAAAAGCGCCGCTTTTGCGAAATCCTCCACGGTGTAGTTCAGGGATTTGGCAAAAGTCTCGATAAAGGAGCCGCAGCCGGAGGAACATGCCTCATTCAGCTGTACGCTGTCTACGGTGTGATTCTTGATGCGGATGCATTTCATATCCTGACCGCCGATGTCCAGGATACAGTCTACCTTCGGGTCGAAGAATTCAGCTGCATAGTAATGAGAAACTGTCTCCACCTCGCCCTCGTCCAGCATCAGGGCAGCCTTGATCAGGGCCTCGCCGTAACCGGTGGAACAGGAGCGGGCGATGCGCGCATTTTTCGGAAGAAAGCGGTAGATGTCCTTAATGGCGCGGATAGTAGTCGCCAGAGGGTTGCCGTTGTTGCTGCTGTAGAAGGAGTAGAGCAGAGCTCCATCCTCGCCTACCAGCGCAGCCTTGGTGGTGGTGCTTCCGGCGTCGATGCCGAGGAAGCAGTTGCCCTCATAGGCTTGGAAATCGCCGCGCATGACCTCATGGCGGCTGTGGCGCTCCTGGAACTTGGCGTACTCATGCTCATTGGCAAAGAGCGGCTCCATACGGGCCACCTCGAAATCCAGTTGGATGTGGGCCTTCAGGCGCTCCTTCATTTCACCTAAGGAAGCAGAGACCTTCTGATCGCAGCTTAAGGCGGATCCCATGGCAGCGAACAGATGTGAATTCTCCGGAGCGATGATGTGCTCGTCGTCCAGGTTCAGGGTACGGATAAAGGCAGCCTTTAGTTCAGACAGGAAATGAAGCGGACCACCCAGAAACGCCACGTGCCCACGGATGGGTTTTCCACAGGCCAGGCCGCTGATGGTCTGATTGACCACTGCCTGGAAAATGGATGCAGCCAGGTCTTCCTTGGTAGCGCCGTCGTTGATCAGCGGCTGAATATCGGACTTGGCAAAAACGCCGCAGCGGGCCGCGATGGTATAAAGGGAATGATAATTCTTTGCGTACTCATTGAGGCCGGTGGCGTCTGTTTGAAGCAGGGAAGCCATCTGGTCGATAAAAGAGCCGGTACCGCCGGCACAGATGCCGTTCATACGCTGCTCCACATTGCCGCCTTCAAAATAAATGATTTTCGCGTCCTCACCGCCAAGCTCTATCGCCACGTCAGTCTGGGGCGCGGTCTGCTCCAGGGCGGTAGCTACAGCCACCACTTCCTGCACAAAAGGAACGCCCAGATGGTTCGCCAGGGTCAGTCCGCCGGAGCCGGTGATGGCCGGATAGACAGTCAGATCGCCAAGCTGACCCTCTGCTTTTTCAAGAAGTGAAGCCAGAGTTTCCTGAATATTGGCAAAATGACGCTCATAATCAGAGAAGAGAAGTTCATGCTTCTCGTTTAATATTGCAACTTTTACAGTCGTGGAACCGATATCGATTCCCAGTGTGTAGTTAGATAAATGATTCATAAAAATACAGGCGAAATACTCCGCCCCCCTCCTTTTCTAAATGACAGCAAAAGGTTTCTTTGACACTAACGTACATTATACGACACAAAATTTTTGAAATCAAATAAAAAAAATATAAACAATTTATGGAAAGTTTAACAAAAAGGCGCAGAGGTAACAGGATTTTCCAGATTGCATACAGTAAATGTATATAAATAGGAAGAAAAGGAACCGGATTTTATGGAAAAATGCATGGGATTTCTGCATACGGTCGAAAAAGGGGATACGCTCTATGCCTTAAGCCGCCGTTACCGGGTGC
The DNA here is from genome assembly GCF_025567165.1 of Laedolimicola ammoniilytica. Classification (NCBI taxonomy): domain Bacteria; kingdom Bacillati; phylum Bacillota; class Clostridia; order Lachnospirales; family Lachnospiraceae; genus Laedolimicola; species Laedolimicola ammoniilytica. The sequence continues at coordinate 38,601 of NZ_JAOQKC010000012.1, forward strand.
CTCTGTGGGCGCTTCTTTACGCCAATCCCTATATCAATGTCTACAACCTGCAGGTGGGAGACGAGGTGTGCATCCCGCTGCGCCGACGTCCCCGCGTGTTCCCACCGTCGGAATAGAAGAAAAGCTGAAAAATGGTTTGCCAGCAGGCCTTTGTTGACAAAACAGGGCTTCCCGCCTATAATAAAATTATCTGAAAATGTTTCCGGGATTCGTGGAAATATGCTTTTCCACGGCCCGGAAATCTTGTATCACAGACATTTTTTATAGGAAAGGATGACTTATTTTTTATGAACTGGATAGACAAGCTGGAGAAAAAGTTCGGCCGTTACGCGATTCACAACCTGATGTACTATGTGATTATTCTGTACGCGCTGGGGTATGTGATCAATGTGGTGGCGCCCGATTTCTATACCGGATACCTGTCTCTCGATCCGACGGCTATTCTGCACGGTCAGATCTGGAGAATTGTGACCTTCATCATTTATCCGCCCTCCACAGGACTGTTTTTCTTCCTGATCAGCATGTACCTGTATTATTCCATCGGAAGAGTGCTGGAGATGCAGTGGGGAGCCTTCCGTTTCAATCTATATCTGTTGACCGGTATGCTGCTTCATGTGGTGGCGGCCTTCTTAAGCTGCTATGTATTCGGCGCGAATATCGGCCCCATGTTCGGCACCTATTATCTGAACTATTCGCTGTTTTTCGCCTTCGCAGCCACCTATCCGAACATGCAGTTCCTGCTGTTCTTCATCATTCCGATTAAGGCGAAATGGCTGGGTATTATCAATGCCATTTATTTTGGCGTGACGATTGTGGCCGGATTCGCGGCGCCGTACCTCTCTTATAATACGATTCTGACGCTGATTCAGGCGGGCATTGTGCCTCATCCGGCCTATGCGGTGATGGCGCTGGTGTCCTTGGGCAACTTCCTGATTTTCTTCTTCGGTATGCGGAATGTAAAGCGCTATTCGCCGAAGGAGATACATCGGAGAAAGGTCTACAGCCGGAGCGTGCAGCAGGGTGAGAAGCGGGCCAGTATTCATAAATGCGCGGTTTGTGGCCGGACTGAGAAGGATGGGGACGATCTGGTATTCCGTTATTGCTCCAAGTGCAACGGTAATTATGAGTACTGTCAGGATCATCTGTTTACGCACGAGCATGTGAAATAAGGTTTTGGGAGAAAGCTTTTCATACAAAGTGTATGATGGTGATATTTTTGCAGGAATGTTATTATTTTAACAAATAGAAAAGGAGGCTTTTACATGAACACACCTGCGGAAATTGCGAAAAATTATGTGGGAATCGGAAAAGGAAAGGTGAACACTCCGCCATTGAAGCTATTTATCCTCGGCATCATGGCCGGTATCTTCATCGGCATCGGATCGATTGCCTATGAGATGGCTACAGCGACCATCGGAGGGGCTCTGGGCAAGCTGGTGGGAGCCTGTATGTTCCCGGCGGGACTGGCGCTCGTACTGATTGCGGGAAGCGAGCTTTTTACCGGAAACTGTCTTCTGGTGATTCCACTGTTGGAGGGAGAAGTGAAGTTCTCCGGCGTCCTGAAAAACTGGGTCTGCGTGTATCTGGGCAACTTTGCCGGTTCTACCATTCTGGCGTTTCTGGTTGCTTTCGGACACAGCCCGTCATTGCTGGACAAGGGGCTTCTGGATGTAATTATGTCCGTAGCGGCAGGCAAGGTGGCGCTGACCTTTGGAGACGCGGTATTCCGTGGCATCGTCTGCAATATGATGGTATGTCTGGCTGTCTGGATGTCCTTCGCGGGCAAGACCGTAACCAGCAAGATGGCGGGACTTTATTTCCCGATTATGATCTTCGTGCTGGGCGGTTTCGAGCATAGTATCGCGAACATGTACTATCTGATGGTCGGTATCTTCAGCAATTCCATCTACGGCGTAGGCAATGCGGCGGTGAACCTGGGAGCGGCACTGGCGAAGAATCTGCTGCCGGTGACTCTGGGCAACCTGATCGGCGGCGCGGCCATCGGCATCATCTACTGGTACCTGTATTTAAAGGGAGCAAAAAAAGACTAAGAAGTGAAAAGGGGTAAAGCATGAGTATTCGGGTAGAAGCGTTCGGGACCACAAAGGACGGACAGCAGGTAAAGAAATACATATTGGAAAATGGGAAAGGCATGAAGGCTGTCGTGCTGAATCTGGGCGCGGGACTGGCGGAACTCTGGGTTCCGGATCAGGACGGCGCGCTCCGGGATGTGGTCTGGGGTTATGAAAAAGCAGAAGATTATGAGGTCAACGGGCCGGATTTCGGAGCCATCGTAGGGCGGAACGCCAACCGAATCGGCGGCGCGGTCATTACCATTGCGGGGAAGGATTACACGCTGGCGAAAAATAACGGCGAGAACAACCTGCACAGCGGGCCGGACATGTATTTCACCAGAATGTGGAAAGGCATCGTTGCTGATGACAATAAGGTAGAGTTTTCTCTGCACAGTCCCGACGGTGATCAGGGATATCCGGGCAATGCGGATATCACCGTATCCTACACTCTGACGGATGACGGCGAGCTGCAGATCGCATACCAGGGGAAAGCGGATCAGGACACCATCTTCAATCTTACCAATCATTCTTACTTCAATCTGGACGGGCAGGAGTCCGATTCGGTGCTGGAGCAGAAGGTGTGGCTGGACGCAGACGCATTTACACCGGGCGACGCAGGGCTGATTCCCACCGGAGAGATTCGGGATGTGACGGGAACCCCTATGGATTTCCGGACGGAGCATATGATCGGCGAGCGTATTGATGCGGACTACGAGCCTCTGAAGCAGGCCGGCGGTTACGACCACAACTATGTGCTGAAGAACGAAGGAAAGTACGCACTGTGCGGAAAACTCATTTCCCAGAAGAGTGGTATCTGCATGGAGGTCTCCACGGATCTGCCGGGTATCCAGCTTTATTCTGCCAACTTTCTGGAGAATGAGAAGGGCGGCAAGGAAGGACGTACCTATGGAAGACGCAGCGCCATCTGTTTTGAGTCCCAGTACTTCCCGGACGCCTGCCATCATGAGAATTTTCAGAGTCCCATCGTAAAGGCGGGAGAGGTATACCGGACGAAGACCGGATATAAGTTTACTGTCACAAAATAGCATAAAAAATGAAAAGCGCAGGGATCGCGGACGGTTGGTTCGCGGTCCTTTTTCTGTTACAGAGTATTCGTAAGGGGCTGACGGTGACAGGTTTTATAGGTAAAATTTTCCAGCACGTTCCGAAAACGGAGTTGGAAGTAATGGCTCGGAAAACAAAAATGTCCTTGACATTGAAAGAAGAATGGTTTACTATGTGAACTGTTCATTTTGTGAACAAAATACGATGCAGGAGGGTGGAACCTCAGATGGAAGCTACCAGAGAAGAGGTCTTAAAGGGCTGGCTGAAATTGTCGCTGGCGATCAACAATGAACGGATGGTGTCCGGACTGCCCTACAATGAGTTCCTGATCTGCGGAATTCTGTATCGGAATCAGAAGAGCGACGCGCCCCGGGAGCTGACAGCTACGGATCTGTGCAGCGCGACGAAGATTCTGAAATCCCAGATGAACCGGATTCTGAACAGCCTGGAGAAAAAGGAACTGATTACGCGTACCCGCTCAGACCGGGATAAGCGGCAGATCTATGTGACCTTCCGGATGGAACAGGCGGAAATCTATGAACGGGAGCATGAGCGGATTTTGCACTTTGTGGACGAGCTGATGAACCGGATTGGCTGGGAGCGCTCAGAGAAAATCGTGAAGCTCTTCGACCTGATTGCAGATATGGCAGACGAGGTAATTGGATGATAAAGATATTGGTAGACTCTTCTTCGGAGCTGACGAAGAAGGAGGCAGAGGAAAAAGGGTATCTGTTTGTGCCCATTGGCGTGAGCCTGGGTGGAAAGGAATACGCGGACGGCGTGGATCTGACGAAGGATAAATTTTATGAGCTGCTGACTGGCAGTGGAGAATTTCCCCAGACCTCTCAGCCGTCGCCCCAGGCTTTTCTGGAGCTGTTTGAGCAGGCAAAGCAGGATGGGGATGAGATCGTGGCAATTCTTTTATCCTCGGCTTTAAGTGGAACATACCAGAGTGCGGTGCTGGCAAAACAAATGGTGGATTATGAGGGGATTTATCTCATTGATTCCCTGACGGCCACAGGCGTAATCCAGATCCTGGCGGATTACGCGAAGGGACTTAGCGAGGAAGGAAAGGGCGCTGCGGAAGTGGCCGAGCGGACGGATGCGTTCAAAGCAAGAGTACACGCCATTGCCATGGTAGACACCCTGGAGTTCCTGCAAAAGGGTGGACGAATCGGCAAGACAGCGGCCATGATCGGCGAGCTGGCCCGGCTGAAGCCCCTGATTACCCTGACGGAGGACGGCAGGGTGGGAGTCATCGGCAAAGCCATCGGGAAAAATAAGGCCATGAGTTTTATGATGAAATGGCTGGAGGAGCATCCGGTGGACGAGGCATTTCCAAGCTATTCGATTTTCACCAGTGGCACAGCGAACTGCGAACAGTTCGAAGAAAAGCTGGAAAAGCACGGCATCGCCACCGCCGGACGCCTGCAGCTGGGCGCGGCCATTGGAACCCATATTGGGCCGAACGCGTTTGGAATTGTGTATGTGGGAAAGGAATAGAGGCAAAAAGCGCTGCGGGGCAGAACCTTCGCAGCGCTTTTGTTTAATCAATTCAGGAATTGCATCCGCAGCCTGTGGTGCCGGTATCAAAGGCCGGGTTGAATGCATAGAAGTTCTTGGAATTCAGTTTATCCTGCACGATTCGGAGAGCTTCTCCGAAACGCTGGAAATGTACGACCTCTCTGGCCCGGAGGAACCGGATGGCATCGGTGACATCCGGGGAATCTACGCAGAGCCGCAGGATGTTGTCGTAGGTGGTGCGGGCCTTTTCCTCCGCTGCCATATCCTCGGTTAAATCCGTAATCGGATCCCCCACCGACTGGAACATGGCTGCTGTAAAGGGCGTCCCCGAAGCCGCCTGAGGCCAGAGCGCCAGGGTGTGATCCACATAGTAGTCCTCAAAGCCGGAGGCCTTCAGCTCCTCCATGGTCATATTACGGGTCAACTGGTGGACGATGGTGGCGATCATTTCGAAGTGCCCCAGCTCATACAAACCATGATGTTATACATAAAGGGTAAAAATCAAAACCGCATATGCACCTGCAGTTCAAATGGCGGCGTAGACCAGCCGCCGTGCCTGCGGTCGGTGGTTCCCTGGAGAGCGCGGATGGAAGCAGGGCGGGAGTAATCAATGCGTTCTATGACAGCCTTCAGGTATTGATTTTTTAGGGAAACCGGTATGGTGTCATCTTGTAGCGCACGCAGCGCGTCCGACAGACGGGTGATTTTGTCCTGGATTTCATCTGCAGTATCGGGGGCAGCTTCCCGGGCAGCGTCCAGGGCAATCTGGGCCGCCTGTTTATTTTTCTGAATTCGTTCATTCAACTGGTCGAAGATCTCCTTCGGCATCTCCCCATCAGCGTACTTCTCCCATTGGCGCAGCTCTTTCTGCTTCAATTCATTCAAGCGATTTTCCAGCAGGCGGATATTGTCCTGGGCATAAGATTCCGGCTCCTGCAGCAGGTTATCCAGCTGGATGGAAAAGTCGTGGATATGTTTCTGCAGTACCTTCTGGACAGCCTCTGAGAATTCATAGAAGTAGCAGGAGCTGCTTTTACAGTGGATCTGGTCGCTGCAGAGCATCCGCGGCGGGCAGGTTTCACCGCGTCCGGCACGGCGATAGAAGCGGAAGGACAGGCTCCGGCCGCAGTTTGCACAGTATACGATACCGGCGAAAGGATTGACAGGATTCAGATCCCGCCTTGTGCGTGGCTGACCGGAGATGGCTTTCTGAACCCGCTCAAATACTTCGTGGTCGATCACGCGCGGCTGCCGTCCCTCTGCGACCAGATATTCTTTCTGCCTGGGCCGGGTGGATTGGATATGGCCGTCTATGACTACCTGCTGTGTGGAGCGGTGGCCCCAGATCACCTTTTTGTCATAATGCTGATTCCGCAGAATTCCCAGGACGCTATTATACGTCCAGTGCTTCCCGCTGGGCGCCGGTTCTCCTATACTGTCCAGATATTTAGCAACAGCATAAGGGGACATGTTTTCTGAATCCACCATGCGAAAGATGGTACGCACAATGTCGGCTTTTTCATTTTCTTTCAAGGTAGGGACACGTTTTTTCCCGTCTATGCTCCAACATTTATCGAAGCCGTAGGGAGGCGTGTTTCCGATGTAGTTACCATTTTGGACGGATAGGATACGTCCGCGGTTCAAGATACGCTTGGTGTATTCCAAGTAATCATTGCCGCGCTTCAGTTCGCGTTCGAACAGATCCCGGTCGTACTCGTCCTCCAGGTCATAGACCTTCTGGGGAGTGATAACCATGGTGTGAGTATAGCGAAGGAGCTTGATGAGCCGACCGGCGTCTTCCAGGTCGCCTCTGGAGAGACGCTGCACCTCCACGACCAGGATAGCAGCTATTTTAGGAGATTCGATCTTCCGGAGCACGCGCTGGAACTCCGGCCGGTCCTTGATGTTCTCTCCGGATACGACTTCCCGGAAATAATTTTCTTCCGGGATAGCATGGACAAGATTCCGCTCAATCCAATCACGCAGCAGTTCTTCGTGCCTGGCCAGAACCTCATCGACAGACAGAGATGGATCGTCGGCTCTGGATTTTCGCAGATAGACAAGGATTTCTTCCGGACAGAATGTAGGTAGTTCTCGGTACATATGGTATCCTCCTGTACAGTGTATGCGAGGCGCCTCGCAAAAAAGAGTATAAAAATAACAGCCACCGGAACATAAGTTCCGCTTGCAAGGCTGTTCGGAAGAAGATCCAATATGATTGGATTAGGGGTATCTTCTTCTGGAGATATTCTGGCCGGTCCGGTGCGCCAACACCGGGCCGGTTTTTCTTTTGTATAAATTCAAAAATATTACAACCGTTTGAAATGGCATTTTGCCAAGACATAATAGAACACTATTTGCTGGCCAATAATTTCGTAATGCGATCCAGCTGACGAATTATTATAAAGTTCTGTTCAATCATTGCGCGCTGATAATACATTTGATTCTTTTGAATGTCGCGTTCAGAACCGCCGCCAAGGGCAAGGCCAACTTCCATTAAACCTGTACCAGCAAGTTCGTTCACGATATTTTTGACGGATTCGATGTCTGATGGATCCTGGAGGTCTTCCAGTCCAAATTTACGAAGCAGTGCCATATTTTTCTGATCAAGTTTCGCCTGCTTCTTCATAGATTTCTCGTCTTTTGATTCACTTCCAAATAATCCCATTTCAATACTTCTCCTTTCAAAATGCGTTTTTATAATCAATCCGTACCCAGCTCCCTTTAGGTAGAAAGGTTGTGGGGGAATGGTTACAGAGCTGTCATTTATTTTCTTACCGAGGGGCAATTTTTTGTGTAAACAAAAAGGGATGCAGCTAATGCTACATCCCTTGACGTTCGTCAAACTACAAGATGGGCGGCGTATCCATCATCTCAGGTACTCTTGCGAGTGTGTCGGGAGCCTTTCCGACCTTTGCAATTTGACTAATAGTTATTTTATGTACCATTAGTATAATAAATTCAAATTCATTTGTCAAATTTTTTTAAACGTCCATTCTGGACCCTGTGCTGCAGTTTAGAAGTGGTAATGGCGTGTAGTGTGGCCACGTACAGATAATCTTCAGTAACATCCAGCTTAATACCAATCTGAATATTTTCGGACAGAACCTTCACAAGCTCAAAGCTCACAGCGGTTTCATTCGGATTCACGCCGATATAATCCGGAGAGGATAGGATCTGCGGAATATACTCAATATACGGCAGACAGTCAGGGTGACGTTTCAATATATGTTTTTCAAGACCGATAGAGCGGTATATAATTTCCTGTTCTATCTGGTGCGGAAGATAGGAATTGAATTCCGGTAAAAATCTTCCGACAGGTACAATGCGTTCATCCATATCAATTTCCTTATCGCAGAGCTTCCATCACAATCAGACAGGGCTCAAAGTATATGACATACCCATCCAGCTCCGTATACACCCCATACTTTTCCCGGTAGTACTCCAGAGCCTCCTGCAGGAAGTCTTCTGATACTTCCAGGTATTCGGCCAGGTCGTAGCGGCTGCGGCAGTGGGCACGGTAGCCCTGGATAATTCCGGAGAGACCAATTTGCTTGTTGTAGGCCCAGAGGCGGGCCAGGTGCTCCTGCTTGCAGTTGGAGACATCTGTTTGGTCCAGGATATTGCCGACCGTCGTGTGATGGTGGCCAAGTTCCTCGGCCAGGACGCAAGACTTCTCGGCGGTGGTCATATTCTTACGGATAGCTACGCGGTTCTTATAGATACGTCCCTTGTATCCGGGCAGATCCATTTCTTTTACAATCAGATTTTGTTCCAGTGATTCTTGCAATAATTCTTCGTAGGTCAAATGATCACTCCCATTCGGAATCGTCAGTCATAATAGTATCTCCGGCCTTACGGTCATCATCGGAAGCATTGGGATCCTCATGGGCGGCATTCACCTCAAACCTAGCGCCGGGGAAGGAGATAGGAGCCGAAGCTGCGGCGTCTTCCGCGTTCTGGAGGTTCAGAAGGTTCTGTGTATATGTGAGAACCTTGTCCTGCCCATCTTTATGAAGTAAATTATAATACTTCAAAAGCCTTCCGCTAAGTTTGTCCTCGTTATATCTGATGTCGTTTGTTGATTCCCACCCCATCAGATATGAGGGGGAAATATTGCCAAGTTTGGCAGCAGCTTCGATTTTATCGGAAGGAATATTTGTTATTAAATTATTTTCATACTTATATAGAGTCTGCTTGGATACACCAATTTTATCTGCAAAGTCAACCTGATTGATTCCCAATCGTTCGCGAAGCTCTCTAATTCGTTCTCCTACAGTCATTTATTTACACTCCTTCGATGTGGTAACTTAACGATAGCACAAAAATGTTATAAAAGCAAGAAAAAATATCTTGACAAGTTACAAAGATGTGATAATATAAAAGTAACTTATAAAGTTACATAAATGAAAGAGGTGGTAAATACGATTAAGACAAATGAATTAAGAGGAATCATAGTCAAGAACGGACTTTCACAGTCAGATGTAGCTGCAAAGATAGGAATAACACCGAAAACATTTTATGAGAAAATGAAAATAGGTGTGTTTGGTAGCGATGAGATTCAGATTATGATCAAAGAATTGCATATAGAAGATCCGATGGCAATTTTTTTTGCTGATGAGTAACTTTAAAAGATACAAAAGAACAGAAGGTGAAATAGACGATTAAAAAAATTAGAATCTTTATGCTGTATTTTGGACTTGTACTTATATTAGTCAATTTATGTAATAAAGAAATCATGGCAGCATTAGTTGCATTTTGGGCTGCCATGATAAGCGAATAAATTTAATGAGACATTAGGTAGGAAATACCATAAAGCATCAAAAGGAGTGTGCAGGTGGTTAATATGGATAGCATAAATTCAAAAATATCACCGGCAAGAAAGGTGAGAAATGTCTGTGCGAGCATGATAAGAGCAAAAAGAGAAAGTACTGAGAAAACGATGTACATGCATTTGTCCAAAGTGTTAAGACGCTTGAAAAAGTCGAAAAAGGAATCTGTAGGATATCCTAATTGTGCTTTCAATTTGTTGTAATCAGAGGATACCTGATATTCAAATAATGATATGAGATAAGGGCTCATATGTCCGGTTTGAACTTCACACTTAAATTTGGCGAAAAGTTTTAAAGTTTTGGGAAATACAAAAACGTAATTCCGGTAAAAAAGCTTATCAACTTTTCGAATATAAAGGTCATAAGCCGGTAGCTCGGTGTCTTTCAAGTATTGTTTGGTCAACAAATATAGGGGGAGATAGACCTGCGCAAATTGTTTTTCATATATCTCATGCTTTTTATCATTAGAAAATTTATATTTTGCAAAAAGATACGTTAAAAAGGAAGGAATAAGTATCTTGGCATAATCAGAGATTATGGGAAAGTATGGAGATTCAAAAAATTTATTCAACATATGTTAAACCCTTTCTTTATGTACTGGTGTTTGCAGGGGAGCTTGTAATAAAAGAATAGCATAGAACGAAAGGAAAAGGAAGAATGAAGAAAATTATCCGGAGAGATTGGTTCCGGAAATCGAGATTAACAGGAAGGGAGGAAAAAGAGTGGGATTTAAAGAGATAAGTCCGCTGGAGGCCATGAATGCTCTTGCAGATGGGCGGCCGGTATATCGGTTTAGCCAGATGAGCCAGGAGCTGCTGGCGAAGACGAGCGTGTCAGGGTTCCTGAATCTGCGGTTCGCGGTCGCGGTCGATTATCCGCCAGTGGACGATACGGAAGAACTGGAACCGGTGGAAAAAGTCACAGAGAAAAAGACACCGAGTAAAAAGTCTGCAGATAAAATGCCGCCTGTAAAGATTGACTGGGACAAGGCCGAAGCGCTGCGGAATGCAGGGTGGCCGAATAAAGCCATTGCTGAAGAACTGGGGACGACGACGGCCAGCATAGCGTCAGGGTTTTACCAGAGAAAGAAAAGAGCGGAGATGAAGAAGTTCCGGGAGCAGGACGGGTGAACCGGATGCGCTGCTGTATGGGTTCTGGCGGTTCATCGGTAGAGGAAGAAGGTGAGGCAGCAGGATGCGGAAGCAACTGAAAGAAGCCCGCATGAGAGCGGGCCTGACACAGCAGCAGATGGCGGAGAAGCTGGATATTTCTCTTGTGTATTACCAAAAGATAGAAGCCGGTGAGCGGACCGGGGATTTTACCATTTGGGACAGGCTTGAGGATATTACTGGTATTCATCAACGGATACTCCGAGAGATTTGAGAAAATCATCTCTGCAGAGAAGAATATCCGTCGGTACAGATAGGATATCCGCTATCTGAACCAGGCAGTCAAGAGAAGGAGAACGCTCTGCCTGCTCATATTTCTGGTAGGCATTTAGGGAGACACCCAGGGCGTCAGCCATGTATTGCTGAGTGTATTTACGTTTCATACGGATAGCGCGAAGCCGTTTATTAAACATGATGTAGTACCTCCAAAAGATATTGACATTACATACAAATTGTACTAGTATGATAATCAAGAAGATACATACAGTTCGTATGTAATAAAAGGAGGGAAACAGAGAATGACACCATGGGAAAAAGCCAACGAGCTGGAAGAAGTAGAGACGATGGCTGTGAAAGCTGACAGCGTACTGCTGACCATCAGTGAAGCCATGTATGCTGGAAGTTATTCGTTGGAAGAGTATCGCGGAGCATTGGCAGCACTGGCGGATATCACCGACGGTATAAAGAGAAAACTCAGTGAAATGACGCGAAGAGCGTTTGAAGAAATAGAAAAAGAACAGGAGGAAATGTAGAACAATGAAATCGGGGGACAAGTTCAGAGAGGTAATGTTTTTCGTGAAATTTTTCGCGGAGGTATTGCTGACAGGAGTCTGCGTATTTGGGCCACTGTGCGGCTGGGTACTGATTGCGGATATAGGAAGGAGCATGGGCTGGCTGTGAGAGTCGAAAAGACGCTGCTGCACTACCTAAAGGAGCTGCAGCGTAAGCAGGAAGAGGAAGGGGATGCGCGGTACAGGGAGCGGGCCATAGGGGCTATCGAGATGATGTACCAGGCGCATCTCATCCCGAGAAGTGATTACTATCTTCTGATGAGGAAGTATGGTGTTGAATAAAAAGAGATGCAGCGGGGGAGCATTACGGAGCTGCCAATGGTTTGGGATGGGCCTATCCCCCGAAGGCCCGCCGGGTTCAATTCCCGGAAGCTCCATCGCAGTGCGCACTGCAGGTAACAAGTACAGGCCGGTAGGCATAGGATAGAAAAGAAGGAGGCGATACCGTGAAAAAGGGAAAATGCCAGGATACATATGAAATGGTGGCAGAGTACAAAGAGCCGAACTATACCGTGAAGGTGTTCCGCCCTATTCTGACGGACGAGGAACGGGAAAAACGGTTTAATGACTTCAAGTATGCCACCGCCAAATTTATGGCAGCGGTATACCGGGAGCGGGCGAAGAAGGCCAAAGAGGAAGCCACTGCATGAGCTATTTTAAGACATGTGCTTTTTGTGGTGCGCATCTGGATCCCGGGGAGCATTGTAAATGCCAGGAGGAAGGGCATGGAGATAGACATCAGCAAAGCCCGGGTGGTGAACGGGAAGACGGAATTCATAGCCGCAGCGGACGGGACGGAGCTCTGGAAGCTTCTGCAGCGCAAGTGCAGCAGGAGAGCGGAGCTCACCGTCTTTGACGGCCGGCGGATCAGCATAGACCAGCGGAAGAAGATATACGCCACGCTGAATGACCTGGCGGCCTGGACAGGCTATCTTCCGGAAGAATGTAAGGCCCGAATGAAATATTACTACATCGAGCGGACCGGCGGGGAGCTGTTCAGCCTTTCCACCTGTGAGATGGATACGGCCAGAAGCTTCCTGAACGTGCTCCTGGACTTCTGCCTGGAGAACGGGGTGCCGCTCCGGGAAACGGGGCTGGACAGGACAGACGATATCTATCATTACCTGTGCAGCTGTATCCGGAACAGGAAGTGTTGTATCTGCGGAGCCCCTGCAGATATCCATCATGTGGACGCCATCGGCATGGGCCGGGACCGGCGGCATTATGATGATTCCGGAAATGAGGTAATCGCCCTGTGCCGGAAGCACCACAGTATCGCCCACCAGAAGGGAAACCTGGAGTTCTTCCGGATGTACCATGTGTATGGTATCCGGCGGGCAGATGTGAAAGAGGAGGAGGACACCGATGAAACCAGGGGATATACTTTACTTCCCGACATACGAGCAGGACGGCTGGAAGAGGACGCTTGTGGAGTATGCGAAGTGGGAAGTAGTCAGGATTTATAAATATTTTGTTCATTGCAGGCATACAAGGACTGGACGAAGCCAGTGCTTCTGTTCGTTGGAACTGAAAGAAGCCGGGTATGAGGTCCCGGAGGAAATGAGGAGGTAACAGGCTCAGGGGTTTTGCAAGGGGGATTGAAAAGTGAATACGAAGGAAATGGTTATCAATGATGTAATTAAGGCCATGGCACCAGTCATCACGATCATGCAGCTTCAGATGCTGGAGGGAGCTATCCGGGGAGCGCTCCACGGTATGGCAATCGAGCGGGAGTGTACAGAACTCTCGACGGAGCTGGATGGAACCGATTATGTACTGCAGTCTTTTGCAGCGAATAAGAAACTGGAAGGATGCCAGGACGCGACCATTGAGCAGTATCTGCTGACGGCCAGGCGGTTCTTCGCTTTGTCTGGGAAGGGATACCGTCATATTTCCAAGGATGATATCAAGTATTACCTGGCCATCCGGAGCGGGCAGATAGGGCCGAATACGCTCGTAAATGAGAAGCGGAACCTGTCTTCGGTGTTTACCTGGCTCCATGATGAAGGACTGATTCAGAAAAATCCGGTCAAGGCGATCAAGGGAATCCGGGGCGAGGATACGGAGATTGTATTTTTTTCGATGGATGAGGAAATTGCAATCCGGGACGTCCAGGGGAGCCTGCGGGACAGGGCGCTGATAGCGTTTCTGCTGTCTACGGGCGTCAGAGTGGGCGAAGCTGTGAGCATGAACCGCGTGAACGTGGACATGATTCAAGGAAGCATTACCTTCCGCGGCGAAAAATCACGGAAAGGGAAATTCCGAACGGTTTACCTTGACCAGTATGCCAGAAGGTATCTGGGTATGTATCTGGCTGCCAGAACGGACGAAAATCCGGCTTTGTTCGTGTCAGAGAGGAAATATGCAGGCGAACCCCGCAGACTCAAGGGAGCGGCTATAGAGAAGATTACAAAGAAGGTCTGCAAGGCAGCAGGGGTCAATGCAAAGGGTACGGTACACGTGTTCCGCCGCACCTTCGCTACCCGGTTGGTGGAGCGGGGCTGTCCGGTAGACATCATCCAGGAGCTGATGGGCCATGCAGACGCGTCCACGACGCTGAAATGCTATATTGGACGGTCGAAGAAGCGGGCCCGGAGTGAATGGGAAAAGCATACGTTCATTGCGTAGCTGTTTCCAGAGAGAAGGAGGAATAGATGTTTAGAATAAAAAGATTTCTTACTTGGAAAAAAAGAATGTATGTTGAAGTGCTGGAAACTCTCTGCTCGATCTGTTTATATCTTGAAAGTGATAGCATCAGGAGCAGAAATCGGTATGGGTGGGTTATGAGAGACCATTTTCAGCAGTTAAAGAAACTGTCGCAGGAATTAAGAGAAGATATAGGTGAAAGAGAAGATAAGAGGAAATAGAGGGCAGCAGGATGCGAAAGCAACTGAAAGAAGCCCGCATGAGGGCGGGCCTGACACAGCAGCAGATGGCGGAGAAGCTGGATATCAGTCTCCGGTATTATAAAAATATAGAAGCTGGAGAAAGAACTGGTGATGTCACTCTGTGGGACGAGTTGGAAGATTTAACGGGAATCCATCAGCGGATACTCCGCGAGAATTCATAAAGCTATCCCTGCAGAGCAGATAGTCAGTAGGAACATCCAAGGTATCTGCTATTTTGACAAGCATATCCAGAGAAGGGAAACGGTCTCCGCTTTCATACATGCGGTATGAGCGCAAAGCTATCTGGAGCTCATCGGCCATAGCTTTGGCTGTGAAACCTTTGGATTTGCGGGTAGCATTTAATCTTTGACCGAACATATGAACACCTCCGTAAAACTAACTTGACAGTGAACATATTGTACACTATAATAAAAAGAAAAAAGAGTGAACAATATGCACACTACAAGGAGGAATGAAGAAATGTCGGAATGGGAAAAGGCGATGGAACTGGAAGATACACAGCTTATGGCGGAGAAGATGGATAGCGTACTGCTGGCAGTCAGTGAGGCGGTTTGTAAAGGCGACTATACAATGGATAACTACCAATGGGCGTTTATCGTCCTTCAGGAGATGTCTGGAAAGCTGAAAGGCAAGCTGATGGAGATAGCCAGCCGGGCGATGGGAGAATGTAGAAAACGAGAAGGAGGGGAACCGGGATAAAAGATTCCTGTTGTGTGGTAAGAGAGATTAAGAGAAAATAAGACCTTTTAAGAGGAAATAAGAGAAATTAAGAGGAAATCAGAAAGCGAGGTGAGCGGGATGCAGTTAAGCCGGACACATTTCATCATTTTATCCTGCCTGGTGCAGGATGAAGCAACCAACAATGTCAATGCCATGACGCTGAAGGAAATGCAGGAATCCCTGAAAGCGATGGGATACACCTACAATTCATTTTACAAAGCGGCGGAAACGCTGCGGGCCTACGGCTATCTGAAGCTGGGGCTTTCAGTAGGAAACAGCAAGTCCTACTACATAACCGAGGAAGGGAAACAGGCATTAGAATCTATTAAAAACGGAGGAAACGAGGATGGTAAAGGAGATTGGATTTGTGGCGATAGGACAAGCTGGTGGGAACATAGGGGCGCTCCTGGAGAAGCGGGGACATGATGTATTCTTCCTGAATACGTCGGAAGAGGATCTGAACCTGCTTTCCAATTCATTGCATAAATATCACCTGAAAGGGGGCGAGGGCTGCAATAAGGACAGGAACAAGGCCAAGAAGCTGCTGGCGGCCAACGTGGATGAAGTGCTGCGTCAGGTGCAGGACGTAATCCGGCAGAAGATCGTTTTTGTGATATTTTCATCCGGAGGCGGTACCGGTTCCGGTATGGGGCCGCTGATGGTGGAGCTCCTGCAGCAGGAATGTGCCAAGCAGGCCGGAGCAGTGGTAGTTCTTCCGGGACATACGGAGACCGTCAAGGCTCACTGCAACGCCTATGAGTGCGCCAAGGAGCTGGCGGATATACAGGATATGGCTGCCACGTTCTTCCTGGACAATGACACCAGGCCGAACAAGCTCCGGATCAATGAGGTATTCGTGGAGCTCTTTGAGAGTTTCCTGAAGGTACCGGAGCACACCAGTGTCCGGGGCAATATCGACCGGGCAGAGGTCAAGGAAATGCTGACTACCAGCGGGGCGGCGGTGATCCAGAAGCTTGTGAAGCAGGAAAGCACCACGGCGAAGCTGATTGACAGTCTCCACAAGAGTATCTTTGCACCTTATGAGCAGGACAAGGCTATTCGGTACATAGCCCTCTCGGCAGCAGGAGACATCCAGACGGAGGCTCTGGAGCGGGAGTTCGGCGTAGTGCTGGACGCCTTCCAGACCTACGATGCACCGGCTACGGTGTGCTGCTTAAGTGGTCTCAGCTATCCGTTCACCCGGATTCTGGAGATCCGCGACAAGGTGAAAGAGAACCAGAGCGCTATCCTGGAGAGCGCCAAGGCCGTGACGGTGAATAAGCTGTCAGAGGATATCGACCTGTTTGGCGGCTTAAGTAAGCCGGAACCGGTTCGGAAGACAAGCTCCAGGGATTTATTGAAAAAGTATTTATAGGGGGGTAAGATATGGCCGGACAGGGACTTGAGTCCGTTGCTTGGCCTGTGGATCTTTTCGAAAACGAGAAGATCCGGAAGCTCCTGGCTGTGCAGGGTACGAAGGGATTTTATATCTACATGTACATCTGCCAGAAGATTTTCCGTGAAAAAGGGTATTACTGCGATTGGTGCTGTGCTGACGGTGTATCTATTACGCGTGAGATGTGCTGCTGTATTGGTGCCGGGGCCGTCGAGGAGACGGTTAATCTCTGCTTGCAAATTGGTGTTTTTGACAAGATGCTGTTTGACAGGTGGGGAATCCTTACGAGCAGTGATATACAAATACAGTTCTATATGGCTTCCGGCGGTGAAGTCGGAAAAATTATAGAAGATTATTGGCTTTTGCAGAAATGTGATAAATGCAAGGGTTTGTTAAAGTCACCCTTTTTTAAGGAATCAGGGGTAAACAGGTCAACAAGGCGGGCTAATAAAGTAAATTATATATATAAATTAAATAATGATGATGATGATCTTAAAAGATCTACAGATCATATTTTTAATAATAATAAAAAGATAAATAACAGATCTGATCTACCATCATCATCAAATATACACAGTGTAAATAATATAATAGGCCGGGTGTTCCTGGCTGATGGCACGGAATATCAGGTAACGGTAGAACAGGAGCAGCGCTTCCGGACGGTGTATCCGGATATTGATGTAAAATCACATCTTTTGCAGATGCAGGAATGGTCTAAAAGTAATCCGGAGAAGCGTCCATCTCGAAAGAATGCGCTGAGGTTCATCAATGGCTGGCTTGGGAGGAACCAGAAGGACATGGAGCAGGCCAGGGCGGTATCTAAGGATAAAGCAGCAGGCCGGACGGCAGCAGGAGCTCCGCCGAATCGGTTCCATAACTTCAAGGAGCGGGAATATGACATGAAAGAGTTGGAAAAGCAGTTTGTCAATAGATGAGGAGGGCTGAAGAATGACGGAGCAGGAGGTTATGAAGCATAACAACATGGGAACAGCGTATTGTACGTTATCCCAAATCATGTTGGCATTGTGCCACAGCAAAACGATAGAGGAAGCAACGAAGTTTGGCCAGAGGTATATAGGGTATCTGAAGGCGTGCGAAGATTTTGGAATACTGCCACAGGAAGATATTGAAGAAATGGAAGGCGATATCTCAACTGTGGCATCTCTGCAGATTGTAAAGCTGGAGTGGGAAGAGAAGTTGAGGAGAGTGAGAAAATGAAGAAACAGGGCAAAAAAGGTGACTTAGCAAAGTATAGGACAGTCATGTACGGCAAACTTGCCGATATGGATGCAGATATTCTGGGTAGCAAGACGGAAGAGGAGGTTATACGAAAAAGTGAAAAAAAGAGAGGATATGTCCAGGCATGTGCCGATATGGAGCTTATGAATGCCGAGATAGCAGATGCTCATGTGCGAAATGTACAGGTATTAGAAGAAAAGCGAATAAAGGCGCTTCGTAATGATGGCATAGATCGTCCTGAAAAAGCGATAGTCTGGAAAGTAAAGGTCCTGGGAGATAAGACAGTGGACGTATATAAGTGCCCGAGGTGTAAAAATCCATGTGGTCCTACATGGAAAGGAAATATGACAGAGTATAAACGATGCGGTTTTTGTGGTCAGTTAGTGGATATGCGGGAAACGATAAAAAAGTCTGGGGAGATGGGAAAATGAATGAGATAAAAATTACATTCCAGAGTATCTGCCAACTCATCCAGGAGAAGCAGTTGAACATGGCCGAGAACTATGTGGCAATTGGCTATTATCTCCGGAAGGCCAGGGAAGCGGAGCTGTACAAGGACGGTGGTTATGCCTCTATCCACGAGATGGCAGCAGGAGAGTTTGGTATGGCCAGGCAGACGGCAGATCATTGTATGAAGATCAACGAGAAGTTTTCCGAGGGTGGCGATAGTCCTGCTCTGGAAGAGTCCTTCCGGAAATATGGCAAGAGCCAGCTCCAGGAAATGCTGTATCTGACAGATGAGCAGCTGGAGGACGTTCGGCCGGAAATGACGGTGAAAGATATCCGGAATATCCGGAAGCCGGTAGAAGAGCCTGTGGAAGCACTGGAGCCCAAGCCAGAACTGAGGCAGGGAAGGAAGCCGACGGAAGAAGAACGGGATATCCTGGACGAATTGGCCAGAAAGCTGATTCGCACATATGAAGATTGGATGCTGAATGATTTTCAAGCTAGAGTATCAAATGTGAGGAAAAGTTATCGAGCTTTGTGGGAAATGCTTGGAGACAGAAGGTGTATTTGGTTTTCAGGAAAAAACGGTACATATCAAGCAGAGTTATTTGAGGATTACGTACAGCTGAGGGAGGAACATGACGGGTGCCTGGGAAATATCGAGCCATCCTATCTGGCCAATGCTATTCAGGAAATGTGGAACGAAGTAGCTTTTGAAGATATCAGAGCAGAAATACAGCAGGCCAGGGCTGAACCGGAAGGATGCTCGACGTCGAGCGAAGAACCGGAAGAAGAGCCGGAGGAGCAGATTCCCGGACAGGATTCCATCGAAGAACATCCGGAATGGCTTCCGAAAGATTATGAAAAGCCGAAGCCGCCAATCATCGAGGGAGAATGCCGGGAAGTGCAGCAGGAGGAAGAGACAGAAGAGTGCTCGACGTCGAGCATGGCGGAAGAGGAACTGTCCGATCTGGATATCCTGAAAGATAAACTGGAGCGGGAAAAGAGATTACTTGGTATCGCTTTGAAGACTATAGGAGCAGAGGATAGGCACACAAGGCAACAGAAACTTGTGGTGAGTGCTCTGGCAGCTGCAGTGTGTGACTTGGAGAATGCTGAAATACCTGCAGAAGAACCAGTACAGCCGGAACTCCCGATACTGAAGAATAACGAACAGCGCAAGGAATGGCTGCGGAACTATAAGGAGTGGGGGCTCTGGTACGAGGACAAGCACATTGGAGCAAAATATTACAAATACGATTTTCAGAACGGCGCCTGCCTGATAGCAGAGACGTATGAACAGAAAATCTGCGGAAGAATGCATGAAAGCAGTTACCTGCATCTGATAGGAGCTCCGAAAGACACGGCTGGTGCAAATAAATGGACTGTGCATGAACAGTATAACAGATTCCCGAATAGTGAGACGGAGCTGGTAGAATTTTTAAAGGAGTTGCAGAGATGACAGTAAAAGAAATGAAAAGGTTCCTGGACAAGTTTCCGGAGGAACAGGATGTCGTTGTGATAGCTGTCCGGCCGCAGGCACGAAAAAAATATAATGTCACCGGCCTGGTAATGCTTACAGAACTGGCCTATCCGGTCATTGGTGTGGAGTTGGGAGCGGCGCATGAGTTTGATGAGCAAGAGAGAGCATGTGCAGAAGCGGATGAGAGAACAGCACAATGGTCAGAGCATTTTAAAAACCGGTTTAATCGGATTGTATAGGGAGGAGAATCTTATGAAAAGTGTTGAGCAGACAATAATAAATATTTCTAAGGGCAATCCTGGATGTATGCAGTTTTGTTTTGAGTTATTTGAGAAAGGAGGGTATGAAGCGCTCCTCATGCTTGCAGAGACTGGACTGACAGGCAGCAGGGCATATCAGCTATGGAACGACTGTTGTAGCAGAGACGTGGAAAAAGCTATCAAGGTGCTTCGGTATAGAAGAGAGGACCGGATCACAGAGAAAGAATTGAAGGAACATGTTTATCAGCCATGGGGGAAGCCATTTGACTTGGAAGAAATTAAAAAGAGGGAAGCTGTAAAACCAGAGGGCGGTTTTTTGAAAGAAAGATATGGGATGGTGCTGATTAGAAAGACACCTGAAGGCACTTGCCCCATGTGTGCGGTGAAACATGATCCGGCTCAACCTCACAACCTTCAAAGTCTTACATATCAGTATAAATTTTATGACGAGCATGGAAGATGGCCAACCTGGGAGGATGCAATGGAGCATTGTACCAAAGAGGTACAGCAGTTCTGGATCCAGTCATTGAAGGAGAGAGGGGTGGAAATTGATGAATAGACGGCAGGCAAAGAAAAAGTATAAAAAAGTGTATGGACATAATCCGCCGACAGTGAGAAAGCAGTTGTATGAATTGCAACGGACGTTCCATGAAGCAGCTGAGGCCATAACAAGTGTAAACAAATCTTTATATAACTTGTTAGATATAACGACACAGAATATTTTGAAAATGAAAGCACAGCATCAGGCAGAGGCAGGGCCGGACGTGCAGGTGGAAGTGGCAATGATGTTGTCAAAGAAAAGGAAAGATGGAAAGAGGAGGAAGCGTAGATGAACAAAGTAATACTGATAGGGCGTTTGACCCGCGATCCGGATATAAGATATACGCAGGGGACAGAGCCCATGTGTGTGGCACGGTATGCGCTGGCGGTGGACAGGCGGTATAAACGGGAAGGGGAGCAGACGGCAGATTTTATTAACTGTGTAGCCTTCGGAAAGAATGGGGAATTTGTAGAGAAGTATCTGGTGAAGGGCACAAAGGTAGCTGTTGTTGGCCGGATCCAGACCGGAAGCTATACAAACCGGGAAGGACAGAAAGTGTATACCACGGATGTGGTGGTGGAGGAGCATGAGTTCGCGGAGTCCAAAAAGGCAGCAGGAGAGACAGCAGACAGTCCGGGCACATCGGCAGCAGGATTCGGGGAGCCGAATGCAGACGGCTTCATGAATATTCCGGACGGAATCGATGAGGAGCTGCCGTTCACTTAATGAGAGGGGTGTGAGCAATGACACGGAAAGAACTAAATGGGTACATAAGATATAAGCAGGAGATAAAGCTCCTGGAGACAGAACTGGAGGAAATGAAGAATACAGACGCCGGACTGGGGAATGATACGGTGTTTGATTATCGTTCCGGATATCCAAAACCTCAAAGTGTGGTTGGATTTGATGAAAAAAAGTATGAAAATCGAAAAAAGAGACTTGACAAGCGAGTTCGTCAAATTCGGGAAATTGAGGACTGGATCGAGAAAATTGAAGATACAGAAATCAGATTAGTATTTCAGCTCAGATATTTTGAAAATCTGTCCTGGGTCAAAATTGCTGATAAAACCGGGCATTCCGGGCGTCCTGATTATGTGAGGATTGTATTGAGAGACAGATATCTGGAAAAAAATTCGATAAAATAATAAAATTGTTCGTTCAGTTCGTTTTGTTCGTTTTATAATAAGAATGAGCCAGAGGGCCAAGCGGGTTCCCATAGCCAGCAAGGCCCAAGGCTCCGGTGTCTGATTACACCTTACCAAACCTCTCCAGATATCAAAGCACCGGGCAGCCAGGAAAAGACCTGAAGCTGACCGGTGCTTTCTGTATGCCATTTTCCGGCGGTTGAAACCCAGACCGCCGGACCTCCTCGAAAAAACTCTTGACTTTTGTGTTACCAAATGATATTATTTATGTGTAACCAAAAGAAAGGAGGGTAGGGATGTCACCAAGAACAGGTAGACCAACTGATTCACCTAAAAGACATGATACCAGGATAAGGATGTCGGATGAAGATATAGAGATTTTAGAGTATTGTTGCAAAGCAACAGGAAAATCTAAAGCAGATGTGATAAGAGATGGAATCAGGGAAGTCTATGCCAAGATAAAAAAATAGAGATTCACCCACCAGCCAAAGTAGTTTGAATCTCTATAAGGGAAGAAGTTATCTTCTGTAAATATTATAATGCAGATGGTGACTTCTTTCAAGAACCAAATTTGAAAGGAGGACTTATTTATGCAGTTACCACGGGTAGTGGAAATAAAAGGTATCCGGGTTCTCACCACGCACCAGATTGCAGAATCCTATGAGGTTAAAGAGATCCAGATAAGCCAAAATTTTAAAAATAACAGACAGCGGTTCATTGAAGGCAAACACTACATATCTCTTTCAGGCGATGAATTAAGAGCATTTAAGAACCAGTTAGAAAAAATCGAAGTGGTCAAGTCAAGAACATCGCATCTGTATCTTTGGACGGAAAAAGGTGCTCTGCTCCATGCCAAGTCTTTAAATACGGACAAAGCATGGCAGGTATATGATTACCTGGTAGATTTCTATTTCAGAATAAAAGAAGAAAAGTCTATTCTGACAAGTACAAAGCCAGAAGAAAAGGAGCTCTTGGAAATAGATAATCCTATCCGCGTGTTCCGGGAACTGATGGAGTTGGCGGAATGTAGAGGGATAAAAGTCCAGTCAGCAACGTTACAGGGATACAAGAGCAGGTTGAAAGATGACAAAATTGCAATAAAAAACAATCTTTCGATGAATCAGGTTATTTTTGAATTAGCTTATGAGCTTTCTCATGCAATTATCCATGACAAATGTGGGAATATGTTGGATAAAGAGGATTGGGATAAATACCATCAGCGAGCATGGAGAGCAGCATTTATGCTGATTGAGGCTTTAAGCATAAAAGTGGCATGGGGTAAAGGTAATTAAAGAGATAAAATGATGGCCGAGCGGCAGCAGGAGATAAAACCTACTGCCGCTCATTCTACTACGGAAAAGTTCGCCCTGCCAGCTCATCCAGCGAGACTTCCAGAACGTCGGCCAGCTTGATGGCAGTGTCGAGTTTACAGTTATCATTCTTCTCAATATCCTGAATGGTACGCCGGGGCACGCCGGACAGCTCCACAAGCTGGGGAACAGACAGACCTTTCTGCAGGCGCAGTTCTTTTAATCGCATGAGTGATTCCTCCTCTTGCAGAGAATGTAGAGGACGGTGGCAAGGAGCCAGGCAATCCATTTGATGAAATCAAAAACGGTAGGTGAGTAAAATTCACCACGGAACCCTTCAACGAGGAAGAGAACAAACAGAACCAATAATACAACACGATATATTTTCATAGTTACAAAACGAATGAATGTGGTATAATGAGAGAGAAGAGGAAGGGGCCGAAGCCCCATTCCTACTTCTTCTTTTTCTTAGACCTTTTGGATTTGTTCTTGAACGTCTTGACTATCAGGCAGATGGCGGTGACGATTGCAAGAGCGGCTTCCGAAAGGTCTTTGATTATCTCGCTTATCTCGGAATTCATTCGCTTTCCTCCTTTCCTTTAATGTAATTATATTATAGCACGTTTTAACGTGCTGGTCAAGGGAAATATATGAAATGGCAAAAGAATATGCAAAGAGTTTTTACAAGTCGAAAGCTTGGCAGCACTGTCGCAATGAATATGCAAAGAGCGTCAACTGGCTTTGCGAGGATTGTTTGGAACAGGGAATATATAAGGCGGGAGAGATTGTACATCATGTTATTGAGATTACACCGGAGAACATCCATGATCCAATGGTAACTTTGAACTGGGATAACCTGCGGCTGGTATGCCGGGAATGTCATGCGGAAAAGCACGGCGAGAAAATAAAACGATACAGCGTTGATGAATACGGATTTGTAAAGACAAGGGACGGCAGATAGCCCCCCTTATGCACGGGTGAAAATAGCTTTATGGAGACCGGGCAGTGGAGGTTGATTTTCCTCTCCGGGGTGCGCAGGAATTTTTTTGGAAAGGAGGCCCGACATGGCAGGAAAAACGATAACTTATAACAGTTTGATGGAAATGGCTCGTAGATATCAGGTGGATGAAAATGAATTGTTTATCGCGGCGGCCAAGCAGTTTATGATACAACGCAATGTGATATGCAAGATAGAAAAGCAGATCAAAGAGGATGGAGGCCTCGTATCTTCCAAGGAATATGTGAAGGGCCGTGAAAACATCTGTGCCCATCCGCTTGTGAGAGAACTTCCAAAGCATGCGGATAGCGCAAACAAGACCATGGCAGTGATGTTGGATATCATCAAGACCTTTGGAAAAGAACCGGTACCGAAGGGAAAGCTGCAGGAGCTGTTGGCGGATGAATAATTTTATACTGGAATATTACCAGGGCATACAGGATGGCTCTATCGTAGTCGGGAAATGGATAAAACTTTTTTATGAATATATTATAAAAGGGCTGGAAAATCAGTCCTTTTATTTTAACCAGAAAAGGGCAAATAAGGCTATCCGGTTTATCGAAAACTTTTGTCATCATTCAGAGGGAAGAAATGATTTGCTGAAGCTGGAACTGTGGCAGAAGGCAACTATATCGGTTATTTTCGGAATCGTAGATGAAAAAGAAATCCGGGTATTTCGAGAGGTTCTGATTGTAGAGGGGCGTAAAAATGGAAAGACACTGCTTGCATCCGGAATCATGGAGTGCTGCGTTTACACAGATGGAGAATATGGTGCAAAGGTGTTCTGTGTAGCTCCAAAGCTGGACCAGGCGGATCTGGTATATTCAGCATTCTGGCAGACAATTGAGGCAGAGCCTGAATTGATGGCAATCACGAAAAAGAGAAAGTCGGACTATTACATTGAGAGCACCAACAGCTCCGTGAAGAAAATTGCTTTCAACGCTAAGAAATCAGATGGTTTTAATCCACATCTTACCATTTGCGATGAGATTGCGTCCTGGCCGGGAGTTCAGGGCTTGAAGCAGTACGAGGTTATGAAGTCGGCGCTTGGAGCCAGAAAACAGCCACTGATTGTGTCCATATCCACTTCCGGATATGAGAATGAAGGGATTTATGATGAATTAATCAAGAGGAGCACACGCTTTTTACTGGGGGATTCCAGAGAAAAGCGTCTGGCTCCTTTTTTGTACATGATTGATGATATCCAGAAATGGAACGACATCAATGAACTGCGGAAAAGCAATCCGAACTTGGGTGTGTCAGTGTCGGTGGACTACCTGTTGGAAGAGATTGCGATTGCCGAAGGAAGCCTGTCAAAGAAAGCAGAGTTCCTGACGAAGTACTGCAACATCAAACAGAACAGTTCTCAGGCATGGCTAGCGACGCAGGATATAGAGAAGATTTCAGGAGAACATCTGGATCTGGAGGACTTCCGGAACAGCTACTGCGTGGGCGGCATCGATCTGTCCAGAACTACAGACCTGACGGCCTGCCTGGTTGTGATTGAAAAAGAGAGGCTACTGTATGTATTTGCAAAGTTCTTTATGCCGGCTGAAAAGATAGAGGAAGCGACGGCAAGGGACGGCCTTCCCTACTCTGCGTATGTGCAACGGGGATTGCTGCAGCTGTCCGGGGACAATTTTATTGATTATCGTGACTGTTATACCTGGTTTTGCCATTTGGTAGAAGACTACCAGATCTATCCGTTACAGGTAGGATATGACCGGTATACGGCCCAGTATTTGGTTCAGGATATGAAGCAGTACGGATTCCACATGGATGATGTGTTTCAGGGATATAACCTGACACCGGTAATCAGAGAGACGGAGGGTACGGTTAAAGATGGAGTATTCCGGATAGGGGATAATGATTTACTGAAAATACATCTGCTGAATGCGGCTTTGAAAACAGAGGCGGAGAGCGGCAGAAGCAAGCTGGTGAAGCTGGGGCAGTATGAGCATGTGGATGGAACAGCAGCGCTTTTGGATGCTATGACGGTGCGCCAGAAATGGTACGCAGATATTGGTGAACAGCTGAGAAATGAGGAATAAACATGGGACTTTTAACAAAAATATTTGGAAAAATGCGAGCGCCGCAGGGGAGCGGACAGGGATACTTCACCACATTCGACGGTTATACGCCGGTATTTACTTCCTGGGGCGGAGAAGTGTACGAGAATGAACTGGTCAGGGCGGCGATTCATGTACGGGCTACACATGTGAGCAAGCTGTCCGTACAGATTCAGGGTAGCGCAAAACCGAAATTGCAGACACGGCTGCGGACAGGGCCGAATGAATGGCAGACCTGGAGCCAGTTTATGTACCGGCTTTCTACCATACTGGATATTCAGAACACGGCCTTTATCACACCGGTGTTGGATGAATTCGGTGAGACAGTAGGAATTTATCCGCTGGTGCCATCCATGTGCGAGATTGTGCAGTACGCTGGAGTTCCATGGCTCCGGTACCGTTTCCGAAATGGTGAGACTGCGGCAATCGAAATGCAGAGCTGTGGAATTATGACCAAGTTCCAGTATCACAGTGATTTCTTCGGAGAGAGTAATGCAGCGCTGCGTCAGACCATGGAATTAATTGATGTGCAGAACCAGGGGATTGGCGAGGCAGTAAAGAACTCGGCGACATTCCGGTTCATGGCTCGCGTCAATAATTTCGCCAAAGATACCGATTTGGCCAAGGAGAGACAGCGGTTTTCAAAAGAAAATCTGAAGGGAGAGGGCGGGGTGCTGCTCTTTCCGAACACCTACACGGATATTCAGCAAATTAAGTCTACGCCTTATGTGGTGGATGCAGAGCAGAAGAAAATCATTCAGCAGAATGTATTTAATTACTTCGGAGTGAATGAGGATATCCTGCAGAACAAAGCATATGGAGATTCCTGGTCTGCATTCTACGAGGGCGTATCGGAGGCATTTGCTATCCAGTTTTCAGAAGTGGCGAACAAAATGCTTTTTACAGACCGGGAACGCGCAGCGGGCTCTTTGGTGATGGCCACAGCCAACCGGCTGCAGTATATGTCAAATAAGGACAAGCTGAACGTGTCGGCCCAGATGGCAGACCGCGGCATCATGAACCGGGATGAAATTCGGGAGATCTGGAACCTGCCACCGCTTCCAAACGGACAGGGACAGGCCTACACGATTCGCGGAGAATATTACCTGTTGGGAGTAGATGGCTCGGTACAGAAGAAAGGAGACGATCTGACAAGTGGAGCAGAATAAGAAAAATATGGAGAAAATGGAAGCTGGCCGTGAATATCGCGCCATGCAGATGGAAATTCGGGAATCAGACGAAGGAAAGCTTCTGGTAGAAGGGTATGCGACAACTTTTAATGAACCTTATACCTTATATGATGGCCGATATTACAAAATCATCGAACAGATTGACTCACATGCTTTTGATGAGTGTGATATGTCAGACGTGATTATGCAGTATGACCATGAGGGCCGGGTATTCGCAAGAAATAAGAATGGAACCCTGGAACTGTCTGTGGATGACAAAGGTCTGAAAATCAGAGCAAACCTTGGTGGCACGGAGATTGGTAAACAGCTGTATGAAGAGATTAAAGGCGGGTACACGGACAAGATGTCCTTTGGATTTACAGTAGGCGAGGACAAAAAGGAATATGTGATGGATTATGAAAATGATGTGGAAACATGTACCCGAACCATCACGAAGGTAAAGAAACTTTTTGATGTCAGCGCGGTGAGCCTTCCGGCCAACGACATGACGTCAATTAGTGCCCGAAGATTTTCTGACGGAGTGATCGAGAAAATCAAAGCGGAGAGACTGGAAAGGGCAAATAGAATCAAAAAAATTAAAATTATGATGGAGGTATAACCATGAAGAAAATCGAAGAAATGACAGTAGAGGAGTTGAGAGCCCGGAGAGCGGAAATCCGTACCGAGCTGGAGAAGCCGGATGCGGATCTGGATGCTCTGGAGCAGGAGGCAGCTGCGATCTCTGAGAGAATGCAGGTTTTTGAGAAGGAAGAGCGCAGAAAAGGAATTGCGCAGGCTGTGGCCGAGGGCGCAGGGGAGCAGAGAGAAAACCCGATGAAGGAAGATGCCAGAACCGTCCGGGCGAATGAGTTTGTAAAGACTCATCGTATGTCGGTGAAGGTGGAGGAGACAAGAGCACTCTTGGTATCCGGCGGTAAGCTTGCGACGCCGACCGAAGTGTCCGGTATCAACGATAAGCAGGGAGCAAAGTATTCCAGTATCGTGGATATGGTCTCTATCGTAGATTGCGGCGGTATGGGAAAGAACCGTGTTGCCTACGAGAAGAAAGAGGCGGAAGCGGCCGATGCGCAGACAGAAGGTCAGAGTGCAACTACAAAAGAAGGTGAGTTTGGATATATTGATATTGCGCCAACATCGGTGGCGGTATTGGCACAGATCTCCAAGCAGGCCAAGAAGCAGAGTCCGCTGAACTATGCCGGAAAGGTGCAGGAACATGCGGTTGGCTCTCTGAGAAAAAAGACTTCTGCGTTGATTATCGAGGCTATGAAAGCTTCCGCACTGAATACCACAATCGATGCGACAGTGACTGGCGGAAAAGGCGTGATTGATGAGAAGACACTGCGTAAAATCACCCTGAATTATGGCGGTGATGAGTCTGTCATTGGAAATGCGGTGTTGTTTCTGAACAAGAATGATTTGATTGCGTTTGGAGACATCCGCGGAACCAATGAGAAGAAAGCAGTGTATGAGATTAATCCGGATCCGGAGAATCCGAATACCGGAATCATTAAGGATGGTGGACTGTCTGTCAGATACTGCCTGAATAATAACCTGACTGCTTGCTCCGGAACCGCGCAGCAGGCAAGCTCCGGTGAGGATGTACTGACCATGTGTTATGGAAATCCGAAGTGTTTTGAGCTGGATCTGTTCAGTGATTATGAGATTGCTGTGTCTGAGGACTTCGCGTTTGATAAGCTCATGGATACCATCCGTGGCGACGTGGAGCTCGGCGGCGACGTAGTTGTGCAGGACGGATTTGTCTTTGTAAAGATTCCGAAGAAAACAGCGTAGGAGGTAAAGCATGCTGAACAAGGTAAAGCTGGCGCTGCGGATCAAGACAGATGCATTCGACAGTGAGATTGAAGGACTGATTGCTGCGGCGCTGTCTGACCTTGCGTTGGCAGGTGCCAGCCAGCAGCAGGAGGACGATCCGTTGATTGTACGTGCTGTCATTACATACTGCAAAACCAACTTCGGAGCTCCGGATGAATATGACAGACTGAAGAAATCCTATGATGAACAGAAGGCACAGCTTATGATGGCAACAGGCTATACCGACTGGGGTGAATCAGATGGATAGATCAGAGATAGCGGTTCTGATAGGAAAAACTTATAAAGAAGATGCTATTGGTCAGCGTATTGCGAGTGAAACCAAAAGAGAAGTGTTTTGCAGTATCGGGAGCATAAGCGGAAGTGAAAAGCTGGAAGCCGGCCGGAATGGAATTACCGCGGAATACAAGCTGAGCATGTTTCAGCCTGATTACCAGGGAGAGGAAATTGTGGAGATTGCCGGACGCAGATATGCTGTGTATCGGACTTATCAGGCCAGAAATGACACGATGGAATTATACCTGGAGGTAAAAGCAGGCGCATGAAAGTAAAGGCAGATCAGCTGGCAGATGCGGTGATGGATGAACTGTTGGCATATAGCCAGGAAGTGACGGATGAGCTCAAAGAAGCTGTGACGGAAGTGACCGAACAATGCCTTGCAGATATTAAGCAGAAAGCACCGGTCAGGAAAGGAAAAAAGAGCGGGGCCTACAAGCGGGGCTGGAAGGCAAAGAAGGCATTTGAGAGCAAGGAGGATATCCGTTTTGTGATTCATAATCCAAAGGAATATCGGCTGGCGCATTTGCTGGAATTTGGTCATGCGAAGGTCAATGGCGGACGTGTACCGGGCTTCGCACATATTCTTCCGGCAGAGCAGAAAGCGGCGGTTGCGCTTGAAAACAAAGCAAAGGTGGCGGTGAAAAAATAATGGAATTACAGGAATTGAAGGAAAAACTGGAACAGACCGGCTTTCCGGTTGCGTATTATTCGTTCCCGGAAAATGAAGCTCCGCCGCTGCCATTTATCTGCTACCTGGTAACGGGAAGCGATAATTTTGCTGCAGATGGCGTAGTTTATGACAAGGCACTGCAGATTCAGATTGAACTGTATACACGGGGAAAAGATTTGCAGGCGGAGGAGAGTGTGGAGGTAGCACTGTCCGAATTTGTATGGAACAAGACAGAAAGTTATATTGATTCAGAAAAATGCTATCAGATAGCGTATGAAATTGAGGTGTAAAGAGTATGAGCAATAAAGAGAACAAAGTTCAGTTCAATCTGAAGAATGTGCATTATGCGATCCTGACACCGGGTGATACCCCCGAATGGAGCACACCGGTGAAGGTTCCCGGGGCCGTGACATTGACTCTGGATCCGAGTGGTGATGTGACCCCGTTTTATGCAGACGGCGTTATTTTCTATAATTCTGTGGCAAATAACGGATATACCGGAACACTGGAAATGGCAAGATTCCCGGATAAGATGCAGCAGGAAGTATGGAAGATGGAACTGGGGGATACAGATAAGGTTCTGGTTGAGAATGCCAATGTAGAACCCAGTTCTTTTGCATTACTGTATCAGATTGATGGAGACAAGGATAACCAGTATTACTGTCTCTATAACTGTACAGCGGCGCGTCCGGGCGTTGGTAGTACGACCAATACAGAATCCAAGACGCCGCAGACACAGAGTGCGTCTATTTCTGCAGCGCCGCTGGAAGACGGCAGAGTCCTGGCCAGAACGACAGCAGACACTCCGGCGGAGACCAAGACAGGATGGTTTACGAAGGTGTTTGAGCGGGAGGTATAAAGGATGGAGAGAACGATCACAGTTGATGGAAAAGAAGTGAAAATGAGGGCTTCGGCCCTCATCCCGCGGTTATACCGATTCAAATTCGGAAGAGACATGATTCGCGATCTGGCGCAGCTGAAGAAAAATTTTGAAGCTGTGACGAAGGACATGGGAGACGCTTCGGAAGATGAAAAAAAGGAAGCTCAGCTGACAGTAATGGATTTGACCGTGTTCGAAAACACGGCCTGGTTGATGGCAAAGCATGCAGATGCCAATATCCCGGACGATCCGGATGAATGGCTGCAGGGCTTTGAGATGTTTTCCATCTATGAAGTCCTTCCGCAGATTCTGGAACTGTGGGAAGGAACGAACAGAACCACGGCAATTTCTAAAAAAAAATGAGGCCTACGGTGCGTGAAAGCACCGGGGCTATTTTTATGCTGCGGTGCGCTCAGCTGGGGCTTCATACGGAGGACCTGGCGCAGATGTCAATGGGAATGGTTTATGACATGCTGATAGAACGCGGGAATGACCAAGAGGAATATCCGATTCAGGCTACACAGGAAGATATCTATGCATTCTTCGGGAAGGGGTGAGCGAAGTGGCAGCAGGAAGAATCAAAGGAATAACGGTTGAGATAGGCGGAGATACGACAGGTCTGTCGAAAGCGCTGCAGTCTGTAAATAAACAGATACGGGATACGAAAGGCGATTTGCGGGATGTGGAACGGCTGTTAAAGCTGGATCCGGGAAATACAGAACTGCTGGCACAGAAACAGCGTCTTCTGGGGAATGAAATAGCCTCGACAAATGACAAGCTACAGACCTTACGTACAGCGGCGGAGCAGGCCAATGAGGCTCTGGCCAAGGGCGATATATCGCAGGAACAGTATGATGGACTCCAGCGGGAAATTGCAGAAACGGAGCAGCAGCTAAAGGAGCTGGAGAAAACAGCAAAAGAATTTGGCAATGTGCTTTCACAGCAGTTCAAAGTAGCTGGGGAAAAGATGAAGGAAGTCGGAGACAAGGTCTCTGATGTGGGAACCAAGATGCTTCCTGCGACAGCTGCGATTGCAGGAATTGGAACGGCGGCAGTAAAAACGACTGCGGATTTTGATTCCGCAATGTCCAAGGTTCGAGCGTTGTCCGGAGCAGGTGAAGAGGATTTCCAGAAGTTAAGAGATACAGCACTGGAAATGGGTGAGAAGACGGCCTTCTCTGCAAGTGAAGCGGCGGATGCATTGGGCTACATGGCTCTGGCCGGATGGGATGCGGAAAAGTCCACAAAGGCGCTTCCGGGAGTGCTGAATCTGGCAGCAGCGTCAGGTATGGATTTGGCGAAGGCGTCCGATATGGTAACGGATTATCTGTCAGCATTCGGCATGGAGGCCGATAAGGCAGCTTATCTCAGTGACATCCTTGCATATGCCCAGGCCAACAGTAATACCAGCGCAGAACAGCTGGGAGATGCTTATAAGAATTGCGCGGCGAATCTCCATGCAGCCGGTCAGGATGTGGAGACGGTGACGAGCCTTCTGGAAGCTATGGCGAACCAGGGAACCAAAGGCGGAGAAGCTGGTACTGCGCTGGCAGCCATCATGCGTGATATCACTCAGAAAATGGATAAGGGCGCAATCAAGATTGGAA
Organism: Laedolimicola ammoniilytica; assembly: GCF_025567165.1. Classification (NCBI taxonomy): domain Bacteria; kingdom Bacillati; phylum Bacillota; class Clostridia; order Lachnospirales; family Lachnospiraceae; genus Laedolimicola; species Laedolimicola ammoniilytica. The sequence goes on from NZ_JAOQKC010000012.1 coordinate 71,029, forward strand.
AGACAACGGTTGCAGTACAGGATGCAAGCGGAAATTTCCGAGACCTTACAGATATTTTGAAAGATGTGGAGAGGGCAACTGATGGACTTGGAAGCGCGGAGAAAGCTGCAGCCTTGTCCGCAACCTTTACTTCGGACTCTACAAAGGGACTGAACCAGATCTTCACGGAAGGTGTAGACACCATAGCCGGATATGAGGAGGCTTTGCGCGGCAGCCTGGGAACCGCCAGTGAACAGGCGGACGTCATGCTGGACAACCTGAACGGCCAGCTGACGCTGCTGAAATCCGCGGTAGAAGGAGCGGCAATCTCCATAGGAGAGACCCTGACACCTATGATATCGAAGCTGGTGAAATGGATTCAGAACATGGTGGATTGGTTCAATGGACTGGATGACAGTCAGAAAAATATGATTGTAACGATCGGACTGGTGGTAGCGGCCATTGGCCCGCTGTTGATCATCATTGGAAAAGTGATATCGCTATGTGGAACGGTGTCAACTGCAATGAGCTTTCTGGCCGCGAATCCGATTGTACTGCTGATTGCCGGCATAGCGTTACTGGTAGCAGCGCTGGTTGGACTGGTGGGAAAAGTAGCGCAAAGCGGGGATGAGATGCAGAACAGGTTGCAGCAGTTCGATGATTTTCTGCAGGGAATTTTTGCGCGAGACTGGACGCAGGTGTTTGGCCCGGTGCTTGGGACAGCGTTGAATGCATTTTTGGCCAACGTGAGCAATGTCTGGAACGCTGCCAAACAGATCCTGGATGGCATTATAAATTTTATACGCGGAGTATTCACCGGAGACTGGGAGCGGGCCTGGACAGGGTTGCGTCAAATTGTTTCGGGTGTGTTCGGAGGCCTGGGAGCTATCGTGAAAGTACCGCTTAATGGCGTGATTGCCATGCTGAACGGAATGTTGGAAGGCGTGAACTGGGTGATCCGGAAAATCAATGGAATATCTTTTAAAAATCCGTTTACAGGAAAAAGATATGATTTTAATCTTCCGACAATCGGGAATGTACCTTACCTTGCGAAAGGTGGAGTTCTGTCGCAGGGAAGCGCAGTGGTAGGTGAGGCTGGACCGGAACTGCTGACGATGACCGGAAGCAGCGCGGTAGTGCAGCCGCTTACCAAGGCAACGACGAATAATAGTTATATGGGCGGTTTGACGGTAAATGTGTATGGGGCGCCTGGACAGAGTGAGGAGGAACTTGCTGAACTGGTGGCTGAAAAGATTCAGGATGATGTGGACAAGAAGGGAGCTGTGTTTGCATGACAGGATATCTGGTATTTGGCGGAAAGTGCAGCAAAGATTTTGGAATCTATGTGTCCGGAAGTGGGACATTTAATGCTCCGGAAAGAGATGTGGAGAGAATCGAGATCCCAGGAAGGAATGGGGAGCTTGTCATAGACAGCGGGCGATTTAAAAATGAATCCGTGTCATATCCGGCATTTATCCGGACTGCGTTTCGAAGCAGCGCCGACGCAGCCAGAGAATGGCTGCTGTCTTATCCGGGTTATAGACGCCTGGAGGACAGCTACAATCCGGAGTATTTTCGGGTGGCGAGTTTTACGGGACCACTGGATTTTGATACCCGATTCCTGAATCTATCCGGAGAGTGTGAACTGACATTTAACTGCAAGCCGCAGAGGTATCTGCTCAAAGGAGAACAGATCCTGTCGGGAAATGAGGCCATGGAACTGTACAATCCAACCGGATTTGCAGCGAAGCCGCTCATCCGCGTGTATGGGAGCAAGGGCACGCTGCTGGCCGGTGGGATGCAGATGCAGCTGAAAACGATTGACGGGTATGTGGATATAGACTGCGAGACAGAAAATGCATACAAGGGTACAGAGAACTGCAATGCCAATATTTATGCTCCCACGTTTCCAGAGCTTCCTGAGGGGAAAACGACAGTAAGCTTTGAAGGAAATATTGAAAAGATTGAGATCAAGCCGAGGTGGTGGACGATATGATACCTATATTATATGAACCGAAAACAAAAAAATTTGATAGCAATGGAATAGGGAGGCTGTCGGATGCAGTCTCCTGTACTGTGACGGAGGCCAGAAACGGGGAATATGAGCTTGAAGTACAGTATCCGATTACCGGAGCGTATTACGAAGAGATTAAGCTGGCATCCGTGATTTTGGCACAGCCCGGAGATGGACGCGAGGCGCAGCCGTTTAGCGTTTACAAGATTTCAAGGCCAATCCGCGGGATTGTGACGGTATATGCACAGCATATCAGCTATCAGATGTCATATATTCCGTGTACGCCTTTCAAAGCGAACAGTGTTACAGATGCGCTTGCGGGACTGAAAAATAACGCTGCGGAAGAGTGTCCGTATGAATTCTGGACAGATAAAACGACAGGAGGAAATTTTGAAGTAACGGTACCCAGCAGCATACGCTCCAGATTGGGCGGAGTAGAGGGCTCTATCCTGGATGTATATGGCGGGGAATATGAATTTGACATGTTTACAGTGCGGCTCTGGAAAGCTCGGGGAGCGGACAAGGGAGTGACATTGAAGTATGGGAAGAATATCACCGATTTGAAGCAGGAAGAGGCCATATCGAACACGATCACCGGCATCTATCCGTATTGGACAGATGGTCAGGGAAAGCTGGTGACATTGCCGGAAAAGATCCTGACATCAGATACGGCGGAGAAATTTCCTTACCCCAGAACCATACCGGTAGATCTCACGTCAGATTTTGAGGAACAGCCGGATGTAGATGCTCTGCGAGAGGCAGCGTATGCCTACATGAACAGCCACGATATAGGAGTACCGACAGTCAGCATTGATGTGTCTTTTTATCCCATAGAGCAGGCAGAAGGGGAAAGCATGGCACAGCTGCAGGCAGTACAGTTGTGCGATACTGTGACGGTAGAATATGAAAAGCTCGGAGTAAAGGCGACTGCAAAGGTAATCAAGACAATCTATAATGTCCTGAAAGAAAAATATGACAGTATTGAAATCGGAGAAGCGAGGACTTCACTGGCAGATACAGTGGCAGCACAGAAAAAGCAGCTGGCAGAGGTGGCATCTCCCGGTTTCCTGGATGCGGCCATTGCCAATGCGACCGGCTGGATTACCGGAGTGAACGGCGGATATGTAGTTATGCATAAGAACGCGGAGGGACAGCCCTATGAGATTTTAATAATGGATACACCGGATATCGAGACGGCCACAAAGGTTTGGAGATGGAACCAGAACGGATGGGGATATAGCTCTAATGGGTATGCAGGTCCGTATAAGCTGGCAGCTACGATTGACGGAGCCCTGGTGGCGGATTTCATTACGGCCGGAACCATGCTGGCCAACCGGATCAGCGGAGGAACATTGACCCTCGGGGGAAACGGGAATGGAAATGGCGTGTGTCGGGTGCTGGATGCAAATGGAAAGACAGTTGTTACGTTGAATAACGGGGGCTGCGTTATTAATGGTGGAAAGCTTGACCTCGATAATGTTGCACAGTGGTTTGCAGGGGTGAAAGTATCGGATGGTGACGAAGTAACTGCATCGGTGGTTCCTGGCGGTGCATGGGCCTATAATGTATATAATGAATATTCGGCCATAGAACCGGCAATGGTACATGCGGGAACGATGTCAGGCAACACACCAGAAAGTGGATTTTCGCCGAAAGCGATGCTTAACTGTAATGGAAGCATCGTTTCAACCTACGCGTACGAACATACAGATTCAGGGAGTCCCAATATGGTGGTATGGACTAATGGATTGTTTTTACGTTCTGCATCATCCAGCAGAAGATACAAGGAAGATATTACGGAAGATATACCTGATAGTATGAATCCGGATAAATTGTATGAAATCCCTGTAAAGGTGTTCAAATATAAAAAAGGATATTTACATGAGGGCGACAGGAATGAAGGACGGGATAGAATAGGCCTGATTGTGGAGGATGTAGAAGAAATTTATCCGGATGCGGTGAACTATGATGAAAATGGCGAGCCTGAAATGTGGAATGACCAAATTTTGATTCCGGCGATGTTGAAATTAATACAGGAACAGAATAAGCGTTTAAGAAAATTAGAGGAAGCGGTGACAGGAACTGTAAGGGAGGAAAAGGCATGAAAACATACTATGATATAACTGTTGATTTGTATGACCTGTATCCTTTGAAAAAAATAGAAGCTCAGCAAAATAATATTGGTCGTGGAGCACGTATAACGCTTACTGCGGGTGGGCTGGTACTGGGGCTGGATGGGGAAAGCGTCACGATGTGGGCTAAAAAACCGGATGGGACAGTATCTTATCTGTCCTGCAGTGTGGTGGATGGAAAAATTCAGGCAGATTTTACGAGCCAGATGCTGGCGGTACCCGGAGACGTGCAGGTAGAACTTAGGCTAGTCAATGGAGAGGAAAATATCACAACTCCTATATTCTCGGTACATGTGAGAAAAAGTAATATAGATGATAGCGCAGCAGAGAGCACAAATGAATTCACAGCGCTTGCAAGCATGGTGGCCGAAGTGAACGAAATGAAGAAAACTGCATTGAAGGGCGATCCGGGAGAAGCGGCAACGCTAGAGATTGGTACCGTGGAGGCGTCAGAGCCCGGCAGTGCTCCGAGCGTGACGAATTCCGGAACAGCTCAGGAAGCAATACTGAATTTCATTCTTCCCCGAGGTCAGACCGGGCCAGAGGGACCGGCAGGCCAGACACAGATACATTTTTCGGCGGCGGCAGAGTTTCCAGCAGCAGGAAACAGTACCATGCTGTACGTAGATAATACGGTCAGCCCAGCCATTATCTATACATGGACAGGAAATGCATATGTACAGGCATCTGCAGATATCAGTACGGTGATGGCCATGCTGGCAACGCCGTATGATCCGGATCAGGATTACACCGCAGGGCAGTATGTCACATATAATAAACAATATTGGAAGTTTACAGCGACAAAATCTGCTGGAGCGTGGGATGTCAGTAAGGCTGTAGCGACGAACGTTGGGACAGAGCTTAGTTCGGTAAATGCGAATAATGATATTAAAAGTATACAATTGTACCTTGGATATTGTGTAGTGTACAAAAGAAATGGCATAGTCACCATAGTTGGAGACTCATCGGATTACCAGCTAGAAGCTGGCAAATACATAGCCTTAACAACGCTTCCAGAGGGATATCGACCACCCAAAACTATGTATATACCGGTTAATAACTTAGGTGGAACAACGGCTATATTTGGCAGAGTTGAATCGAACGGCATTATATCATTGTACGCAACCGGAGTGACGAGCTACTGGGCTTATAGTTTCTCATTTGTGCAAATGTATTAATCCAATATAATGATTTTTAAATTTGTCTGTAGTATAGCACTCTGAAACTGCTACTATATCGGTACGATAATGAAAGATCTTTTGAATCTTTATCGTAGGTAGCTGTTATTGTCGCTTCAGCACTTGTGCCACATATGTTATTTAATTCTACATTTCCGTCATTGAGCATAATTCCAAAGATTGATGTCCCATACCCGCCAATCGTTCCATAGACTATCAGGGCTTCATACTGTTCTACATTATGCACCACAGCAGAGTTTTCGCCTGCAACGTACACGGCAGGCGCACACTTCGCATTTACCGCACTAATGGAGAAACAAAAATTAAATAAAACCCATAAACATGGACCATTTTCGCAGCTTTACGAAAATGGTCTTTTCAAACTCAAAAAGGAGAAAAAACATGAATGAAATGAACAAAATTATGGACACTTACAATCTGGTAGTTGGCGGCATCGTGACGTTGCTTGCAGCTATTTTCGGAAAGTACTGGTATCTTTTTGCCATCTTCCTGCTTCTGAATTTGTTTGATTATGCCACAGGCTACATGAAGGCGCGAAAATTAAAAAAGGAAAGCAGCTCCGTAGGCCTGGCCGGTGTCGTCAAGAAACTTGGATACTGGATCATCATTGCAACGGCTTTCCTGACGGCATATGCGCTTACAGCTCTGGGAGAAGATATTCTGAATATTGATCTGTCATTCCTGGCGCTGCTGGGCTGGTTCACGCTGGCCTGCCTGTTGATTAATGAGGTCCGCAGTATCTTGGAAAATCTGGTAGAGTATGGTCTTGATGTGCCGTATGTACTCATTAAGGGACTGGCCGTGACGGAGCGGCTACTGAGTGAAAAAACGGACACCGTGATGGGAACGGACGAAAAGAAGGAAGGTGAATGATATGGCATATAAATATAAGCAGAATCTCGCAAATAGAAAGAATTATGGCGGCAGGAGAAGTCTTGCCGCCATCAAGTATATCGGTCTCCATTATACAGGTAATGACGGGGATTCTGCCGATGCAAACGCAAATTATTTTAAGAAGAATATCGTAAAAGCATCGGCTCACTATTTTGTGGATGATACTTCGGTTGTTCAGTCAGTGCCTGATGATCATGTGGCGTGGTCCGTGGGAGGTAAAAAATATGCAAACTGCGCCAAGACCGGTGGCGGTACTTTCTACGGGAAATGCACAAACACAAACAGCATTTCCGTGGAGCTGTGTGATACAGTGAAGAACGGAAGCGTATATCCGTCAGCAAAGAGTATTGAAAATGCACTGATTTTGGTGCGGAAATTGATGAAGAAGTATAATATTCCGGCTGCCAGAGTCATCCGGCATTTTGACGTGACCGGGAAAGCCTGCCCTGCTTACTGGAGCGGAACACCTGCGAAAGATGCATTGTGGAAGAAAGAATTTCATGATAAGCTTTCCGAAAATGTCTTGGAGACACCTTCAGCTTCTGCTGGGAAAACTGATTACAAGGTAAAAATCACAGCCAGTTCATTGAATGTGAGAAGCGGGCCGGGAACATCTTATAAGACTGTCACTTCCGTAAAAAAGAATCAGGTGTACACCATCGTGGAAGAAAAAGGAAGCTGGGGGAAGCTGAAATCTGACGCTGGATGGATTTCTTTGGCATATACAGTAAAGTGCTAAGAAGTATTACGGTATGGTTAGAACAGACGCCTGTCTTGTAAATTTAGTACGATTGATTATAGCCCCGGATCGCTCCGGGGCTTATTTAAAGGAACGGTTGTTTGGTAAATGCGAAAACTGAATTAAAATTGGACAGCTCTAGAATTGTATCTACTCATGATGGAAGCTTTCCGGCACTTGTAGAAAACGATCAAGTATGGCTTGTTGTAGCAAATAGAATCAGCATAACAGATTCTGGAGTGTGGGTCGTTGCTATGTATAATAGAGCTGTGTATACATATGAAATATCAAGCGCTTCTTCATTAACTATTCATACAAATGAGCAAGGCACGGTATATATTCGATATGGATCTGGCGACAATAACGCTGTCTATGGAGGTGCGATTCGACTATGTTAAGTTCACATTTGTTAGCTCATAGAAAGCTATGGTATATGTCTGCGCTACATCTGACACTATATACCATTTGCCATTACTGTCTTTGAATACCGTTGTTTGATGCTCTAGCGTGTTGGATTCTCTAACAATGACTGGTATTGCATATTGGACACCGTCTGCACCATTAATTTCTACATGTGTGTTCGCAATCGAATTAACCTCGTACAGTTTGCGATAAGTCTCAGTTTTATTCGCATTTACCGAACAAATGTTTTAGAGAAAGCCAGTGCGTGGCACTGTTCATAGGGCATGGGGATACCCCATCAAGCATTTTAGGCATGGGTAGCACCCAGACACTGCTTGCTATATCTGATAAAGATAATTATACTATCTATATAATGCTGTTTTCAAACAAACATTCTTAATGTATAACATCATGGTTTCTATTCATACAAACCATGATGTTATACATAAAGGGTAAAAATCAAAACCGCATATGCACCTGCAGTTCAAATGGCGGCGTAGACCAGCCGCCGTGCCTGCGGTCGGTGGTTCCCTGGAGAGCGCGGATGGAAGCAGGGCGGGAGTAATCAATGCGTTCTATGACAGCCTTCAGGTATTGATTTTTTAGGGAAACCGGTATGGTGTCATCTTGTAGCGCACGCAGCGCGTCCGACAGACGGGTGATTTTGTCCTGGATTTCATCTGCAGTATCGGGGGCAGCTTCCCGGGCAGCGTCCAGGGCAATCTGGGCCGCCTGTTTATTTTTCTGAATTCGTTCATTCAACTGGTCGAAGATCTCCTTCGGCATCTCCCCATCAGCGTACTTCTCCCATTGGCGCAGCTCTTTCTGC
>NZ_JAOQKC010000012.1:79227-97616 GCF_025567165.1 Laedolimicola ammoniilytica
ATATTGGACACCGTCTGCACCATTAATTTCTACATGTGTGTTCGCAATCGAATTAACCTCGTACAGTTTGCGATAAGTCTCAGTTTTATTCGCATTTACCGAACAAATGTTTTAGAGAAAGCCAGTGCGTGGCACTGTTCATAGGGCATGGGGATACCCCATCAAGCATTTTAGGCATGGGTAGCACCCAGACACTGCTTGCTATATCTGATAAAGATAATTATACTATCTATATAATGCTGTTTTCAAACAAACATTCTTAATGTATAACATCATGGTTTCTATTCTTCGGTGCCGATATCCGTAAGTGTTGCCATACATTCCTTATAAGGCATCGTATACCGCTGGGACAGATAACGCATGGACGCGCCGAGCTCGCCGTCGGGTCCTCCATACTGACTTATAATTGCCTTCGCCAGTTTCGGATTCGTCTCCTTGATGTGAATGGGATATTCCAACCGTTTTTCATAACTGAACATATACGCGCACCCTCCTTTCTACTGCCATGGCCACGGCTGGTCGACCCATTTCCAGTAATCCGTGGGATGATGGACGTGGGAGAGGTTCAGCGGGCCATATTTCTGTGAATATTCGTGAAGGGCTTCCTGGTATTTAAGGTTCATTTCCCTGAAGTAGGCGATGGCTTCGCTGTCCTCCGGATGGGTATCCAGATAGAGACAGGCGTCCACGCAGGCAAAGCCGGTGGTAGCAATCAGGCGGAGCAGCTGGTCCTTGGAGAAGCCGCTGCAGGAGCAGGCGGTTTCCGTGCGCGCCGGGCCGGGACCGGGCGGCGGAGTCTGTGGCATCGGGCAGCTGGCGCCATTTCGCGGCTGCGGATAGGTCCTTACAGGCTGCTGACAGTTAGTTCTTCCCATCATCTGCATCCACCCCGCTTTCCGGAAAATGGTTTGTTCAGTTCGGGGAATATGGTTCCCCATTGAAGAGCTTTTTCCAGCTCATAGGTCTGGTCCCAGTACTGCCAGGGCACATAGGCGATGGCCAGGCCCAGGCCGCGTAAGGGGTCACGCATACAGGAACAGCGCAAGGAATTCTGGTTTCGATAATCAGCCATGAGAGCTTCCTTTCCATAAAACTATTCCTGATATCTTATGAAAAAATCGGAAATTCGTGAAATTCACAGCGAAAAGCTTTCTATATTGGATTTACAAATTACAGGAAATGTGGTTATAATAAGCAGGAGTAAAATGGTAGAATCCGCAGATTTTATTGATAAACCAGATTAAACTAAGAAAAGAGGAGTGTCACCAATGAAAAAAGAACCGTTTGTAACACTGGAACAATTACAGGAGATCACCAAAACCTATCCGACTCCCTTTCATCTTTACGATGAGAAGGGAATCCGTGAAAACGCAAAGGCTCTGAAGGAAGCATTTTCCTGGAATAAAGGATACAAAGAGTATTTTGCGGTAAAGGCCACGCCGAATCCGTTCCTGATCAATATTCTCCGGGAGTATGGCTGCGGCTGTGACTGTTCCTCGATGACAGAGCTGATGTTAGCCAACGAGCTCGGTGTAAAGGGAGAGGATATTATGTTTTCCTCCAACGACACACCGGCGGAGGAATTTGAATATGCGGCAAAAATCGGCGCCATCATCAATCTGGACGATTATACCCATATTGATTTTCTGGAGAAGACCATCGGCTACATTCCGGAAACCATCAGCTGCCGTTTCAATCCGGGCGGAATCTTCCAGATCAGCAATGATATCATGGACAATCCGGGCGACGCCAAGTACGGTATGACCGAAGAACAGCTTTTTGACGCCTATCGTGTGCTGCAGCAGAAGGGCGCAAAGCGCTTCGGTATTCATGCTTTTCTGGCAAGCAACACCGTAACCAATGAATATTATCCGATGCTGGCGAAGGTACTTTTCGAGCTGGCCGTGCGGCTGAAAAAGGAGACCGGCGCGGATATCCGGTTCATCAATCTGTCCGGTGGTATCGGAATTCCGTACCGTCCGGATCAGGAGCCCAATGATATCCGGGTTATCGGAGAGGGCGTCCGCAGAGTATACGAGGAGGTAATGGTTCCCGCCGGCATGGGCGATGTGGCCATCTACACCGAGCTGGGCCGCTTTATGATGGGTCCCTACGGCTGCCTGGTGACGAAGGCAATTCATGAGAAGCATACTTATAAGGAATATATCGGCGTAGACGCCTGCGCAGTGAACCTGATGCGTCCGGCCATGTATGGCGCTTACCATCATATTACCGTCATGGGCAAGGAGAACGAGCCCTGCGACCATATCTACGATGTGACTGGTTCCCTCTGCGAAAACAATGATAAATTCGCCATCGACCGTCCGCTGCCGAAGGTAGACAAGGGCGATCTGCTGGTGATTCACGATACGGGAGCTCACGGCTTTGCCATGGGTTATAATTACAACGGCAAGCTGAAATCCGCTGAGATTCTCCTGAAGGAGGATGGTACAGCGAAGCTTATCCGCCGCGCGGAGACGCCGAAGGATTATTTTGCCACCTTCGACTGCTTCGACATCATCAAAAATCTGGTATAGGAATAAAATTTACAAAAAATGGCAGGCTCGGTGAGGGCCTGCTGTTTTTTTTCCAGAAAATTCAAAAAAGCAGAAATTCACTCTTGGGTTTTTTGTCGAAATCTGCGATAATAAATAGTTAGCATGGGAGAATGTTGACATGAGTGGAGAATGAGATGGAGAGAAAGAACAGAGTCTGGAGAAGAACTCCCTACCGCCTGATTTGGTATCTGGCTGTGCTGGCGGGAGCCTTTCTTCTGCTCCAGGGATATCGAAAAATCTATAAAGAGGAGCGGGAGCCCGGAGTTTTTATCGTGGAGGACCAGGCAGAGGCCGGGAAAGAGCTGACGCTGGACGCGGTACATATTTACAACCGGAACGTGGCGGAATGTGCCTGGTATGTGGACGAAACACAGGTGCAGAGCGGGACGAAGCTTGTCGGTTACACTCCTTCCGAGGAGGATGTGGAGAAGCTGATCCGGGTACAGGTGACGCTGAAGGATGGAACGGTATACGGGGATTATCGGTACTACAGTGTCCTGCCGGTATTGTATCTGGAATGTGATACGGCCTATGAAGCGGTGGAAAAAGAGACGGATAGTCCGGTGCAGGTGAGGCTGACCGGGAAGGGCTATACGCCCACGGAGCTTTATGATGGCGAGGGTACGATTCATCTGAGGGGCAACAGCACGGCGGAGCTGGATAAGCGCCCCTTCAAGCTGCGGCTCTCGAAAAAGAAAACCCTTCTGGGAATGGAGAAGAGCCGTCACTGGGTGCTGCTGGCCAACGCCATTGACGCTACCCTGATGCGGAACGAGCTGGCTAACAACCTGTCGGCAGCGCTGGGGGCAGACTGCTATATGGATTCCAGACAGGTGACTCTGGTGTACAATGGAAGCTACTGTGGCGTCTATCAGCTCTGCGAGCAGATCCTGATAGCGGAAAATCGGGTGGGAGTATATAACTGGAAAAATATCTGTGATGAGGCGGCGGAAGAGATTGCCCAAAGCCTGAAAATCGAAGAAAAAGAGAAGGCTCTCTATCGGAAAGGCTTTGAGAAAGTGGTGGAGCAGGAGCTGCTTGCGGATTTTTCCTGGATGGACACCGGCGTATTCATTTCCAAAGGGCTGGAGGACTGGAACGAGCAGTATGGTACCTCCTATCCGACGGAATTCAGGCTGGCGGATTATATAGACTTTTCGGGACTGCCGGATCCCACGGGCGGTGTCCTGCTAAACATCGACGCGAGAAATACGGACAGCTCTCTGGAGACGGCCTATCACCTTCCGATTGAATTCGCGGATCCGGTGGCAGGCGCTACGGGAAAAAAATTATATGAAAATATCAAAACGCAGCTCCAGACTTTGGAATATGCTTTTCACAGTACGGATTTTACTTATCGGGACGCGGATCCCCATTACCGGGTGACCGATGAGGGATACTGCAATTACAGTAATCATTTTGCCCGGGAGGGCGTGGAATACGAAGAAACAGCCTACTCGGATCCGGAGCGGGACGGCAGCCATTACAGCGAGCTGATGGATCTGAATTCCCTGCTTGAGAATTTCTTGTTGTGTGAGTTTACCATGAACTGGGACGCCATGAAAAACAGCGTCTATTTCTATAAGGATCTGGATGGTCCCTGGTATCTGGAACCGGCCTGGGATTATGACTGGGGCTGGGGCAACAGCATGTATACGCTGAACACCTGGTACACGGACGAGTGGCAGACCACCAGCGATTATTATGCCAATGAGACCTATTATCAGACGGTGCAGTGGAACCGGTATCTGATTCGCGATCCCTATTTTCTGGTGCTGCTCCAGGAAAAGTACCAGGAGGCCCGGGAAACAATTTTGGAAGAATATGTAAAAGATGGCGGTCTGATCGATCAGTATGCGGAAATGCTGCGCCCGGCCGCGGAAGCCAATGACGCCCGCTGGGGCGGAAGCATGGGAACCTTTGAGGGGCAGAAGTTTGACGAGGGAGTTCAGGAGCTGAAGCGCTTCATGAAGGAGCGGCTGGCATGGCTGGATCAGCAGTTTGTATCTGTGGAAACCCTGCGAAAGTCCCTGGGATACTATGTGACCTCGGATGAACTGACGATCTCCAGACCCCGGCAGGACGCCCTGACGGGAACCGTGACCTTGACGGTACGGACGGAAATCGAGGACTGTAAGTCTGTGTCGCTGCAGGTCAACGGTACCTGGTTCTATACGGAAAGGCTGAAAAACGGGCAAGCAGCATTCGAGATCCCGGTGGAGGCATTGCGGGGAGCCGGGGAGCGAAACGTGGTGCAGGCCAGACTTCTGGAGGCGGACGGCAGCTACCGGATGAACCCGGAGGGAACGCAGGGAGGCGATTACGTCAACGCAGTCTCCGCTTACACCTGGTTCACAGGCATCCAATAAGATGAGGAAGAAAGAAATGACAGAAAAGAGCGCACAGGGCAGAAAGCTGCGCATGCTGGCCGGAATGGTGCTGTGCATGCTGGCGATTCTGGCTGGAGTATATGTATATAAAGAACGGGCGGGGGCTTCCGTGACCATCCGGGATTCCTATGCGGAGATCGGGAAAGAGATGAAGCTGGAGGCCTTTCATTTGATAGGGCGACCGGTGGAAAGCTGCGTCTGGTACGCGGGGGATGAGGAGGTTCAGAGAACCCGGAGCCTGAAGGGCTATACGCCGCAGTCAGAGGATGTGGAGCATTTTATCCGGGTGGAGGTGACCCTGAAAAACGGCACTGTGTATTCGGATTCCCGGTATCTGAGCGTCCTGCCGGTGCTGTATCTGAACTGTGATACCGCCTACGACGATATGACCAAGGAGGACACGGCGTCAGCTTCCATGGTGCTGGAAGGAAGCAGGTATCTGCCGGATCAAACCTACGACGGCCGGGTATCCCTGCATGTGCGGGGCAACAGTACGGGCAGCCTGAAAAAGAAGCCGTTCAAGGTGAAGCTGGAGAAAAAGACGGCACTGCTGGGCATGGTGGAACAGAAGCACTGGGTACTGCTGGCCAACGCCATTGATTCCACGCTGCTGCGGGATCAGATTGTCTACGGGATGGCGGCGGAGCTGGGCGCTCAGACCGCTATGGATTCCCGGCAGGTGACATTGATTTATAACGGAGAATACGAGGGCGTCTATCAGCTCTGCGAGCATGTGCGGGTGGGCGAAAACCGGGTGGACATCTACGACTGGGAAAAGGTGGCGAAAAAGGCCGGGGAGGCCATTGCCGAACGGCTGATTCTGGAAGAACAGATTCCGGATGAGTACCGGAAACTGTTTGAGGATAAACTAAAGGAAGAACTGCAGGCGGATTTGTCCTGGCTGGATACCCGGAGTTTTCATTCGGAGGGAATCGAGGGCTGGAACGAGGCCGAACAGGATACGGTGCAGACAGATTTCGACATGACGGAATTTGTGGATTACAGTGAGCTGCCCGCGGCCACAGGTGGCGTGCTGGTGGAACTGGACGATAAGGAGAAGATCCGCACTCTGACCACCAATTACGCGGAGCCCTTCTACTTTGTGTCGCCGGAAGCCGGGGATACCTGGGAAAGCCTGAACAGCTACGTGAAGGAGAGCCTGCAGTCACTGGAATATGCCCTTCACGACACAGACTTCACCTATCATAACGACAGTATCCATTATCGGGTGATGAACAACGGAAGCAATCATTACGAAGCAGGAGAATTCGAACGAAAAAATGTAATTTACTGGGAATCTGATTTCCAGTCGGAGAAAAATGACGGGGTTCACTATTCGGAAATGGCGGACGTGGACTCCATGGTCATCAATTTCCTGACGGCTGAGATCACCATGAACTGGGATTCCATGAAGCACAGCCTCTTTCTCTATAAGGATGTGGACGGACTCTGGATCGTGGGTCCCCAGTGGGATTACGACTGGGCCTGGGGCAACAGTATGGCTCAGAAGGAGACCTGGGTGCCGGACGACTGGCAGACCACAAACGCGTACTTCGCCTACGAGACCTATTACCAGACCGTGCAGTGGAACCGATATCTGATCCGGGATCCGTATTTTCTGATGCTGGCTCGGGAAAAATATCTGGAAATCCGGGACACCTATCTGGAGGAACTGATAAAGGAGGGCGGACTGCTGGATCAGTACGTCTATGATATCCGCCCGGCGGCATTGGCCAACGATCAGCTCTGGAAGGGCAGTATGGGCACCTACGGCGGCCAGAAATTCGACGAGGGCGTGGAACGGTTGCGGGAATTCATCGAGCTGCGTCTGGAGTGGCTGGATGAGCAGTTCGCGACACTGGAGAGCTTTCGGACCTCCCTGGGCTACTATGTGACTTCCGATCTGGTACAGGTGGCAGAGGTGGATACGGAAAGCGGGGAGGGCTTTACGGAAATCCGGGTGACGACGGAGGATGAGGCCGCGGCTGCCGTGTCAGTCCAGGTCAACGGATCTCATTTTTACACAGCGGATCTGGAAAACGGAAGTGCCCTGATCCGGGTATCAGACGCGGTTCTGCGGGGAGACGGACAGGAGAATATGGCGCAGGTTCGCCTGCTGGATAGGGATGGAGCCTATCTGGTAAATGAAGAGGGAAGCACGAAGGGCGAGTATACCAATGGCATTTCCACTTATGTATGCTTTGCGAAATGAGGATTTTTCAGCAAAGATTTTACGAGTCCTTTTCTTGACGGCGCTTCTTCTGCGGTGTTATAATGGGCGGGTAAAATGGAAAAGATAGAGAAGAAAACAGGAGTGAAAAGAAGAATGACTAGGACAATGAGAAAAACGAAAATCATCTGTACTCTGGGACCTGCCTCCGAATCCGAAGAAGTGATTCGCGAACTGATGCTGGCAGGTATGAATGTAGCAAGACTGAATTTCTCCCATGGAACCCATGAGGAGCAGAGAGGAAAGCTGGAACGGGTAAAGAAGGTCCGGGAAGAGCTGGGACTGCCCGTGGCGCTGCTTCTGGATACAAAGGGCCCGGAGATCCGGACCGGCGAATTTGAAAAAGGTAAGGTAGAGCTGAAGAAGGGACAGACCTTCGTGCTGACTACCGAAGATGTGATGGGAAACGAAGGAATGGTATCCATCACTTACAAAAATCTGGTAAAAGATGTAAAAGAAGGAGATTCCATTCTGATCGACGACGGTCTGATCGGCCTGAAGGTTACAAAGCTGACCGAGAAGGAGATTATCTGTAACGTAGAAAACGGAGGAACCATTTCCAATAAAAAAGGTATCAACGTGCCCGGTGTAGAGCTGAAGATGCCCTTTATCAGCAAAAAAGATAGAGAAGATATTCTTTTCGCCGTGAAGGAGGGCTTTGACTATATTGCTGCGTCCTTCACCAGAACCGCCGATGACATTCTGGAGATCCGCCGGATTCTGGAGGAGAATAACTGCAATTATATCAAGATCATTGCCAAGGTGGAAAATGATCAGGGTATTAAAAATGTGGACGAGATCCTGCGGGTAGCCGACGGTGTCATGATTGCCCGCGGCGATATGGGCGTGGAGATTCCGCTGGAGGAAGTGCCGAGCATCCAGAAGAAGCTGATCCGCAAGGCCTTCGAGACCGGAAAGCCGATCATTACCGCCACTCAGATGCTGGATTCCATGATGAAGAATCCCCGTCCGACCCGTGCGGAGACATCTGACGTGGCCAATGCCATCTACCAGGGAACCAGCGCCATCATGCTGTCCGGCGAGACTGCTTCCGGCCAGTATCCGGTGGAGGCTCTGAAGACCATGGTAAAGATTGCCCTGCGTACCGAGGCGGATATCGATTATGACGCCCGGTTCAAGCGCCGGAGCATTGAAGATCGGACCGATATTACGAACGCTGTTTCCCATGCGACCTGTACCACAGCGGTAGATCTGCATGCGGCGGCGATTATCACCGTTACCAAGTCCGGCCGTACCGTAGGCATGGTAGCGAAGCATCATCCGGGCTGCATGATCATTGGTTGTTGTATGGATGATTATGTATGCCGTCAGTTGAATCTGTACTGGGGCGTACAGCCGCTGCTTCTGGCCAAGGAGGAGGAAGCAGAGGCACTGTTCAACAGCGCTGTAACGGCAGCGGAGGAGGCAGGCCTGGTATCCAGAGGCGATCTGACCGTATTGACTGCAGGCGTACCACTGGGCGTTACCGGAACGACAAACCTGATCAAGGTTCAGGTAGCAGGAAAAATTCTGGTAAAGGGTAAAGGCTATACCAAGAAAAAGGTCTGCGGCCCCATCTGTGTGGCAGCCAATGCGGCAGAACTTAAAAAAAGCTTTGTCGCAGGCGATATCGTCGTAGTGCCGGAGACCACCAACGAGATGCTCTCCGAGCTCAAGAGCGCCAAGGCGGTAATCGCAGAGCAGGGCGGAAGCAATTCCCATGCGGCTATCGTAGGCCTGACCCTGGATATCCCGGTCATCGTCAATGCGACTAACGCGACGGAAATACTGAAGAATGGAGCTGTGGTGCAGGTGGACGCGGAGACCGGAACCGTTTCCAGCAACAGCTAGGAGGAAAATTCATGGCGGAAATGACACCCATGATGCAGCAGTACCTGAAGACCAAGGAGCAATACAAGGACTGTATATTATTTTATCGTCTGGGCGATTTTTATGAGATGTTCTTTGATGACGCGAAGATTGCGTCCAAGGAGCTGGAACTGACATTAACAGGAAAGAGTTGTGGATTGGAGGAACGCGCACCTATGTGTGGCGTTCCTTATCATGCTGTAGAGGGGTATCTGAACCGGCTGGTATCCAGAGGCTATAAGGTGGCTATCTGCGAGCAGGTGGAGGATCCGAAGGAAGCCAAAGGGCTGGTGGCCCGGGAAGTAGTGCGAATCGTAACGCCGGGTACGAACCTGAGTACAGCCGATGAGACGAAGAATAATTATCTGATGTGCATCGTCTATCTGTCCGATCGCTATGGGATCTCCACCGCGGATATTACCACCGGCGACTATCTGGTGACCGAGGTGGATTCGGAGCGGAAGCTCTTAGATGAGATCAATAAATTTGCCCCTGCGGAAATCATCTGCAACGAGGCCTTTTCCATGAGCGGCGTGGACCTGGAGGATCTGAAATTCCGGCTGAATATCGCCCTTTATCCCCTGGAATCCTGGTATTTTGATGATGAATTATGTAAAAATACATTGCTGGAGCATTTCAGCACCGCAAGTCTGGCCGGGCTTGGCCTTACGGACTTAAGCTGCGGCATGATTGCGGCGGGCGCATTGCTCAAATATCTCTACGAGACCCAGAAGCAGCCCCTGACCCATATGACCCACCTTAAGACCTATACCATTGGCAAATACATGATCATCGATAGCTCCAGCCGGAGAAATCTGGAGCTGACCGAGACCCTGAGGGAAAAGCAGAAGCGCGGCTCCCTTCTGTGGGTGCTGGACAAGACGAAGACGGCCATGGGCGCCAGAACCCTGCGGACCATGGTGGAGCAGCCCCTCATTGACCGGGCGGAGATCGAGAAACGCCATGCGGCTATCGAGGAGCTGAACCAGCATGTGATTACCCGGGAGGAATTAAGGGAGTACTTAAATCCCATCTACGATCTGGAGCGTCTGATTGGACGCATCAGTTATAAGACGGCGAATCCCAGAGACATGATAGCATTCCGGACTTCCCTGGAAATGCTGCCCCATATTCGCACATTGCTGGAAGATTTTTCCTCTCCATTGCTCTGTGAGCTTCGGGAGGATCTGGATACGTTGACGGATATTCAGGCTATGATTGAGAGGGCCATTCAGGAGGATCCACCCATCTCCATCCGGGACGGCGATATCATCAAGGACGGCTATCACGAGGATGTGGATCGCTTCCGGAAGGCCAAGACCGAGGGCAAGAGCTGGCTGGCGAAGCTGGAGGCCCAGGAGCGGGACAAAACCGGTATTAAAAATCTGAAAATCAAGTATAATAAAGTATTCGGCTACTATCTGGAGGTCACCAATTCCTATAAGGACATGGTACCGGAGACCTGGATGCGTAAGCAGACCCTGACCAACGCGGAACGCTACATCACGCCGGAGCTGAAGGAGCTGGAGGATACGATTCTCGGGGCTGAGGAAAAGCTGACAGCCCTGGAATACGGCCTGTTCTGCGAGCTTCGCGACAACATCGCGGCCCAGGTGCTGCGGATTCAGAAGACGGCCAAGACCGTGGCCCAGGTGGACGTGTTCGCTTCCCTGGCTTTCGTGGCGGAGCGGAACCATTTTGTGCGTCCGAAGATGAATGAAAAGGGCGTCATCGATATCAAGGGCGGCCGCCATCCGGTGGTGGAGCAGATGATTGACAACGACATGTTCATTCCGAACGATACATATCTGGATAATAACGCCAACCGGATTTCCATCATCACCGGTCCGAACATGGCCGGAAAATCTACCTACATGCGCCAGGCGGCCCTCATCGTGCTGATGGCCCAGGTGGGCAGCTTCGTCCCGGCGGACAGCGCGAAGATCGGTATCGTAGACCGGATATTTACCCGTGTGGGAGCTTCCGACGATTTGGCCTCGGGACAGAGTACCTTCATGGTGGAAATGACAGAAGTGGCAAATATTTTGCGGAATGCCACAGGCAACAGCCTTCTGATTCTCGATGAAATCGGAAGGGGAACCAGCACTTTTGACGGCCTGGCCATCGCCTGGGCGGTCATTGAATACATTAGCAATCCGAAGATTCTCGGGGCCAAGACCCTGTTCGCCACCCATTACCATGAGCTGACCGAGCTGGAAGGCTCCCTGGCTGGGGTCAATAACTATTGCATCGCAGTCAAGGAAAAGGGAGATGATATCGTGTTCCTGCGGAAAATCATTCGGGGCGGTGCGGATAAGAGCTACGGCATTCAGGTGGCGAAGCTGGCCGGGGTGCCCGATCCGGTTATCGCCCGGGCCAAGGAGCTGGTGGAGGAGTTAAGCGAAGCGGATATCTCTCTGAAGCCGAAGGCCCTGCCGGTGGAAATGAGCATGGAGTCCGAGCAGATCTCCCTCTTTGATACGGTGAAGGACGACGATATCATCACCGAGATCCGGGACATGGATCTGGGCAATATGACGCCGCTGGATGCACTGAACACCATCTACCGGCTGCAGAACAAGATTAAGAACAGGTGGTGATCGGATGGCAAATATTCAGGTACTGGATCAGAAAACAATCGATCAGATCGCGGCGGGAGAGGTCATCGAGCGGCCCTCCTCCGTGGTCAAGGAGCTTGTGGAAAATTCCATCGACGCGGGGGCTACGGCGGTCACGGTAGAAATCCGGGACGGCGGTACCTCCTTTATCCGGGTGACTGACAACGGAAGCGGCATTGACCGCGACCAGGTGTCGGTTGCCTTTTTGCGCCATTCCACCAGCAAAATCCGGGCGGTGGAGGATCTCTTTCACGTAGCCTCCCTTGGCTTTCGCGGGGAGGCGCTTTCTAGTATCGCGTCCATCGCCATGGTGGAGCTGATTACGAAGACGGGGGACGCCGACGCGGGCGTGCGCTATGTCATCGAAGGCGGCGTGGAGCGGAAAATCGAGGATATGGCGGCTCCGGACGGCACTACCTTTCTGGTGCGGAGCCTCTTTTACAACACCCCGGCCCGGCGGAAATTCCTGAAATCGCCCATGACTGAGGCGGGCTATATCAGTGATCTGATGGAGCGTCTGGCTCTGTCTCATCCTGATATTTCCTTCCAGTTTATCAACAACGGACAGACGAAGCTGCACACCTCGGGCAATCATAACCTGAAGGATGTGATTTACCACATCTATGGGCGGGAGATCGCGGCCAATCTGGCGGAGATCGACGCGGTCCAGGGTCCGGTACGGATCACGGGCTTTATCGGGAAGCCGGTGATCTCCAGGGGAAACAGGGGCTTTGAGAATTATTTTATCAATGGAAGATACATCAAAAGCAATGTGATTGCCCGGGGCATCGAGGAAGGCTATCGGACTTTTATGATGCAGCATAAATATCCGTTCACGGCGCTGCATTTCACGATCGACGGCGGGCTTCTGGATGTGAATGTGCATCCGACGAAGATGGAGTTACGGTTCTCGAACCAGGAGCAGTTATATCGGTTTGTGCGG
This sequence comes from Laedolimicola ammoniilytica, assembly GCF_025567165.1. Lineage (NCBI taxonomy): Bacteria > Bacillati > Bacillota > Clostridia > Lachnospirales > Lachnospiraceae > Laedolimicola > Laedolimicola ammoniilytica. Next base: position 91,836 of record NZ_JAOQKC010000012.1, read on the forward strand.
GAGACCGTACACCAGGGGCTTATGGGGCGGGAGCTGATCCCCGAGGTGAAGCTTACCGAGGAGGGGCCGGAGAAGAAGGCGGAAGGCAGCCCCGTTTTTGAAAATAAGGCAAAACCGGAAGTGGTTGCGCAACCGGAAAAACTGCCGACCCCGCAGGAGCGGAATCTGGAGTATTTTATGACACAGATGCGAAAGAGGGTCAACGCGGAATTTGAGGAGAAGAAGGCAAAGCGGCAGGAGGCTGCGCCGGAGAAGCCTGTAGAAGAGAGACCTACGTCGAAGGATGATCCGATTTTCGGCAATGCGGAACTGGCGATGCTGGAGCCGAAGACAGAAGAGCCGCAGCAGGAACAGCCGGTGGCACAGGCGGAAGAGAAAGTGCCTGTTCCGGAGCGTGTTGTGGAGCCGGGGATTCTGCGGGAGGATAGTGCATATCAGGTAACTTGGAAGCCGGAGTCAATACCAAAGCAGATAGCTGTGTCAGAAACAGTGGCGGCAGCGGAAGAGCCAGAAGCAGCCGAAGCCGATGTCACCACCCGGATCGAGAAGGCTCCGGACACGGCATACGAGCAGCAGGATCTCTTCGACCACCGCCTTCTGAACCCGAAGACCAAATCCGATATTATTATCATCGGCCAGCTATTCGAGACTTACTGGCTGGTGCAGTTCGAAGATAAATTTTATATGATTGACCAGCATGCAGCCCACGAAAAAGTGCTCTACGAGCGCACCGTGAAGACTCTGGCGAACAAGGAAATCACATCCCAGATGGTCAGCCCGCCCATGATCCTGACCCTGAACATGCAGGAAGCGGCGAAGCTTTCCGAATATCAGGACTATTTTCGGGAGCTGGGCTTCGAGATCGAACCCTTCGGCGGCAAGGAATACGCGGTCAGCGCAGTTCCGGCCAACCTGTACGGACTGGCGGAGAAGGATTTATTTATGGAGCTCTTAGATGACCTGGAATACGTCAGCGGCAAGAATACAGAAATGATTCTCGACAAGATTGCCTCCATGTCCTGCAAGGCTGCAGTCAAAGGCAATCAGAGACTGTCCACGGCGGAGGCCCATGAGCTTATCGAGGAGCTATTGACGCTGGACAATCCTTACAACTGTCCCCATGGCCGCCCTACGATCATTGCTATGACAAAGCAGGAGATAGAAAAAAAATTCAAACGAATTGTGTAAAAATGGAAAAGATGACAGCGCGACGTGGCTACCATTTTGAAAGAGATAGAAGAGGAGAGCGTAGACGTGAAGAAGGAGGAAGGCATCATGGAGGGAAAAATCCCGACCGTATCCATTATCATTCCTGTATACAATGCAGAAAGCTTCCTGGCCCGCTGCGTGGACAGTGTGTTGGGACAGGAATATACAGATTTTGAGCTGCTGCTTATCGACGACGGCAGCAAGGACAGATCCGGCGCTCTGTGCGACGCCTATGCGGCGTCCGATTCCCGGGTGCGCGTCTTCCACAAGGAAAACGCAGGCGTCTCGGCGGCCCGGAACCAGGCCCTGTCTGAGGCCCGGGGCACCTTTATCCAGTTCCTGGACAGCGACGACTGGATGACGCCTGATTCCACCAAGCTCCTGGTGCGGGCGGCGGAAGAGAACGACTGTGATCTGGTCATCGCGGATTTCTACCGGGTAGTGGGAGAGCGGGTGTCCCGGAAGGGAGATATCGAGGAAGAAGGCGTCATGAGTCCGGAGGAGTTCGCGGCCCATATGATGGAGAGCCCGGCGGATTACTACTACGGCGTACTCTGGAATAAGCTGTACCGCCGATCTATCATTGAGGAGCACGCCCTTCGCATGAACGCGGAAATCAGCTGGTGCGAGGATTTCATGTTCAACCTGGAATACATCCGTTTCGCGGAGCGCATCACGGCCCTGCACGCGCCCATTTACTACTATGTGAAGCGGAAGGGGTCGCTGGTGACCACCCAGGGAACCAGCCTGTCCAAGACCATTCAAATGAAGCTTGGCGTCTTCGAGTATTATCATAACTTCTATAAACATGTGCTGGATGAGGAGGAATACGAAAAAAACCGTCTGCAGCTCTACCGGTTCCTGGTGGACGCGGCCAGCGATGGCCTGGTGGGCATTCCACTGCTGCCCGGTACCAAGAAGCTGGGTGATGAGCGGGCCGGAGTCAGCGCGACGGCTCTGGCAGGGGAGGGCATGCTTTCCGATCTCTACCGGGAGCGGAAGCTGATGCAGCGCTATCTGGAGGTGGCCGCCCTGAAAAATGATCTGACACCGTCAGAAGCCTATCTGCTTTTGTGCCTGAGCCATCTGGGCGGGACGGTGAATAAAAAAGAACTGGCTGATTTCGCCGGTGTGAGCCGAAGCGCCCTGACCATGCAGCTCCAGAAGCTGGTGCTGCGGGGACTCATCAAGATGGAAGATATTCCAATGCCGAAGCCTGTACGCTCAAAGAAAGAGAAAGGCACGGAAAAGGATGAAACTTTGCAAAAGACCCCAGAAAAACGGGTACGTGTCACCTTTCAGCCCGAGGCCGAGCCGATTTTGCGGGAGCTGGCCACCGTGCAGCGGGACTATGACGAGACGAGGTTCGCAGGCTTCGAGGAAGAAGATCTGATCCAGTATGCCCGCCTGACCGAGAAAATGAAGCGGAATATGCAGAAAGTGCTGGCACCGGTGCATTAAGAGATATGAATAAGAACAGACAGGGAGGAATCTACGTGACCAAGAAAAAGCCGAAGGCTACCAACTGCGAGATGTGCGGCAACTACGTTTACGATGACGATTACGGTTACTACGTCTGCGAAATGGACCTGGACGAGGACGAAATGCGCCTCTTCATCCAGGGCAGCTTCCACGGCTGCCCTTATTTCCAGTACGGGGACGAGTACCGGATCGTGAGACATCAGATGTAAGATTTAAAATAGAATACGAAAAGAGGCAGGTGACAGCGTATGCGGCCGCAGCGCTTTCATACTGCTATAGGCTCAGTGATTCCAGCTGTTATGCAGCGCAGCCAGCGTCTTCATGGCCCGCACAGACATCTCCTCGGTCATGATCGGGCTCTCGGTCAGGCCCTGGCGGATGCAGGCGAGGGCGTGCTCCAGCTCATAGCGCAGCTCGAAATCGCAGGGATAATTGAGCATCACAGGTTCCTGTCCCGGAAAATGCAGGATTGCCCGCCGGGCTTTCCAGTAATCCGGGAGCTCGATGGAGCCTTTTTCTCCGTAGAGCCAGCCGGTGTGAACGGTCTCAGAAAGAGTGCTGGTCTTGTTGGTGAAAATTAGGCCGTTTTCCATGCGCATCACCGCCGCGAACTGATTTTCCACCGGACTGTCGCCGCGGGTGCAGAGCCCGGTCTGTTCGGTTACAAAAGAATCAAAGAGATATTGCATCAGCTGCAGACTGTAGCTGGCATTGCCGTAGAGGGGGCCGCCGCCCTTGGTCGGGTCGTACATCCAGCCGTTGTAGCTGGCTTCGAAGGAACTGGAAAAATCAGCCATGGTAATCGGCCCAAATTCTCCGGCCTGGATCCGCTTCTTTAATTCCTGCATCACCGGAAGAAAGACACATTTCTGCATCTCCATCACAAAGAGCTCTTTCTCCCGGGCCAGGGCGAAGATATCCCGAATCTCCGAGGGCCGTAAGGCAAAGGGCTTCTCGCAAAGCACATGCTTTCCCGCCTCCAGCGCGAGACGGGCATACCGTGCGTGTTCGCTGTTGATGGTGGCGATATAGACGATATCGACGGCGTCCGAGGCAATTAGGTCCTCATAGCTTCCGAAGGTCAGCGGAATGTTCCAGAGCGCGGCCTTTTCTCTGGCCCTGAAGAGATTGCGGGAGGCAAGAGCGGTGATTTTACAGTCTGTCATCGTGCCTGCGGCGCCGACGAAGCGGGGAACGATGGATGCGGTGCTTAAAATACCAATGCGAAGAGGCTTCATAGAGAACACTCCTTTCGGAAATATCTTATTAATTATAGAATAGGGGAAGAACCCAAAAGCGTCAAGAGCAAACCTGTCCGGATGTGTATTTTTGTTACTGTGCATCGCGTAGCGTGTTGCTGAGAACGGAGTGAACAGTAACATATTTTCGGCAGGAGGCCATAGGATATAATAATCGGATGCTGTATGGATGTGAACGCAATGAAAAAAATGATGGCTCTTCTGACGGCGCTGCTTCTGGCCTTTCAGGCCGCTCTGCCCGTGGTATACGCCGAAGAAAATGGGACAGATTCCCTGGGCATCACGGCGCCCTCTGCGATTTTGATGGAGGCCTCCACGGGGACGGTTGTCCTGGAAAAGAACGCCCATGAAAAACTGCCGCCTGCCAGTGTAACCAAGATCATGACCCTGCTTCTAATCTTCGACACCATTTCCCAGGGGAAAATTCATCTGGATGATACTGTGACCACCTCGGAATATGCCGCGTCCATGGGCGGTTCCCAGGTGTTCCTGGAAGCCGGGGAGACCCAGAGCGTGGATACCATGATCAAGTGCATCTCTGTGGCCTCGGCCAACGACGCGTCGGTCGCCATGGCTGAATATGTGGCCGGGACGGAACCTCTCTTTGTGGAAATGATGAACGAGCGGGCGAAGGGGCTCGGCATGAACGATACCCATTTTGTCAACTGCTGCGGCCTGGACACGGAGGGCCATGTGACCAGCGCCTACGACATCGCGCTGATGTCACGGGAACTGATTACGAAGTATCCGCAGATTCATAATTATTCCACCATCTGGATGGAAAATATCACCCACGCCACAAAGCGCGGAACAGAGGAGTTTGGACTGACGAACACGAATAAGCTGATTCGGCAGTATCCCTACGCTACAGGCCTGAAGACCGGGTCTACCAGCCTGGCGAAGTTCTGTGTGTCGGCCACCGCGGAGAAGGATGGCATCGAGCTGATCGCCGTCATCATGGCAGCGCCCGACCCGAAGGGGCGTTTCGCAGACGCCACAGCCCTTTTAAACTACGGCTACGCCAAATGTACCCTGTACCGGGATACCGATGAGCTGCCGCAGGTGACAGTGCCCGTGCGGGGCGGCGTGGAAGAGGAGGCAGCAGGCGAGTATGCGGGGAGTTTTTCCTATCTGAGCACTACGGGCCAGGACTTGACCGGCATTGAAAAAAAGTGGTATGCTAAGACAGAAGTCGAAGCACCTGTGGAGAAAGGACAGCAGATTGGAAAGCTGGTCTACTATCTGGACGGCCAGGAGCTGGGCAAGATAGAAATTGTAGCAGCAAAAGCGGTGGACCGGGCGGATTATCTGCACTATGTGAAGAAGGGGTTCGGGTACTGGCTTTTATAATAAGGAGAGGAAGAAGTACAAATGAATTTTCTGATTTTAGACGTGGGTACCTCCAGCATGCGGGGGATTCTGTTCCGCGGTACGGGCGAGATGCTACATACGGTGCAGAAGACCTATCAGGTCATCACTCTGGATCACGGCTGGGTGGAGCAGAATCCGCTGGATTTTAAGAACCATATGACGGCGATTGTGAAGGAATCCGCTGCCTGGGCGGGGGAGCATGGGGAGACTATCGACGCGGTGGCGCTTACCTCCCAGCGTTCTTCTGTGATTCCGGTGGACGAGAACGGCAATCACCTGGGTAATGCGCAGATGTGGCAGGATAAGCGTACCGTGCCCATGTGCAAGGCCATGGAGGAGCAGCACAGGGAGATCTTTAAGCTCTGCGGTTCCCGGGTCAATCCGGTATTCTCCGGCGCAAAGATGAAGTGGATGCGGCAGAATCAGCCGGATTTATATGAGAAAGCCTATAAGCTGACCG